>JBMOJO010000001.1:0-56841 GCA_049315745.1 Saprospiraceae bacterium | reverse complement strand
TCGTTTGCGGCAAGGTTTTCATCAAACTCCACGCGCAACCCCGGCGGACGCAAGTCCCCGAGCACCTGATCCACTGTGGCCGGCGAATATGTCGCCCTGAAGCCCCCAAGCCCTGGAATCATGACGACCTCGTTCTCCCGAAGCAGCAATGCAATACTCTCCGCAACTTCTGTAGTTTTCATTCCCTGGTCCGTTTCTTTGGCAATCAAAAGCCGGAAAATCACAATATCCGACACATCTCCTTAAATCCCTAAATATCAGGCAAAAAAAACACCTTCCCGGCAAAAACCAAAAGTTCCGGACTGAAATTTCGTATCTTGGCGCTATAGTTTTTTTTTATGGAAGACCTACGGAATATTCAGCTGCGCCTGCTTTCATTTGCTGTGATCGCCTATATGCTGATGGCTTTTACCTGGTGGACCATCCTGCTTTTTTCCAAAAACCGCGACGCGTTTGAATCCCGACAGGAGTTGCTGCGCCGGGAAATGGACGGTCGTAAGCTCCTGGACAACCTCCGCCCTTTTCAGGATACGGAGGCATTCCGCGCCCTTGAGCAGCATTACCGGCGTCAGGAGCTCATGATTATCGGCGAGGCTGCGGTATTCGTCCTTAGTCTCGTCGCAGGAATTTGGTTTATCAACAGGGGGTATCAGAAAGAAATGGTCGCTGCGACCCAACGGCGAAACTTCCTGCTCGCCATTACCCATGAGCTGAAATCGCCTATTGCTTCTATACGCCTCGTCCTGGAAACCCTGCTCAAACGCGAGCTCGGCCGCACACAGACCGAAAAATTATCCACCAACGCACTCAAAGACACCGAGCGGCTCCATCTCCTGGTCGAGAACCTCCTCCTCTCCGCCAAACTCGAAACAGCCTACCAACCCGACTACTCAACTATTTACCTGCCGGGGCTTCTCGACGAAATCATCGCCAAACTCCACGATAAATATCCCGGGACGCGCTTCCCGACGTCCTATCAAATGAATCTTCCGCACTGGTATGGCGATAAGCTGGGCTTCACCTCAATCGTGCTGAATTTGCTGGAAAATGCCATAAAATACTCCAATGAGCCGGCCCCTATGATTACAACAAGGCTTGCCTATCTTGAAAAGCCGGCAGGGTTCGTCCTCCTGGTCGCCGACCAGGGCCCGGGCATACCCGATTTGGAAAAACGCCGTATATTTAAGAAATTTTACCGCCTGGGCAATGAAGATACCCGCAATTCGAAAGGTACAGGGCTGGGGCTGTACATCGTAGAACAACTCGTAAAAGCACACCAGGGCAAAATCCGGGTATCTGATAATTTTCCCAAGGGCAGTATTTTTGAAGTGTTTTTGCCAGAGCTGCCGCGAAGGGAAACCGCCCGGGGGCCTGCCTGAACGCATCCGGATATACAAAAGACGCTGTGAAAATATGCCCTTTCGCCCTGAACCAGGCATAAGCCTAAAATACAATTATATATGCGTATCCTGCTCGCCGAAGATGAGGAAAATATCCGCGAAGCGGTAAGCCTCAACCTAGAACTCGAAGGCTATGAAGCTGTAAGCGCGAAAAACGGAAAAGAGGCCCTCCGCTTGTTCCAGGAACAACACTTTGACCTGGTCATATTGGATGTAATGCTCCCGGAAATTGACGGGTTTCAGGTCTGTGCGCAAATACGGCTCAGCGACCTGGAGACGCCGATTATTTTCCTCACAGCCAAAGACACCGCCGCAGATCGCATCGCCGGCCTGAAACGCGGCGCCGATGATTACCTCACCAAACCTTTTGTGCTCGAAGAACTCCTCCTGCGGGTGCAGAAACTCCTGCGACGCAGCGGAAGGACCCTCGAAAACACCCCTGAATTATATGTTTTTGGCAATAACCGGATCAATTTCGTCACCTTCGAAGCAGAAGGGACCCTGGGGAAATTTATCCTCACCAAGAAAGAGGCCATGCTGCTCAAACTACTGATTGACCGGGAAGGGGAGGTAGTCTCCAGACAGCAAATCCTGCAGTCGGTCTGGGGATATGATGTATTCCCGAGCACCCGGACAATTGACAACTTTATCCTGAAATTCCGTCGGAATTTTGAAGAAGATTCCCGCAACCCCGTCCATTTCCATGCCATCCGCGGGGTCGGGTATAAATTCGTCGGCAAAGAGGCGCCCGTTTAGGCCGCGTCTTTTTTCTTGCGCCGGGTTTTGAACATTTCCACGACCTCTTTTTCTTTGATGAAATCGAGATCAACAAAAACCGTCGAAACAAAACGCTTGATATCCTGGTAATCCTTCCCGCGTTTATCTGTGTAAGCAGCTAACAAACGCTGGACGTAGGCCAGCGAATTTTCCTTCAGGCTCTGGTTGAAGTGCTGATTGGCAAAAACACCCATATAGGCCGGCATCAGCTTGCAGATTTCAAAAAAATCCACATAGGCCGTCGTTTCCAGGTTCTGGATAAACTGGTCAAAATAGTGCCGCACGGTAATCCGTACGCACTCGTTGATCACCGAGAGCCCCTCGTGCTGGTTATAGAATACTTTTATCGCTTCAAGCGTCTCGGGCTGGTTATAACCTGTGCCGTGGATCTCGTCTATGACGGCATAAAACGCACTGAGTTCATCGCCCACCGATTGGTCCACCAACTGGGACATGTTGAGGTCTTGTTCAGGACCAAGGACGAGGTCGGGGTGGTTGTGCAGCTCGAGCAGGAATTGCAGGAACGATTCCTTGAAATCAGGCACCGACCGACGGACGCGGCTGAAAATATCCGCGATCTCCGATTGTACGTCCCGGCTGCCGGAATACCACATTACAAACAACATCATGACTTGGAGGTGCTCCCGGGTACCTTCGAAAGCCTTATTGCGCAAAAAGTCCATAATTGGGCCGGTAAGACTGGCATTGGACAAACGCAGGCCGGCACGATAAATCAGGAAGCGCTTCAGTCCGTTGAAAAGCACCGGTAATTCCGGCGCAGTCTCGGGGAAACGTGCCGTTTCAAAATTTTCGTTGCGAAACTGCCGCTTATACCGCAGATACGCATTTTTACGCTCTTCGAGCGAATGGAACTTGTCCACTTTCTGCCCCTGGAGGTAATACCGTATGCGTTTATTCTGAATATTGTTGATCAGGTGCGTCACCCAGATATCACTGCTTAGCGCAAACCCTACCTGAATGGATTGACCGATCCGTTGCTTGAGTATTTCAAAATTAGCAGAATTGCAGATGGCCAGCAGGATTTCCTGGAAGTGTTCCTGTGGCCGGATGTAACGGTACGTTTCGTTGACCTCGCCCCGCAAAATCGAATACCCCAGGATCTTAGGAAGGAAAAGTCCCTCGAACGCGGGATCCAGAAGGATCAATTCGAGCGGGACCAACTGCAGCGGGTCTTCATTCGCAACACGGTTATATACCATGGCGATCCTTGGCTCGAAAATTTCCTTGACCCTGGTATAATCTGCTTCTTCTTCTGAATCCAGGTATTTTTCCAGATCTTCAGATTCCTGGATCTCCCCTGCGAGCAGCTCGAGCTCGTCCAGGTATGACTGGTCTAATTCGTACATAGAAGGCCTTTTTAAAGGCAAACCTGATAGTGCAAATCATGGCACTACCAGGTTCACTGAATATCATAAATATAAGTATAGCCTGTTTCTACAAATGTAGTCGGAAAGCTAACAACTTACAACACTTGCACAAAAAAATACAGCCGCGTACGATCATTTTCAGGGCAGGAACGTATGGCCTACTCTTCTGACGGGCTTTCCGTTGCACCTGCCGCAGCTTCTTCAGCAGGGGCTTCCGGAACCACGGGCGCTGCCGGAGCGGGCTTAGGGGCGGGGGTGCCATTCACCATCGCGTTGAAAGCGGCCTTCTCCGCCGCAGTTTGGGCGAAGCGTGCCGCGATCCGGGTCTCCTTTTTGTCCACCCACTGCTGGTACTGTTCCATGGCGGCCTCCAGCGTCATGGCACCTTTCTGAACGCCCCGCATCAGGTGCTTGCGGAAATAAACCCCTTTGAAACGCAGGATTGCTTTTGCAGTTTCCGTTGGCTGGGCACCTTTCATGACCCACTCAAAGGTTTTGTCGCGGTCAATTTCGATCGTGGCCGGCTTCGTCATGGGGTTGTATGTGCCCAGGCGCTCGATATAGCGCCCGTCGCGTGGAGAACGCGAATCGGCAACTACCAGGTGATAAAACGGGCGCTTCTTGCGGCCCATGCGCTGTAATCTGATTTTTACGGACATGTCGGTTAAAATTATGTGGTTTTGCCATACCTCCTTCCTTTGACAAGCAAACAGGAGGTTTTTAACGGGGAGCAAAGTTAGCTGTTTTCTTATAATAAACCAACTTTGCTTCCTAAATTATTGGACTTATTACGATGCGGCGACATAGTGGGCGCATTTCGCCTGTATCTTACCGGATATTTAGCGATGTGGACGCTCGATAATCTCCGTTTCATCCGTGCGGTAAACGACAGGAAGCCCGATTGCCTGCAACAGATACAGGATAATAGCGACAATGACGATCAGCAGGAAAAATTTACCGATTGAGACGCCCCCCCGGGGGCTATGATCTCCTGTTGAAGGATCCAAATGGGTTCTTGCCATAGTTCGACAAAGTTTTAAAGCCGTTGAACAATAGACTTTGGCATGCAGGGGATCAGCGCCGTGGGAAAATGGGCCGGTTACCCGCACGAAGGCTTTTCGGGCCGGGAAAGGGCCCTGGATATACGCAAAAGAAGAGCCGAAGCGCCATCCCAAAATCAGAACTCAAAGCGCACCCTTAAGTTTAAACGCCTAGATGTCAAATAATTGGGCACAGCATACTGCTGGCCGAACACCGTTTTGATCCAGGTGTTGCCCGCCTGGTTCTGTACCTGCATTAAGTTAAACACCTCGAGGCTGGCCCATGCGGAGCGGGAAAAGCGCAGAAAATGATCCGGCTTTCGCCTGCCGGGGTTCTGACGGTCCCACAACAACAAAGAAAAGCCGATGTCCACCCGGTGGTAAGGATCAAAACGGTAGGTGTTGCGATAGACCGTGTTGTTGCCCCGCAATCCGAAGGGCAGGCCCGTGCCCATCGTAAAGTTCAGGTGCATCTTGAAATTTTCGTTCTGCGGCAGGTAATCCTGGAAAAAAATGGACATCGTCATCCACTGGTCGGTGGGCCGTGGTACAAACCCCACCGGCGTGCCTTCTTCCGCACCAATTTCGCGGCGCAGGTGCTGAATACCATTGAGCCGCTCCCTGGCCTGAAGGAAGGAGAGGTTGATCCAGGATTCGGCGCCGGGAACAAATTCCCCGTTCAGCCGGATATCCCAGCCCGCGACATACCCGCTGAGGTCGTTCTCGCCGGAATACCGGATGCGCACGTTCTCAATTTCATAAGATACCATATCCCAAAGGCGCTTGTAATACGCCTCGCTGATCAGCCGGAATTTTTTGGGGTAAGCCCTGCCGAGATAGAAATCGAGGGTGAGCCCGCCGACGATGTGCAGCGATTTCTGGGCCAACAGATCGGGGTTGACCGAACCATCGGGCCGCCTGAGCTCCCGGTAAAAGGGCGGCTGGAAATAATAGCCCCCCGCAAGGCGATAAGAAATATCCGTTTTACCCTTCAGGGGTTTATACAACATCTGTACGCGCGGCGAAAAAAGAAACTCCCGGTTCAGCGACCAGTAACCGCCCCGCGCGCCCGCCGATACACGCAGCTCGTAACGGTCGTTGTCGCGATAGGAATACGTGTGCTGAAAAAAAGCGCTGAAGCGGTCTGACAATAATTCGTTCCGCGTTTTCAATACACTGAACAACAATACCTCCTCCGGTACGTCCGGAAGGGAATACCCTGCAGAGTCCAGCCGCTCCCACTCATTGATCCGGTCTTCGATGGATTCACGCTGGTATTTCGCGCTCCACTGAAAGAAATGCCCCGCCGTGGCCCCCGCAGCCCTAGGCAAGACCTGCAACTCCCACCCGCCGCGATGCTCGAGGTTCCAGGTGCGCAGGTTCAGCAGGTTGCGAACGTACTGGTGCTGCGTACCGGCGCCAAGTTCCGCGACTACTTCCCCAAATCCGCCGCTGCCGAGGTTGCTCTCGATCTGCCGGAGGCTGTAGTCGCCAATGATATCGAACCGCTCCCGTTCGTCGGAACGGAAATCAGAGGCCAGAAATTTCAGAAAAAGCGGGTTGCGCTTCCGGTCCGGCAGATACGTCAGCGAAACACCGCCCATACCCGTGGTGAACAAATCCCGCTCTGAACCCTCAAAAACAGAAAAGAGTTGCAGCGCGTAATTGATGAGCCCAAAAGCTGTACTCCTTACCGCCGGGCTGAACTGATACTCCGAGCGGTTGAAATTCCCAAGAAAACCCAGTTGGAGGTCGCGGGAAAGGTCATACGTGAGGTAAGCCTGGATATCGGCAAAATTAGGGGTATATTCCCCTTCTACGTCAAGGGTGCCGAGCAGATAGCGCGTAGTCTTGTAACGGGCCCCGACCAGATAGCGGAATTTGCGGTAACCCCCATCTTTGCCCAGGGGCAGGCTGCCTTCCAGATGCGTGGAACCGCCCAAAAAACTCATCCCAAAAGATGCCCGCAGGCTATCGGGCAATTTATACTTAATATCCAGTACGGAAGAGAGCTTGTCCCCGTAGCGTGCTTCAAACCCCCCGGAAGAAAAGGAAAGGTCCCGGACCAGATCGAGGTTGGGAAAACTCAACCCCTCCTGCTGCCCTGCCCGGATCAGTTGCGGCCTGTAAATTTCAAAATCGTTGACATATACCAGGTTTTCGTCGTAATTGCCCCCCCGGACGTTGTACTGGGAACTCAACTCGCCCCCCGTGCCGCTGCTCGCGCCCAGTGCAATATGCGGCAGCAGGCTCTCCAGGTTGCCGGTCGTGCTGGGCAGCAGTTTCATCTGTTCCATGCCTTCCCTAACCATTCCCGCACCTTCAAGACGGCTTTCCGTGACAATCACCTCCAGATCAGTATCCGAAGGCGCCAGCTGGACGTCCAGTTGGATACTCCCCCGCGCAGGAAGCGCCCGCACGGCCACAGGGGATTCCTTGTACCCGATCCGCGTGAACACCACGGTACACCCCTGCCCCGCAGGCACCTGTAAAACATAGCGCCCGTTTGCCGCAGACTCTGTCGAGGTATTTGTACCTTTTATATAAATCGTAACGAAATCAACCGGCTCCCCGCTCACAGCGTCCGAAACGATACCGCTTACCGTCGCCTTCCGGTCTTCCTGGGCCAATAGGCCATGCACCTGGCACACGTAGAAAAAAAGCAGAAAAAAAAATCTGGTCCTTATATCCATTTAACACAGTATCAAACGTTGGGAAATCAGGGCTCAAAGATCAGTATTTACTTGGTTCGGAACCGATGGCTTTTATCTCTCGGATCACCAGACGGGGGTCGGGGGCGCCGAATACACTGCTGCCCGCGACCAGCACATCCGCCCCCGCCTGAAGCAGGGCCCCGGCATTGTGCAGCCCAACCCCACCATCCACTTCAATTTGTACCGGCAGGCACTGTTCCTCCACCATCCGGCGCAACCGCCTGATTTTGGCAAGGGTTTGGTAAATAAATTGCTGCCCCCCAAACCCAGGGTTTACCGACATCACGCAGACAAGGTCCGCCTCACACAGGACATCCACCAGCAACTCCACCGACGTATGCGGGTTGACCGCTATCCCCGCCTTTGCCCCGCAGGCTTTTATCTGCTGAAGTACACGGTGTAAATGCGGGCAGGCTTCGTAATGTACACTGACGATATCCGCCCCGGCAGCGCAAAATGCTTCGACATAGCGCTCCGGTTCCACAATCATCAAATGCACATCCAATGGCTTGGCACACAATTGATTGACTGCCCCAACAATGCCCATCCCAAAAGTGATATTGGGAACGAAGCGCCCGTCCATGACGTCCAGGTGCAGCCAGTCTGCTTCGCTGTCATTGATGACCTGTATTTCTTCCCTCAATCGCGTGAAGTCTGCAGCGAGCAACGATGGGGAGAGCAAGTGTTTTTTCATGATACTTTCATTCAGGACAAACCCAGGGACTAAAGGCTTTCGGCCTGCACAAAACCTCGTGGCCAGCCCGTCATTGCCCACCCACTGCCGCGGCCAAATATCAGGCTTGTTGTGCGCGGAACCATCGGGATATTGCCCGTTCTGGTCTATACAGCGCCGCTGTACGCCCTTAGAAAGCTTCGGGGTTGTGTAAAAAGAATTTGCCACCTTCAGCGGCAGAATATTCTCTTTCAAAATATAATTTGGTGCGAAGCACCAAAAAAAAGACTCCTGACACAACCCCCGCCCCGTCGCAACCTACCTGTCACATAAAAACCGCCGGATGAAGCAGAGACTTTCCGTGTTTGTCCCTATATTCGCGATTAATAATGGCCAAAAATAAAAAAAACCGGCTAGTTAACTAGCCGGCTTTCCAAAAAGAGCTTTGAGAGGCTATCTACATACCAAGGAACACCTCTTTTGGCATTCCCAAAAAAAATTACACGAGATTTTGATTTGTCAAGGAATTTATCATTGCATGAGTGTCGCTTGTTCTTGATTCACTTGTAGCTGTTACTTCCTTTTGACATTACAAAAGTCTAATTTATCCCACCACCGGCATAGTACATTTTTTTCGATTACTGGAATGAAAAATTTGATTGTTTAAATCTTAAACAATTGTTTTTCAATTTTTTAAACTAAAAATAATCTTTATTTTCTTATTTTTCATGATTTTATTTCTCTAAAAAGATTTTTTTTGTTTGTTTGTGAAAGAAATATAGCGCTAAAAAAAGAAATTCCTGATTATGTCCTCTCGCGAAATAATATCCAGGCAGTACCTGGCGACATACCGGCAGCTGGCCTGCGGGTTCAGCCTTCTCTTTCTGGTAGGCGGATGCCAACCCAAAGAAGCTGGAAAATCCGCAGAACAAGCGGGGGAAGGTATCGTCCGGCGTTACCAATCCCTTCTTTGCGAAAAAGAAATGCTGGAACGACAGACCCTCAACCTCTGGGACGAAGTCTCCAGCGCCCTAGACGCCCGCCTGCCCCGGGATATGCCGGCGGACGAACGCAGGAACATGATCAAAATCCGCAATACGGACCTTATCCAAATGTTCGAAATTTACCCCCAGTTAGATACTTCCATAAAAAACCTGGTCGAAAAGGCAGGGGATCAGGACGATGCGATTGTCGTAAAGCTCCGGCAACTCCAGGCCAATATCGAAACAGAAGATATCAATTTTATGCAGTTTGTCGCCGACCTGGAAAAACGCGACCGCGACCGGGCCGATGCCTGGAAAAAACAGATGGAAAAAACAAAGCAGGACCCCTGTAACGGCAGCAAGCCGGACGATAGCCGGTAAGCGGAATGCTCCGGGGCCAACCCTCCTTCAGATGTTTTGTAACGGCCGCACCAATTATAATATGTAGGGACGTTTACCAACGATAATCCCCTTATGCCCATGAAGCAGCACAAGTTATTTGTTTATCTCGAGTCTTTTACCCCGCGGGAACAGGAAAAATTCAGGCAGTTTGTTTTTTCACCTTATATCAACCAGCATCAGAAAACGCAGGAGCTGCTCGAAATTGCCCTGCAGCAGTCCAGGGACGGTGCCCGGCAGTACTCCCCGCAGGAAATCTTCAAAATACTGCATCCGGACGAACCGTTTGCCGAGCAGAAACTTCATAATTACCTCTCCAGCCTGAAAAAACTCTTCCTGAGGTTTCTGGCTTATGAGGCTTTTGAGCGCCAAACCTATATGGAAGACCTGCTCGTCCTGGAAGAAGCCAACCGGCGCAATCTGTTCGACCTGTTCGGCAGCCGCGTCAAACAACTGGAAAAGCAACTCGACACCAGCCCTTCACGGGACGAACAATACCACTATACAGCATACCGCCTGAACGTACACCTTGGCTATCACGCGGGCACGTTTGGCCGACGTGCAAAAACCCATCAGACCCTCCAAAAAATGATGGACCACCTCGACAGGTTCTACCTTGTCGAAAAGCTCCGCCACGCATGCCACCTCACCGCGCATTCCATCCTGCTGAACGTCCAGTACGACCTGGGCTTCCTGCCCCAAATCCTCCTGGGCATAGAAAAAAACCCGGAAAAATACACCGCCGACCCAACCATTGATACGTACTACACCATTTTGCACACCCTGCGCTACGAACACGAAGAGTCCTATTACCTGCACCTGAAATCTTTGCTCGCCGAGCGCTTCGACGAGCTTTCCTCCGTTGCCCAGATCGACCTCTACCGGTTCGCCAATAATTATTGTATCCGGAAACTCAATGCGGGCAACAATACCTATCAGCAGGAACTCTTTGCCCTGTTCAAACAAGCCCTGGAAAAAGGCCTGCTCCTCGAAAACGGGTTCATCTCGGAATGGGACTACAAAAACATCTCCACGCTCGGCTGCAGCCTGAAAGCTTTTGAATGGACAGAAATTTTTCTCGAAGATTTCAAGGATAAGCTTCCCGACAATTGCAGGGAAAATGCTTATACATTTAACCTGGCCAACCTGTTTTACCACAAAAAAATGTTCGGCAAGGTGCGCGAGACCCTGCTCAAAGTCCAGTTTACAGATGTCAAATACCACCTGAATACTGCGTTCTTACTCCTGCGCACCTATTTTGCGGAAGACGACACGGAAGCGCTCTACAACCTGCTCGACACCTTGCGCATCTACATCCTGCGCAACCGCCAAATCACCACCGACGAAAAAAAAGGGTACAGCAATTTTCTCAACTTTGCCCGAAAACTCGTCAACTATCGTTCCGAGGACGGGATTTACTACGGCAGGCAGCCCATGACCGAGAAAATCAGCGCCCTGCACATCAAAATCGAAAATACCCCCAACGTGACGCACAAAAACTGGCTGCTGGAACAGTGCCGGGCAAACCTGCAGCCCGGGGTGGCGTAGTATCTGCAGGTAAATGGCTACTCGTCCCTCCCCACATGGGTCACCTGCCCGCTTTCCAGAACGGGCATCCTGCGAAAACGCAGCGTTAACTGGATGGTGGCAAGTACATCTTTTTCACAATAAAAAGAAATCCGCGGCAAGTCGTTTTCCTCATAATACACCCGGCCAACCTGGCTGCCGTCAATATCGTCCTTGGGCGATGGAAAATCCAATAGTGCGGCAAGCAGCTTGAGCGAAGTATAGCTCTTTTTATCCCCAAATTTCCAGTATTCCATAGTATCCAGCAGATGCAGGGTTTCCCAGGGTTTTTTCCCTGAGAGGTCCATCAATGCAGGAAAAGGCAACTGGTGGACCACCATCCTGCGGCAGAGGTAAGGAATATCAAACTCCCTGATGTTGTGCCCGCAAAGGTAATGCTCCCGCGGGTTCGGATAGCGCTCATTAAGCAGGGCACAAAAATCCCGCAGCAAAGCGGCCTCGTCGTCCCCGGCAAACGATTTTAGCCGCACCTGAAGCCCTTCTCCATTTTTCCCCTCCACCAAAACCCCCACCGATATACATACGATTTTTCCAAATTCCGCAAAAATGCCCGCCTTCTCCCGATACAACGCGGCTGCCGCGTCTTCCTCCGGCGAATCTGCCGCTTGGGCCCATTGACGGCTGCGGTGCCTCCACAGCTCCTGGAAATATTCCGGCTGCTCCCCGAAGGTCCGATATGCCGAGACGGTTTCAATGTCCAGAAAAAGGACCTTGGTCAAATCAACTTGTTCCATAATAAAAGGGTTTATACATTAAATCGCCAAATTCGGCTGAATTGTTGCTCCGCCGCACAAAGCAGCCGAAGCGTTGTACCGGGCCGCACGGCCCGGACAAAGCACTGCCTTTGGCCCGACCTGATCCCCCAGTAAAGCGGTTTTTGCCCCGGCAAAGAAAAAGCCCAGGCAGTAAACAATTTAAACCGCCAACAGAACGTTACAGCTATGCTTATTTTAAACAAAATACCATGTCAAATATCACAAAAAATTCCGGCAACAGCCAACAAAATACCCTGCTCACCGTAGCAGCCTTCATTATCGTCGCTTTACTGGCCCTCAATGTGTACCTTTGGGTCAATAAAAGCAAACAAAGCCAAGAAAATACCGCGCTGAACGAAAAAGTGGACGAAACGGAAAAACTCCGCGCAGAACTCGAAAAACAGTACTATCAGGCTTTGACCGAGCTGGACAACCTGCGCGGCAGCAATACAGAACTCAATGACCTCATCACCCAAAAAGAAAAGGAACTGACAGCGCAAAAACGCCAAATTGAATCCCTCCTGCGCAATAAGGGCGAACTTTCCAAAGCACGCCTCCAAATCCAAAACCTCAACACCCAGTTACAGCAATACCTGGCCGAAATCAACCAGCTCCGTCAGCAAAACGAACTGCTGAACAGCCAGAACTCGGAGCTCTCCAACCAAAACGAACAGTTGACCTCCAACCTCGAATCCGAGCGTCAGAGCAACCAGCAGCTAAGCGCCTCCCAATCCCAGCTGCTCAACGAAAAACAGGAACTGGAAAAAACCCGCGAAAACCTCTCCCGCAAAGTGAATGTCGCCTCCGTCGTCAAGGTCGGCAGCTTCTCTATTACCGCTACAGACGAGAAAGCAAAGAAAACACGTAAAGCCAAAAATGCCCTCGGTCTGGACGTCTGCTTCAATACCACGCCGAATGAAATTGCCGATCCTGGCCAGGAACTCTTCCTCATCCGGGTAATCAAACCCAATGGCGAGACGGTTACTTCCGGCGAAATGGATTCCGGTGCCTTTGTCAATAATTCAAATGGCGACCAGCTCCGCTACTCCCACTCTAAAGAGACCAACTACCAAAATAATGCCGCCCAGGTTTGTACCAACCTCAAAACCGGAGCGGTTTTCCAAAAGGGCACCTACAAGGTAGAGGTCTATAATAAGGGTTTCCTCGCCGGCAGCTCCTCGTTTTCCCTGAACTAAATGCCGGCCGCCCACAACCGCCAGTGGGCTTTATCCGACGTTTACTACAACAAAACAGGTCGTCCCGTGTTGATATGGGCTAATGCAATGCTATGGACAACAACGCATCTACCCAGGGGGAGTTCGTCAACCCCATCGACCCGGACAAAGTTGCCGGGAACCCTCACCTCCTGCCCTATGCCCATAGTGTAGGAGGTGCCCTCATCCAGCCCCTGGACAAAGGAAAAATAAAAGGGCGTGCGGTGGAAGCCATGTACCAGCAAACGGAAATGCAGTTGGATCAGATCCGTGCGCAAATCGAACTCCTGGCGCGACAAGCCGGCAAAATCAAAGAACGGGTGTCGATCTCCGAGCAGATTTATCTGGCCGAAATGGGCTTTGAGCCCCTGATCGGGTTCACCTACCACCTCTACGAACGCGATAATGGCCAAAAGATCCTCTCCATGATCGGGCCAAAGGAATGGGGCCCAAAGCCGCCTATGCACTTTATCGCTTCTGTGAGGATGCTGTCCGACCATACCTGGGATATCCTCGATGCCGAAAAATAAGGGGGGTTGCTGCAAAGCGGATTGCCCCTGCACAAATCGCCCTCCGCTATGCACCCCCACTGCCCCCCGGTTGTGTAATCATACTTTCCCGCCGGACACAACAACGCGACTTCCGCTGCCATCCTGCGGTCAAATTAATTTTAGATCGCGGCATTCCTGCCATAATCTCAAAGTTGCAGCTTATCTTTATGCCCGCTTGAGATTTAGCTGAATTAGCAGGCCTTACCGGCAATGTAAGAAAAATAAACTATCCGCTATGAATTTTTGGACCTCCATACTGCTTGCCTATGCAGTTTTGAGTATCAGCCTCGTGCCCTTGTTCATAAAAGCAGGCCAGGCCCCATGGAAAGCCGTCGTGCCCGGCCTGAACCTCGCCGTATGGTGCCGCCTGGTAGGGCGGGAGCCCCTGCACGCGCTCTGGCTGCTCTTCCCAATTGTGAATATCTTCATCTATGCCGGCCTCGCCGTGGACGCGGCCCGGTCTTTCGGGAAACATACTTTCTGGGAAAGCGTCGTGGCAGTACTCTTTGCCCCGGCCTATTTCGCATTCCTTGGGCTGAACAAAACAGACAAATATCAGGGACCTATACTTGAAAATGAGCGCAGTTTCCGCCGGCAACTGCAGGAAGCATCCGGCAACGAACGCGCCGTGGCCAAATTGCTCCAGGATAATCCGCAGTTTGTTAAAAGCGGGCTGCGGGAATGGGCAGAGGCCATTATCTTCGCCGTGTTCGCAGCCGCTTTCATCCGTATGTTCCTCATCGAAGCATACGTCATCCCGACACCTTCCATGGAAGACTCTTTGCTGGTGGGGGATTTCCTCTTCGTAAGCAAAGCACACTATGGCATCCGGATGCCCC
This sequence comes from Saprospiraceae bacterium, assembly GCA_049315745.1. Lineage (GTDB taxonomy): Bacteria > Bacteroidota > Bacteroidia > Chitinophagales > Saprospiraceae > JADJPL01. Next base: position 42,521 of record JBMOJO010000001.1, on the reverse strand, counting down.
AAACAGTTGCAATGATCCCCTTGCTCCACAACCGCATCCCGCTGCTGGGGCGGGAATCTTACCTCACAAAACCCCAACTGGCTTACAACCGCCTCAAACCGCTCGAAAAAATTAAGCGCAACGACCCTATCGTCTTCAACTACCCGGAAGGAGACAGCGTCTATGTATTTCCCGGACGTACCTGGAGTATTTACGATTACCGCAGGGGCATCGCCGACCCCCTCGTGAACGCTTCTGTGCAGAGCGGGCAAAAACCGCTCACCGTCCGCCCCATGGATAAAATGGACCATTACATCAAACGCTGTATTGGCACCCCAGGGGATTCTATCGAATTGCGCAACCAAGTCGTATATATTAATGGTAAAAAGGCCCCACAATCCAGGTTCCTGCAACATTTCTACACCATCTCCAACCCCAATGGCCCAATTAATACACGCAACTTCCCCGAATGGGGGATCTCCGCCGAAGACGTCCGCGAAAATGCCGGCAATAAAATGCTCATCGTCCTGACCCAGGAGCAAGTCCGCCGTATCAAAGAAATGGACCCGCAAATCGTTGTGGAAAAATTCCCCTACTCCGATCTCTACTCTTCACCAACCCACCTCTTCCCCCACGACCCCGCCCACTTCAGCGCCTGGAAACTCGACAACTATGGGCCCGTCTATATCCCTGAAAAGGGGGCTACCGTAAAACTCTCCAGCAGCAATATCGCCCTCTACCGCCGTGCCATTCAGGTATATGAAGGAAATACCCTCGAAGAACGCGCCGATAAGTTCTTTATCAACGGAAAGGAGACAGATACCTATACGTTCAAACTGGACTACTACTGGGCGATGGGCGATAACCGCCATAATTCCGAAGATTCCAGATACTGGGGCTTTATCCCGGAAACCCATATCGTGGGCAAACCACTCTTTATCTGGTTCTCTGCTAAAAATGGCGTCCGGTGGAACCGGATTTTTACTTCTGCAAATAAATAGACGACTTGTCGCAACGGGAGGCTATGGGTTAAAATGGCGCTTTTCCCCCTACATAATCCGTCGCAACAAGTCTGACAGACGCTGCGCTATTGCTCAGAATAGAGGTTTCCGTGCCGGTATTCGTCGAGGATTTTACGCACCGTCTGGGTGAGGTTCTTGGGTAAATGGTCGAGATCAAACCATTCTGCCTCATGAAATTTATGGGTCTCGCGTGCTTTGAGTTTACCCTCCCATTTGTACGCCTTAAAATAGAGGATTATCCGCTGCTGACCCTTTCCGGCTTTATGCAATACATGTACCAGCCGAAGGTCTTTCTCCTGCAGGATAATCCCCGCTTCCTCAAAACTTTCCCGGATCAAAGACTGCCGGGCAGTTTCACCCGGCTCCACCGTCCCTCCGACCAGCGAGTAATTTCCCCCATTCGGGCGGGTTTGTTTCAGGAGCAGGATCTTGCCCTTGTAATAGAGAATCAGCCGCGCTTTGAGCGTAATCCCACGATTCATATCGCTGGTTTGAACCCGTCGTACCGGGTAGGTTGAAACTTCACTGGCACCCTGCAATTATAAGGCCTGTTGAAAAGCCACACAAGCGGCTCAAAAATAACAGGGCAAAATTAGGTATTTTTCCCGCACCACGTTCGTTTTTGACCGGATATAACTGACGCCACCGAAACGTCGAAAATCCCCGCAATTGGATAGGAAAGCTACTTTTTTCCAAAAAAAATTTAACTTTGCGTCGTTAAGTTCCCTCCAAATTACCCGAACAACTGAACCGCTGATTGCTCAAACGTATTATTATAGTATCTATTTACCAGTGGTATCCGCGGCTTCGCCGCGAAGGATTTCATTTGGTTTTCGTACATTCTGTGTGCGCAGACGCGCACACAGAATGTACGAAAACCAAATATGATTTCCCGGGGCAATGACCTGATAAATAGATACTTATTATTATAACAGATTAGCGGGACATTCCCCATTCACCTTAACCGCTTCGGATTTATGTACCAGGAGAGCGTACTCGATACCATCGGCCAAACGCCATTGATCAAGTTAAGCCGCATTTGCGCAGACCTCCCGTTTACCGTTTTCGGAAAAGTGGAGGCCTTCAACCCAGGCCATAGCGCAAAAGACCGGATTGCTTACCACATGATCTGCGAAGCGGAACGAAAAGGAAAACTAAAACCGGGCGGGGTCATTGTCGAAGCCACTTCCGGGAATACAGGGTTCAGTATCGCAATGGTAAGCGCCCTTAAAGGGTATAAGTGCATCCTCACCCTCACAACAAAAGCCTCCAAAGAAAAAATTGCCCTGCTGGAGTCTATGGGCGCCGAAGTCGTGGTCTGCCCGGTAGATGTAGAGCCGGAAGACCCCCGGTCCTATTATTCCCGGGCCGAGCAAATTGCCCGCGAGACGCCTGATTCGTTTTACCTCGCCCAAAATTTCAACCTCGACAACGCAGGGGCCCACTATAAAACGACCGGCCCCGAAATCTGGGAACAAACGCAGGGCCAAATTACCCACTACGTCTGTTGCGCAGGTACCGGCGGATCCCTATCCGGTACCGCCAAATATCTGAAAGAAAAAAACCCCGCTATAAAAGTTATCGCCGTTGATGCTTATGGCTCCGTCCTTACCCACTTTTTTCAAACCGGCAAATATGACCGCGAGCTGATCCAACCTTACAAAGTCGAAGGATTGGGCAAAAATATCGTCCCCGACAACCTCCTGATTGATTATGTGGACGAATTCGTCCAGGTCAACGATAAAGACAGCGCGTTGCGGGCAAGGGAAATGGCGAAAAAAGAAGGCCTGATGCTCGGTTATTCCAGTGGTTCCGCCCTGCAGGCCGTATTCCAGCTCCGGGACTGCTTCGCGACAGGCGATGTCGTGGTAGCGCTGTTTCCCGACCATGGGTCCCGATACCTCGGAAAAGTTTACAACGACGATTGGATGGCGGAACAAGGATTTCTGGAAAATACCCCTCCGATACAACTCCAGCCCCCGCAGGTAGTAAGAAAGCCCGAAAAGATTGCGGCACCGGCCTCCAATAAATCCACACAAGGGCCTGCATCGGGTGCCGTGCCCGGCGCAGCAGCAATCTACCCCTATAGCTATGAAGCCATAAAAAAACGCTATCAAACATACTACAGGACCTACCGCATCATATACAAAAAATACCTGCGCCAGACTAAAGATACTTTCAAACTTTTGGGGCCAGGGGAATAAACAGCATGACCTTTCTCCCCTTATGAAATTATTTAAAGATGCAATCCTGGAAGGGATTCCCGATGAACTTCCCCGCTCCGAAGGGCGCCGCGATCCGGCATACAGCCATGCCCCCTTACGCAATATCAACGGCATTTTGTCAAAAGCAGATAAGATCCTCGCCGTCCGCAATGCCCTAAGGTATTTTCATCCCAGGCACCATGCCGTTCTGGCTGCTGAATTTACGCAGGAACTCGAAGCCTACGGCCGTATCTATATGTACCGGTTCAAACCGGATTATCCCATGTTCGCCCGCCCAATCCAGGATTATCCCACACGCTCCCGACAGGCAGCGGCGATCATGCTCATGATCCAGAACAACCTCGACCCGAAAATCGCCAAATACCCGGACGAGCTGATCACCTATGGCGGAAACGGTGCGGTATTCCAAAACTGGGCCCAGTACCGCCTCACGATGAAATATCTCGCCGAAATGACCGACGAGCAAACGCTCGCCCTCTATTCCGGCCACCCGCTGGGCTTGTTCCCCTCCCATTCGGACGCCCCAAGGGTAGTCGTCACCAACGGTATGATGATCCCCAACTATTCTGCCAAGGCCGACTGGAACAAGTACAATGCCCTTGGCGTCACCTCTTACGGGCAAATGACGGCGGGCTCTTTTATGTATATCGGCCCGCAGGGCATCGTCCACGGCACAACGATTACCCTCCTGAATGCAGGACGCCTGAACCACCTCGCAGAAAATGACCTTCGCGGAAAAGTCTTCGTAACTTCAGGACTGGGCGGGATGTCCGGCGCCCAAACCCTCGCCGCCGTCATCACCGGCGCCGTGGGGGTCGTTGCAGAAATAGACCCGGCAGCTATCCGCCAACGCCTGGAAGATGGATACATCCAGGCAGAAAATATTTTCCACGACCTCGATACCCTGCTCGCCGAAATCGAGCATTGCCGAAATACCCGAAAAGCTGTTGCGCTCATCTATCCCGGAAATATCGTGGACCTCTGGGAAAAACTGGTAGAAAAGCATGTCCGGGTCGAACTTGGCTCCGACCAGACTTCCCTCCACAATATTGACGATCTGGGTTATTGCCCTGTCGGTTTCACTTTTGCAGAAGCACAGGAACTTCTTGCCAAGGACAAAACCGCGTTCATGGCTGCCGTACACAGCACGCTTCGTCGGCACGTCCGTGCCGTCAATGCCATGGCCGACAGGGGAATGTATTTTTGGGATTACGGCAATGCCTTTTTGCTGGAAGCAGGAAACTGCGGCGCAGATATCTGGAAAGACCGGCAGCAACAACAATACCGGTATCCGTCTTATGTAGAGGATATTATGGGGCCGGTTTGCTTCGACTATGGTTTTGGGCCTTTCCGTTGGGTCTGTGCTTCCGGAAATCCCGAAGACCTGCGCGAAAGCGACAGGATCGCTGCAGAAGTCCTGGGCGCTATGCGCGAAAATGCGCACCCAGATACGATGCGGCAACTGGAAGACAACCTCCACTGGATAAGGCACGCCGAGGAGAATATCCCCGTCGTCGGCTCGCTCGCCCGTATTTTATATGCCGACGCGCAGGGCAGGATTAATATTGCCACTGCCTTTAACCATGCAATCGCAGAAGGCACGCTGAAAGGCCCAATTATCCTGGGGCGCGACCACCACGACGTCTCTGGAACCGATTCTCCCTACCGCGAAACGGCCAACATTTACGACGGTTCCCGTTTTACTGCAGATATGGCGGTACAGAACGTGATCGGAGATGCCTTTCGCGGTGCTACCTGGGTATCCCTGCACAATGGCGGGGGCGTCGGGTGGGGCGAAGTCATTAACGGTGGCTTCGGTATGCTGCTCGATGGAAGCCCTGCAGCCCGGCGAAGGTTGGAAAGCATGCTGTTCTGGGACGTCAACAATGGCATCGCAAGGCGAAGCTGGGCCAGAAATCCCGGCGCAATGCAAAGTGCAGCAATCGCCATGGAAGCCAACCCCGCACTGAAAATTACAATGCCTAACCTCGTGGAACCTCAAATGCTGGATACCATCGGCGAATGGTTTGACGAAAGCCCCGCCGGATAACCCGGCGAACAGGATATTGGCCATATCCAAACCGGGAAAGGCAAGCCCCTTCCACATAACAGCGGCCCCCCTGGCAAAAGCCCTCGTCGCTGCCGCTATACGGCGATGTGTTTCCTGTCTTTCAAAAAGAACTGAAAAAGCGTTGCGAACAGCATCACCAACGCGCACCCGATCAGGTTGAGCCAAAGGTAAGCGATCTGTATTTTCCACACCCTCCCCCAAACGATAACCTGCCACTGGTACTCATTGGCCATAAATATGGCAATGATCAGCATTTCGGCTACTATGGCAGCAGTAAAAACCGCCCGTCCACTTACCGTTTTCAGAAAAAATGCACTGAGGAAAACCCCAAGGATTACCCCGTAAAACAGAGACCCGATGATGTTGACCGCCTGAATAAGGTTCTCAAACTGCTGGGCAAGCATGGCAAAGGCCAGTGCAATCCCCCCCCACATCACTGTAAACCATTTCGACATAAGCAAATAATGCCTGTCCCCGGCATCTTTCACAAAAACCCGCCTGTACACGTCCACTACCACTGTAGTAGAGAGTGCGTTCAATTCCGATGATGTTGAAGACCACGCCGCGGAAAAAATCATCGCCAGTAAAAGGCCGATGACCCCTATCGGCATGTAATTGAGAACGTAAGAGATGAATACATAATCCGTATCCTTTGCATTCGCCTCGGCATTGTTGGCCTTGATTAAGGCCTGGACTTCCGCCCGGAGCTTTTTATCCTCCTCCTGTAAGGCCTGTACTTGCGACTTTGCCAGCAACATCGCTTCCCGGTTGCCCAAACGCTCCGCCTGTACCATGCTGCGGATCGCATCCTGCCTTTCCTGGAAAACCCAGTTTAACTGGCCCTCGAGCGCAGCATAGCGGGGCGCGAGGGCGCTACCCTTTACGGCCTCCACATTTGCGCGGTTAAAATGTGCCGGAGGCGCATTAAACTGATAAAACATAAATACCAATACGCCGACAAACAAAATCACGAATTGCATAGGTATTTTCAAAAGCCCGTTGAACATCAGCCCAAGGCGGCTTTCCGTCAGTGAACGCCCCGACAGGTACCTCGATACCTGGGATTGATCGGTGCCAAAATAGGAAAGGAAAAGAAAGGTCCCACCGAGCATCCCGGACCAGAAATTATACCGGTTGGAAAGGTCAAATTCAAAATCCAGCACGTTGAGCTTGTCCATCTTTCCTGCTACGGAGACCATTTCTGCCAAACTAAACCCGGCAGGCAGGTTAAAAATAATTAAAACCGATGCCAGCAACAACCCGAGCAGGATAACGACCATCTGCTGGGTCTGGGTCACGCTCACCGCTTTTGTCCCGCCGGATACCGTATAGCCGATGACGATAATACCCATAAAAAAGATTGTAGGATTAAGCGCCCATCCCATGATCTGCGACAACACAATCGAAGGCGCCAAAATGGTCATCCCGGCAGCAAGCCCCCGCTGCACCAGAAACAGGACTGCCGTAAGGATACGCGTAGGCAGGCCAAAGCGGCTCTCGAGAAACTCGTATGCGGTGTAAACTTTTAAACGGTAATAGTTGGGGATCACAAATATACTCAGCAGTACCATGGCCAAGGGCAGGCCGAAGTAAAACTGAACAAACGCCATGCCGCTCTCATAGGCCTGCCCTGGCGTGGACAAAAAGGTAATCGCGCTTGCCTGCGTCGCCATGATGGACAGCCCTATCGTCCACCACTTCAGGTCATGATCCCCCAGCATATAGCTCCTTGCGCTCTGTACATGCCTCGTCTTCCATATCCCGTACCCGGCAATCCCCAGAAGGGTGGCGAGCATTACGGTCCAGTCTATTATTGCCATTTCAGCCAGATTAAAAACGATCTATACAAATACCCGCATAAAAAGATAAAACGCAAGCATCAGCAGCGCCTGAAAAATCAGTAAAAAGGCATAGACCCATTCCCACGATTTGAATACCGGCGGCCGGTCCGTTTCCTGAGCTGGATGATCCATTTATTTAAGGTTTAGGTGATTTTCCTGCAGAAATAATATTTGCGAACAGCCGGTACGCCCCTGGCACCCCCGCCGGGAGCTGGCGAAAAAACGCCAGGCCCGTATAGACAAAATGTCCTTTCCCGTAAGGTGCATACAATAACGCCCCGTCCCGGGCCGGCTCCCCCGGATCGTTACAGGACAACAGTGCCTCGTAGCGGCTATCCCACTGCCCCGGAAAATACAACCCGCGTTCCTGCACCCAGCCATCAAAATCCGCGGGTGTAATTTTGTTGGGGACGTTCAGCAGGGGGTGATCCGGCTTCAGGAAACGCATCTCGGCTTCTTCTACCGTAACCCGCTCACGGGACAGGCTCAGCGAATAAGGCCCGATCTCTGCAACCGGCACCCTTAACCCTCCGCTGGTGTTATACTGGATGAGCAAGGTGCCACCTGCATTGACATATCCCAGTAACTTCGACTGGCCGAAGCGGAGGTCTTCCCGGGTATTATAGGCACGTATCCCGGTGACTACTGCATCGAAACGCGATAAGTCGGTATTTGCCAGCGCACCGTCCGGGATGAGTGCTACTTCATAGCCCATGGCGCGAAGGCTTGCCGGGATATCATCGCCGGCCCCCTCCAGGTAAGCGATACTGTTCCCGGATTTTTCCAGCTCGATGCGCACGGCCCGGCCCTGAGCATCTTCAAATACGGTCTGGACCGGAATGTGGTCATAATTGATCCGGATCAGTGACTGGCGGTACGCACGCCCGCCGACCGTTGCAACCGGCGTAATTGCCCCATCGCTCTTTTCTGCCGGTGGCGTAAGCACAAACTGGAATACGGCATCTTCGCCTTTCCGCTTCACTTCAAAATTCTGCAGGGCAGGCTCCGATTTCCAGCCCGTTGGCACCTCCAGGCGCAATTCCCCGGAGACGTTGCCTTTTCCTGCCTTCACCGTTACGGAAACCCGCTGTGCTTGACCATCCGGGAAAACGAATACTTTCCGTTCGAGTTTTACATACACGGGGGGGGTGACTTCAAAGGGTTGATATACCTCCCCTTTGACCGGGTCTGTAAATTTATATACAACATCGGTTTCAAAGGCGATGGGTACGCCTTCCACCACAAAAGCGAATACCGCTTTCAATGGGCGGGGGGTTTCCGGTACGCCCCGGAGTTGCTGGTCATTTACGGTATATAACCCCAGGGAATGTTGTTCGCTAAGCCAATAGGGATTGCTTGTTGCACTCGCATCAGGCAGGACGGAGCGCGTATTCCACGTTAGCCGTTGGTTGACGCGAAGGGGCTGGGCCAGCGCGGTATCTGTTTTGAAAGGGCTGTAGCTAATCTGTTCAATCCTCACCGGTGCCCCGAGCCGCTGCACGACCTCGGTGCGCAACGTTATGGGGTCTCCGGGCGCAGCGCTGGGTTCGGTAGCCGTCACCTCGATGTACAGGCCGAGGCATGCCCTGATGACCTCCCGGATTTCCTCCATTTTCGTGCGCTTCCAGAAGCCATCGGGTAGTTGTTCCATGAGCCGGTATGCTTTGACGAGATCGGGTACGGAAGCCGCAGGGTTGGGCAGCTGGAATTCCCGCTCCACTTTCTCCAGCAATTTCCCGATCGGCGCCCCGCCAGGCACCCTGGTCCAGGTGGTATTGATCCCCTCAAAGATATTCGATGAATCCCTGGGCATATCCCCGCGCAATAATTCGAGATAATCCCGCTCCGACCCCCGCACGCCTGCAGAGCCAAACCCCTGACATTTGTGCATACTCCGGCTCTCTGCGGCGATCTCCCCCAGGGACTTCCCCAAAGCTGGATAAAACCCCCCTACGTCCAACCGCACCAGATTGGATTTGTCGGCCTTTTCAAAAGCCTCCTGGCTACCATAAAAAAACCAGGAAGTATTGAAAAACACCCGCTTAGGTGCCCATGGGCCAAAAAAAGCCAGTTGCTCGGGGAAGGCTGTCGAAGTGCCCGCCAGGTCGCAGGCCTCGAGTGAAAGTAGCGCCGAGGAAGTATGGTGCCCGTGAGTAGCCCCCGGAGAACGATGGTCGAAGCGGTTGATGACTACATCGGGCTGCCATTTACGGAATGCCCACACCACATCCGCAAGCACCTCCTGCTTGCTCCAAATTTTCAGGGTTTCGTCGGGGTGCTTGGAAAACCCAAAATCATTCGCCCGGGTAAATAACTGCTTGCCCCCGTCAACCCGGCGTGCTGCCAGCAGTTCCTGCGTCCTGATCAGCCCCAACAGCTCTTCGATCTCCGGGCCGATGAGGTTCTGCCCGCCATCGCCCCTCGTCAGCGAGAGATATGCCGTAGTTGCTTTAACTTCGTTGGACAAATAGGCGATCATGCGGGTATTTTCGTCGTCCGGATGTGCGGCTACATATAGCGCCGAACCCAGAAAATTTAATTTTTTCACCGCCTCATAAATTTCTGCAGAAGAATATTTTCGCGGCGCCTGCGCACCCGTGGCCCCGACGGAAAGCAGGATGGTGAGGAATACCACAATACTGTAAAAAAACGTGTTTCGGTACATGATTGAAGATGTTTTTTTCCGGAAAGCGTACAAATATAACAACACTTCCTGCCTTTTCGACAGGCTCATCGCTTACTCGATCTAAAAAGCCAATAATAAGCCTCCTTTTTATAAATTGCGTGCCTCAAAAATAGCAAAACAGATGAAGCCCGATAAATACGTTTGTATCCATGGCCATTTTTACCAGCCCCCGCGTGAAAACGCCTGGCTCGAGGTCGTCGAAATGCAGGATTCCGCAGCGCCGTTCCACGACTGGAACGACCGGATCAACTTTGAGTGTTATGCGCCAAATTCGGCAGCGCGGATATTGGGCAACGACGAGCGCATTAGCGACATCGTCAATAATTATGTCAATATCAGCTTCAACTTTGGACCAACGCTCCTTTCCTGGCTAGCCGCTGCCGATCCCGGGGCCTATCATGCTATCCTCGAAGCCGATGCAAATGCCCAAGGCCGGTTCGGCGGCCACGGCGCTGCCATCGCCCAGGTCTATAACCATATTATTATGCCCCTTGCCAACTATCGCGACAAAGAGACTCAGGTCATTTGGGGGATCCGTGACTTTGAGGCGAGGTTCAAACGCAAACCGGAAGGTTTATGGCTCGCCGAAACGGCTGTGGATATCGAAACCCTGGAAATCCTTGCGCAAAACGATATTGCATTCACCATCCTGGCGCCCCGGCAGGCTAAAGCCGTAAAGGCGCCCGGCCAGGCACAATGGCAAATACTCGATTCCTCGGCCGTGGACTGCCGGCGGCCATACCTGTGTAAATTGCCCTCGGGAAAATCCATCGCTTTGTTCTTCTATCACGGCGAAGTTTCCCAGTCGGTTGCCTTTAGCGGGCTGCTCAACGACGGGAAGCGTTTCGCCGATGCCCTGATGGGTCATTTCGATCCAACTTCAGAACCCCAGCTCATGCACATCGCCACCGATGGCGAAAGCTACGGGCACCATCACCGGTTTGGCGAAATGGCGCTCGCTGCATGTATCCGGCAACTGCAGGAACGCGATGACGTCCAGCTCACCAACTATGGCGATTTTCTCGAACGCTTCCCACCAGAATGGGAGGCCCAGATCCACGAAAACAGCTCATGGAGCTGCGTCCATGGTGTCGAGCGCTGGCGGGCCGACTGCGGCTGCTGTTCAGGCGGCCGCCCCGAATGGCGCCAACATTGGCGAAAACCGCTTCGGGAACTGCTCGACTGGCTGCGCGACCAGCTCGTCCCCGTCTTTACCCGATACAGCCTCGATCTGCTCAAAAACCCCTGGGAGGCCCGGAACTACTACATCTCCGTCATCCTCGACAGAAGCCCCCAAAATGTGGATGATTTTCTTGCGAAACACAGCCGTCGCAAACTGGAAAATGCGGAAACGGTCACCCTGCTGCGGCTTATGGAGATGCAGCGCAATGCATTGCTCATGTTTACCAGTTGCGGCTGGTTTTTTGATGAGCTCTCCGGGCTGGAAACCGACCAGATCCTGCAGTACGCCAACCGGGCCATCCACTATGCAGAGCAGATCTCGGGAACACATTTACACAACGCCTTCCTCCATCGTCTGGAAAATATTCCCAGTAATATGTACAAAGATGGGTCGGTGAGCTATCTCCAGAATGTCGTCGCCGCAAAAGCCGACCTGGCCCGGGTGGGCATGCACTACGCAGTCTCCTCCCTGTTCGACGAAGACCCCGGAAAAAGCCCCATTTTCAACTATATCGCAGAAAGCGAAGTCTTTCACCGCAGTGAGGCCGGAAACCAGCGTCTGGCAACCGGCAGGACCCGCGTTGTGTCGCGCATCACCCGTTCCGAAAAATTATTCAGCTTTGTGGCGCTGTATCTCGGGCAACTCAATTTCTTCGGCCATATCTCTGTAAATATGCCCGAACAGGAATTTGACCGTATTGCCGGCGAAATTACTGCAGCCTTCGAGCGCAGCGACGTCGCAAGGGTAATCGGGCTGATGGAAGATTACTTCGGTGGCGAAAGGTTTAATTTTTGGCAGCTCTTCCGGGACGAAAAGCGCGGGATCCTCGAAAAAATCAGCGGGCAGAGCGCCAACCTGATTGACACCGCCTTCCGCGAAATCTATAACGACGGATACCAATTTATGACTGCGATCAAAATCAATAACATCCCGCTGCCCGAGGCTTATCAAAGTGCGGCGCTGTTTGTCCTCAATGAAGACCTGCGCCGCTGTTTCGCCGAGGGCCACCTAAACCTCAGGGAGCTGAAACGACTCTACCGCGAGTTCAACAAATGGGGCCTTGAAATTACCCGCGCACCGGCATTACAGCTCTCCGCGAGCGAAAGGATTTTTCATGAGATCCAGTTTATCTCCGCTTTTCCGGAAAATGCCCCTGACCTCCTGCACAACCTCAATCAAACCCTACGGCTACTGGAAAGCATGGGTATCGAAATCAATTACTGGAAAAGCCAAAACCTGTATTTTTCGCTGCTCTCCTCCGGCAATTACCGCTCTCTGCCCCATGAAACCATAAATTTATTCCTGGAACTCGGCCAACTCCTCGGTATTGCCGTTCCACCGGAGCTGGAAAAAACTGATTAAAAGGCCGCGACAACCCACTTCCCCACCCTATTCTTTCTGCTTTCTGATCAGCATGCGGGGAAAAGCCAGTCCTTCGCCGTTCAGGGGGTCTAAGAGCAGGGTGTCCCTGCCCCTGCGTTCTATTGCGTATTGCTGAGGCTTTTCCGTCAGGCGTATCATCAGCTGCTTTCCGTTCTTTTTGAGCTTCCAATCCCCCGTTTGCCGCAAGCTGTCCAGCTCAAATTGTACCCGCCCCTTTTCCAAAAAACCTAAGGTCGCAAACTGAAGGCCGGCCATAATGCTCTCCATGTAATTCCGCTCCGCGAAACCTGATCCGCGCAAGTCCATTTCAATCCGGATAGCCGCAAGATCATATTGCCAATCACCCGTCAGATATTGCTTTACTTCCAGCTGTTGACAGCCCGGGAACGAAAAAGACATCAGCAAGGCAAGGATACAAGTTTTGAGATCCATTTGAAGTGGTTTATTTGATGATAGAAACTTAGCAGGCAGGGTGCCCGACCGGCACAACCTGCCACCTGTGCTTTACTTGTTGCAGCAGACCGGCAGGGACAAAAAGCCCCTCGCGCCCCCGTAACGGGCAAATGATCAATCCGGCTCCCTGACCACGCGTATGATCCTGCTGCGGTAGTCCCGGGGGGAAATACCGGTAATTTCCCGGAATTGCTTATTAAAGTGGGACAGATTATTAAACCCGCTCTCATAACTGATGGCCGCAATACCCATCTCCCCATTTGCCAATAAGCTGCAGGCATGTGAAATTCTGATTTCATTGACAAACTGCACAAAAGTCTTTCCCGTCAGCTTTTTGAAAAACCTGCAAAATGCAGGTACCGTAAGGTTAGCCTGCGCCGCAGCCGCCTCCAGCGTAATCGCCCGCTGAAATTGATCCGTGACATATTCAAAAACACGCTCTACCCTTTCATAATGCTGTGCGTCAACCGGTAAAACAAAACCCTTCACCTGTAACGACTGGCACCCTGTACCGCGGGCAAGGTCCTGCAAAAGTGCCAGCAATGCCAAGAGCCGATCCAGCGGCCCCATGTCCATCATCGCATGGAGGTGACGCCCGGCTGCTGCCTTCGTCTCCCCATAAAAAACCAATCCGTTGTCCGCACGTTCAAATAAAGCCCGGATTTCCGCCATTTCCGGCAACGACCAGAATACCTGACCCAAAAAATCAGGCTGCATCTGCACCACAATCTCCGTATGGCTCTCTGATAACTCTTCCGAAAAACTCATGTGTGGAAGGTTAGGGCCAAGCATAATCAAATCCCCTTCCTCAAAATACGAAATATGGTTGGCAATATGCCGTTTTCCCTTCCCATGCGACACATACACAATCTCGTACTCCGGATGAAAGTGCCAGAACGGCTTCCCACCGCTCTGCTCCTGCGTAAATCTTTTTATTGAAAAAGAACTGCCAAATTCTGGATGAATTTTTTCCAAATATGGTTTCATTGTTTTATATTTGCCATGCTTTAGGAAGGTGGTTAAACAATCGCGGCCAAAAGCATGTTTTCAGACTAAAACACCAAGAAAAAATTTAAGCAATCGTTAAAATTAAGCAGCGTTTTAAAATTTTTTCTTAACTTTGTCAGACGATAACAGTACAAGATAATATCAGATACCTGAATATAAAGATTTAACTGGGGTTTAGTTTTACTTAGGGCCGAAACAGATTATTGTTTCGGTCTTTTTTTTTGTCTAAACCTATACCTACAGCTATTGCCACGGGTCACCACAAGTGTTAAATGAACGGTTTATCCTCGGCACAAGGCCTTTTAGGGCCGCGATCGTCCCGCTTTCAACCGTTTTGCCGGGAAATACGCATCTAAAAATGGCTGTACAGGGGAAATCTTCGCTCACTCCGTGAACCTCCACTTGAAGCCCAGCCGCAAGCCGGAAACGGGCGGCCAGGGGTGGCCTGGCACCTGATAGAGTAATTTCCCCCCCATCAACGACGCGCTTAGGTTCTCCCACTTTACAAACGCACGGAATTTGGTGACCTTCATGTTGAAAAACACATCCACCTGCGGATAGAAAAGAATTTGTTCCCGATCCTGCAGATGAAACTGCCCGGTGAGCGGAAAATACTGATCGGAAAAGTAATCGCTTGCATAGCGGAGGTCAATCCCCAGACGGGATTCCATAACCCTGAACAGGGTACCCTGAAAATATAAACTGTGCTTCCCAAATAATGCCGGAAGTCGGAGCACGTCCTGCCCGACCGCCTGAAATACCAACTGGTTGTCGAGAAAAATTTTCCACAAGCGAAAAGTATTGCGCACGAACAGCTGCCCCGCACTAACGGGTGAGGCCACCTGCCGGGCCACGGCCGCAGTGTCAAAATAAATGAAGTTGTTCAATAAATGAGCGGCAGCGCCGAGCTCGAGTTTTAGGGATGGAAAGAAAATTTTTCCGGACAAGTTGGTCTCCAGGGTCTTGTCAAAAGCGTTCTGCCAGACCGGGACCTGGGTCACAAAAAGCTGTTCCTGGATCAGGGTAGGCGAATACAACTGGTTGATGAGTTCTGCATATACCAACAGATGTTTCCCTAAAGTACCTGCCAGGGATGCGTTTATTTGATAATCGCCCGCAACGCCCAGGACGCCCAGGTACGCCTCCCCACGCAGGCGGATATTTTTAACCGGCTGCAACGCGATACTGCCCCGCAGAAACAGCTCCTGTAAGCTGGAATCCTGTGGTTCCTGGCTGATCCGGTGAATGGTGTGCACCACACCGAGCTCCAGCGGAGCAGAATCGTTGCCGCGGGTTTCCGGCCCTGCTGCGATCAATTTGAGTTGGTTCTCCAGCTTATCATGTGCCAGAAAATGGCGAACGCCCCGGCTATCGGTTTGAAAAGCGCCATAATAAGCGGCATCTTCGGCGGGATCGGGGTCAAAAAATTTATAGGTACTGCCCCTGAACCCGATTTGATGCCCCAGAAGGAATTGCCGTTTGGTGCCTCGTGCGCTATCGCCTGCAACCTTACCCAACGCGTAATACTGGGTATAGAGAAATTCCTGGTGGCGCTGCCGGGTCCCTGCCGTACGCAAATTTACAGGGGTCGTGTTCGGGGTAAAAAACGCGCCTTCCCGAACAGGTTCTTCAAGAATACCCCCGTTATCGTCGTGTTCAAACTTATTATCGGCGAAGGCAAAAAATGCCTGATATCTTCCACCTTTGCCCTGTACCCAAAAACCGATCCCCAACGCTGTATTCCTGCCCCGCTGATTCGGGAAAAGCGTATTCGACGCAGTATGACTAAGCCTTTGATAATCAATTGAAATATTCAACCCATCAGCAAAGTTTCTGCTAAACTGGAGCGAAAAACCCCCATTCGTCTGCTCTGATCCACGGTTAAAACCGACGTTGGTAAAAGCGCGCTGGATTTTGTAAAAGGGCAGGCGGGAAGCCGGAAGCATATAAAGGTCATACTGATGAATACCTGGATCAAACCCCCGCCTTAGCCGCGGGGCATAGACCAGCGCCTGGTGCGCCGACCCCGGAATACCCAGATTTTTGTAGTCCTGCTCGCGTCGGCGTACCGCATCGTACTGGTGCAACCAATTATCGAGCAGGGTATCGCGAAAGGGATAAATCCGGCCGTAATCTTCTGAAAAAAGCGAAAATATCGGAAAAGTATCCGGTTCCTGTTGCTCCTGCTGTGCAGGTTGGGTGCCTTGCTGCCCTCCGGGTGGAGGGTTGAAACCACCCTGCCCGCCAAAACCCGGGCGCTGCCCCAAAGCGGCAACGCACAGGAACAGCAGCAAAAACAATACCGCCCAGCAAGCGCATTCTGAAGTTCGCAGTACCGGCATTTATTACATTTCAAGGAGCGCCGGGCTCATGCCCATTGTGGAAAAGCCCCCGTCGTGATAAAGATTCTGCATCGTCACCATTCGCGTAAGGTCTGAGAACAGCGCCACGCAGTAATCTGCACAACTTTCTGCCGAGGCATTGCCCAACGGCGACATCTTATCGGCATACTGGAAAAATTCTTCAAAGCCCTTTACCCCCGACCCCGCCGTCGTTCGGGTAGGCGACTGGGACAGGGTATTCACCCTTACCTTCTTGCGCGTACCGAAATGATACCCGAAACTCCGGGCAAAAGATTCCAGCAGGGCTTTGGATTCTGCCATTTCATTATAATCCGGGAATACCCGCTGCGCGGCGATGTACGACAGTGCGAGAATTGACCCCCCCTCGTTCATGGCATCCTGCTTCCACAGTACCTGCATCATCTTGTGAAAGGAAACTGCCGAGATATCGAACGTCTTCAGCATCCACTCATGGTTCAGGTCGGTATAAGCGCGTTTTTTGCGTACATTGAGCGACATGCCGATGGAGTGCAGCACAAAATCCAGGGGCCCACCGAGAATTTCCACGGATCTGGCGAAAAGGGATTCCAGGTCTTCCATACTGGTTGCATCGGCAGCAATCACTTCTGCCCCGGTTTGTGTGGCAAGTTTTTGGATTTCTCCGAAGCGCATCGCTACCGGTGCATTGGTCAGGGTAATCGCAGCCCCTTCCTCCACGCAACGCGCTGCCACTTTCCATGCAATAGATTGCTCATCGAGCGCGCCAAAGATAACCCCTCGCTTTCCTGATAGAAGATTGTTTGCCATAGGTGAAAAATCTGTAAAATTTATAAATGTTCCCGCTATTAATCGTTTTTTCCCCTCAACAGCTCCCGCGCATTTTCCATTGCCGATTCCGAAGGCGGGTTTTGACTGAGCATGACGGCTATCGCCCGGACTTCCTCTGCAGGATCAAGCGCTCTGACCCTGGTAATCGTTTTTTCGTCATCAAAACGCTTATATACAAAGAAATGCCTGTCGGCCTTTGAAGCCACCTGGGGGGAGTGGGTAATCGTCACGACCTGGTGCCCGTTGGACAGGCGGCGCAGGATTTTACCCATTTTCAACGCGACATCGCCCGAAATCCCGGAATCAATTTCGTCAAAAATGAGGGTAGGCAGGGGAATCGCGCTTGCCACAAGGGACTTGGCGACCAGGGCAAGCCGGGACAATTCGCCGCCGGAGGCCACGTCGCGGATCGGCAGCAGCCGGCTGCCCCGGTTGGCAGCAAACAAAAAGCTTACCTCGTCCACACCATTTGGTCCAAGTGCAGGTAATTGACGAAACTCGATCTGCAGCTGCGCGTGCTCCATAGCAAGCTGGGCAAGCAGCCCGGTGATATCCCGGGAAAAACCCTCCTGGACGGATTTTCGGCGTTCGCTCAGGTGGTCCGCCAACTCTTTGAGCGCGCTATCCTGTACCTGTATCGCTTTTTTCAAGGCTTCCGTTTCCGCATCAAGGTCTGAGAAGCCTTCGAGTTGGTGTTCAAAATCCCGCATCAGGTCCAGAAGGGCCTGGACCGTATTGACGCCGTGTTTCTTCTGCAGGCGGTAAACCAAATCCAGGCGCTGCTGTACCTGTGCGATACGCTCAGGATCATACTCCGTACTTTCTGCCACCTGCTCCAGTTCGTTGGCAATGTCCTGGAGTTCAAGCGCCTGGCTATTGAGGCGGGTATAGAGCGCCGCAATGCGCTGATCGTAGCGCCCGACCGGCCCTAAAACCTGACCGAGCTCCTGTAATTGGCCCAGGATCGCTATCTCACTTTCGGCCAATTGCCGGAACGCCGCAGCGCTTACCCGCTTAATTTCCTCCGCATGGGTCAAAGAACGCAGTTCTTCCTCCAGGACGGCTTGCTCGTCGGCCTGCAGGGCAGCGGCATGCAATTCCTCGAGCTGAAAGCGCAGGAACTCGGTTTCCCGCTCCATACGCCCGCTGGCCTGAAGAAGGCCTTCAAGCTTTCTTCGGTTAGATTGAAAATCGCGAAAAATCGCACGGTAACGGGTAAGCAGGTCTTTATTCTCGGCAAGCGCATCGAGCATCTTGAGCTGAAAAGAGCTGTCGTTGATATCCAAGGTGTCGAACTGCTGGTGGAGATCCACCAATTCGGCGCAGATCTCCTGCATGAGCTTCAGGTTGGCAGGGGTATCGTTGATGAAACCACGGGATTTTCCCGAGGGCAAAAGCTCCCTGCGCAGCACCAGGTTATCATCGTAATCAATGTCGTTTTCTTTGAAAAAGTCATGCAGCTCATATTCCCGTATATCGAAGTACCCCTCCACCACACACTTTTCCTGATCGTTCAGCAAAGTTTTATTGTCGGCGCGATGGCCCATGATCAGGCCAAGGGCGCCTAAGAGAATAGACTTCCCCGCACCGGTCTCGCCGGTGATAATCGTCAGGCCATCTGCAAAATGCAGGTCCAATTGGTCAATTAAGGCATAATTGCGTATGTACAGCCTTTGGATCATTTTTACTTTGCTAATCCTTTATATATGGTGTAAAAAAGGGGTGGGGAACAGCATGCAGTACACATCCCCCGGGGCTTATCCACCTGGTTTTGGCCACAGGAGCGCTAATCTGTGCTTTCTGAGGCCTTCCGGAAGCAAAAATAAGCGATTTACAACATAGCAGGAAAGGAAATGCGGCACTTTTGCAAATCAGATGCAAAGATCAGGTGCCTGCCCTAACGGAATTGTGTAATTTAGCGCATGGTTCCAAAGTGGATCGCCGAAATTTCAGCATTAAAAAAATGAAGCTTGTACAATGAACCGATTACCGCTTTTTTTATGCGCCCTCACCTTTCTCATTGCCGCCTGCACAAGGCATACGCCGCAAACAGAAACATGGCAGCCACTGGACCTTTTGGCCAACGGCATTCCGATTACCATACTCGCGCCCGATAGCGCAACCGTTAACGTTACCCGGGTCGGCATGGTCGAAGACGTTACCATCGGCAAACCCTCGGAGCGCTTCGGACTACAAATCTACATCCAGCCCGTGTTCACCAATGACCTTCCGGCGCTGAAATCCAACCAGGTAGAAGAAGTGAAGAGTACCGCCGAATTCCAGAAAATCCTGGAAGAGGACGAAAACGGCTTTGTCTTTAGCCTGCGCAGCGGAGCTTCCGAATATTACAGCTTTCGGTACGTCCATCTGCAGGCAGACAAAGAATACATCTTCACCACGGCCTTTAACGAACAGTTTACCCTCGCTGAGGCGAAACGGATTCTGGATGCTGTAAAAACTGGCTTGGCACGCAATTAACTTCTTCGGATAGCTGCCTGAATTTATGCGCGCAGAAAGCGGGCTTCCACCTCATCCCAGTTGATGACGTTGAAGAACGCCTCGATATAGTCCGGACGCCGGTTTTGGTAATTCAGGTAGTAGGCGTGTTCCCAGACATCGAGCCCGAGGATTGGCGTCCCTTTCTGCTCGGCAATATCCATCAACGGGTTATCCTGGTTGGGAGTAGAACATACAAACAGCTTTTTATCCGCGCCCACACAAAGCCACGACCACCCGGATCCGAAACGCGTTGCGGCAGCGGCAGAGAACGCTTTGCGAAATGCTTCGTATGTGCCGAAATCTGCCAGGATCGCCTCGTGGATTGCAGTACCTTCCTTCGGCTGCGGGCCTCCATCAGGCGACATAATCTCCCAGAACAGGTTGTGGTTGTAAAAACCCCCACCATTGTTGCGCACCACCGCGGGATATTTGGAAATATTCGCCAGGATCGCCCCGATGCCCAGGCCCTCCATTTCGGTGCCCTGAATTGCAGCGTTCAGGTTGTTGGTATAGGCGGCATGGTGCTTGCCATGATGGATTTCCATCGTACGGGCATCCACGTGTGGTTCCAGTGCATCAAATCCATAGGGAAGATTCGGAAGTTGAAAAGCCATGATATGGTTTTTTAGGTTGAAGGAATCCTTCGGTTATAAAATGAAACGCCGCAGCGGGTTGTGTATTAATTTCCTGCGCTACCCCGGCGAAATTTTATTTTCAGCTCATAATATGCTATTTTAACTCCCCATAGTGGGCTGCTCTGGCATCTTTGAAAAGTAAAATTTCCATATTGGAGCGAAGAAATTTTTTCTACACAGTTCCTTGGTATTTGAAACGCAAAGCTGCTGTTTTGGTTTAGGCACGAAAAAGGGAAAAAAATCGGACATCAATAAAATATTGCCCTAATTTTATGCCGGTTTTTTCCGCTTATGCGTTACAGATAAGGGGAAGCGGCCACTCTCCGCTTCATTTTACAAGCTTCAAACAATCCTCATTAAAAACTATGGAATTTCGCAAAGAAAAAGACAGTATAGGCTATGTAGAGGTCCCCGCCGACAAATACTGGGGAGCCCAGACACAACGGTCTTTTGAGAATTTTAAGATCGGCGGGCACCTGATGCCCCATGAGCTCATCCGTGCTTTCGCTATCCTCAAGAAGGCCGCAGCGCTTACCAACTACGAAGCCGGTATATTGCCCGAAACAAAAAAAGACCTGATCTCCAGGGTCTGTGATGAAATCCTGGAAGGCCGGCTGGCAGATCAGTTCCCCCTCGTCGTATGGCAGACCGGCTCGGGGACGCAAAGCAACATGAACGTCAACGAAGTCATTGCCAACCGGGCGCATGTACTCACCGGTGGAAAGCTCACCGATGAAAAAAAAGCCCTGCACCCCAACGACGACGTCAACCAGTCCCAATCGTCGAACGATACTTTTCCCACGGCCATGCACATCGCCGCCTATCAGAAATTGATCGAAGTAACCCTTCCCGGTCTGGAAACCCTTCGCCTTACCCTTGAGAAAAAGGCAGCAGCATATATGGACATTGTAAAGATCGGGCGCACCCACTTCATGGACGCTACCCCGATGACGCTCGGCCAGGAACTCTCCGGCTATGCCGTACAACTTAAAAACGGGATACGGGCTATTCGGAACACCCTTCCAAGAATCGCCGAACTCGCCCTTGGGGGCACTGCGGTCGGCACCGGGCTTAATACCCCTCCGGGATATTCTGAAAATGTCGCCCGGCATATCGCTGCCCTTTCCGGACTGCCGTTCGTCACCGCACCCAATAAGTTTGAAGCGCTCGCTACCCACGATGCCCTCGTCGAAGCACACGGAGCGCTCAAGACGGTTGCCGTTTCACTGATGAAAATCGGTAACGATATCCGGATGCTCTCCTCCGGCCCGCGCTCCGGTATCGGGGAAATCATCATCCCCTCCAACGAGCCGGGCTCTTCGATCATGCCCGGAAAAGTGAACCCCACACAATCGGAGGCCCTTACCATGGCGATGGCCCAGGTGATCGGCAACGACGTGGCCATCAATATCGGTGGGATGAACGGACATTTCGAGCTCAATGTTTTCAAACCCCTCATTATTTTCAACTTCCTCACTTCCGCCCAATTAATCGGGGATGCTTGTGTGAGCTTCAACGATCATTGTGCCGTTGGTATAGAACCGAACGTTGCGCGTATCCGGGAGCAGCTCAATAACTCTTTGATGCTCGTCACCGCCCTGAATACCCACATCGGGTATGACAACGCAGCCAGAATTGCGAAGAAGGCGTATGCCGAAAATACGACCCTTAAAGAAGCCGCACTCCAGTTGGGCCTTTTGTCCGCAGAACAATTTGACGAATGGGTGAAACCCGAAGATATGATTTCCGGTATGGGCGGATAATCCGCATTGCTGCCGGCAAGCGGCTACACTACCTTTCCGTGAAAAGCTCCTGGCTGCTCAGGCTTTTCCTATCAACGGCAGGAAGCCTCTTCGTCTGGTTAAAGTCGCATATCTGGCACCATCCCCGCAAACGGCTTTATTTCCTGGTATCCCTGCCGTTATTGCTTGGGTATGTATTTTGTTTGCCAAAAAAATTGTTCGATGCCCCCTTCAGTACGGTCATCGAAGATCAATCGGGCCGGCTGCTTGGCGCCAGGATTGCTGGAGACGGTCAATGGCGCTTTCCCGAACCGGACAGCCTTCCGGAAAAATACGTCCGGGCGTTGGTCGCATTTGAAGACCAGCGGTTCTTTTATCATCCAGGCGTTGACCCGCTCGCTTTTGGCCGTGCGGTACTGCAGAATCTGCGCGGCCGCAGGGTCATCAGCGGGGGCAGTACCCTGAGTATGCAGGTCGTCCGCCTGTCGAGGAAGGGGAAATCGAGAAATATCCCTGAAAAAATTATCGAGGTCATTCTGGCGACCCGTCTCGAATTGCGTTATCCGAAAAAACGTATCCTGCACTTCTATGCCGCACAGGCGCCTTTTGGCGGCAATGTGGTAGGTATCGAAGCCGCAGCGTGGAGATATTTCGGAAAACCGCCCCACTTCCTTTCCTGGGCCGAAGCGGCCCTGCTGGCCATTCTGCCCAACAGCCCTGCACTTATCCACCCCGGCCGAAATCGGGAGGCATTGCGCCTGAAGCGGAACAGGTTGCTCAAGAAGTTGCACCAAAGAGGCAAAATTGATGCTTTGTCGCTAGACCTCGCGCTTTCCGAGCCGCTACCCGATGCCCCGCTTCCGCTCCCGGCCCTGGCCCCGCACCTGCTCCAGCGCGTAGCGGCAACAAAGCCCGGCCAAAGGATTAAGACTTCAATCAGCGCCGACCTGCAGCAAAAAGCCATAGAAGTAAGCGCCCGCAACCATCTCGTCCTCAAGTTTAACGAAATCCATAACCTGGCTGCCCTGATCGTACATGTACCGAGCGGCAGGGTCCTCGCATATATTGGCAACGCGCCCAACACCGGTGCAGCACACGGACAGGAAGTGGATATCGTCACCGCACCGCGCAGTACCGGTAGCATCCTCAAACCCATACTCTTCGCCCTGGCAGTCCAGGAGGGCAGTATCCTGCCTTCAAGCCTGCTGCCGGACGTGCCGATGAATATCAATGGCTACCATCCTGAAAATTTTCAACGTGACTACGACGGGATGGCACCCGCAGATAAAGCCCTGTCCCGCTCCCTCAACGTTCCATTTGTACATCTCTTGAGGCAATATGGTGTCGGGCGGCTGCATTATCAGCTTCACAAACTCGGCATAAGCACGGTTACGAAAGGCCCCGACCACTACGGCCTCTCGCTTATACTGGGCGGTGCCGAAGCCACCCTCTGGGACATCGGCGGAGTC
The DNA here is from genome assembly GCA_049315745.1 of Saprospiraceae bacterium. Lineage (GTDB taxonomy): Bacteria > Bacteroidota > Bacteroidia > Chitinophagales > Saprospiraceae > JADJPL01. The sequence goes on along the minus strand of JBMOJO010000001.1, from coordinate 19,155 downwards.
TATACCTCCATGGCCAGAACCCTCCTCACCTTTAACAGCCACAATAGCAGATACCGCAAAAACGATTTCCGCCCTCTGGATTTTCTGCAAAACCATCCGGTGCCCGAACGCCCCGACGCATTTTTGCGAAAAGCGCCCCGCTTCGATGCCGGCACGCTCTGGCATACCTTCGAGGCTATGCAGGAACTGGGAAGACCGGAATCCGAAGGCGACTGGCAATACTTTAGCTCAAGTCGAAGAATTGCCTGGAAAACGGGGACCAGCTTCGGCTTCAGGGATGCCTGGGCAATTGGCCTTACCCCCGAGTACCTGGTCGCCACCTGGGTAGGCAATGCCGATGGCGTAGGACGCCCCGGTCTCATCGGCACCCGTGTGGCCGCGCCCTTTATGTTCGAACTCTTTGGCTTGCTGCCGGCTTCCGGATGGTTTCAGAAACCATACGATGGGCTAAGGAAAAGCCCGGTATGCCGGGAAAGCGGATGGCCGGCAGGAAGGTTTTGCCCCGCAGATACGGTACTGCTGCCCGCAAAAAGTGCCCTTGCCCCCGACTGCCGCTTCCATACCCTGATCCATTTAGACCCGGGGCGCAACTTTCAGGTCAGCGCAAGTTGCCAGCCCGCAGAAACCATCCTTCACGAGAGCTGGTTCGTCCTCCCTACCCTCGAGGAATTTTATTACAGGAAAAAACATCCAGCGTATCAGCCACTCCCGCCGCTTCGCCCCGACTGTGCACAAGGCGCCGTACAATATGACGGGGCAAATAGCCCTATGCAACTAATCTATCCATCCCGCAATGCCCGAATTTATATTCCGAAAGACCTGGACGGAAACTTATCCGCAACGGTATTTAAACTTGCCCACCGAAACCCCGACACCCGCGTCTTCTGGCATCTGGATAAAATATATTTAGGAAGCACCCAAACTTTTCACCACTTCGAACTCAGGCCAAGCGCCGGCCACCATGTGCTTACCCTCGTTGACACCGACGGCAATCAACTGGAACGATCTTTTTTTATCGTAGAAAAATAGTATCTATTTAGCAGGTCATTGCCCTGGGAAATAATCTTTGGTGTGCGTGCATTTTTTACGCGCGTTCGCGCGTAAAAAATGCACGCACACCAAATAAAACCCTTCGCGGCGAAGCCGCGGATACCCCTGGTAAATAGATACGAAAAATAAATGTGCTGCTTTCGGATCGCCGCGGGCCGGAAACAGGCCGCCGGCACTTTCACATCACACCCGAGTGGCCGGTGCGGATTTTGCCCGCCGGATTTTCCGGACGGGCACCGGGGGGGTAGCTACCCAAAAAAAAGCTCCTACGATCAGGGAGGTTGATCGTAGGAGCCAGCAACATACTATGAGAAAACTACGGCATAAATGTAACTTGCCTTCTTCAGGTTTCAAATGCCATTTTAGGATACGGCAGTTTTTCAAAATGAAGTGTCGAAACCGCTTATGATGTGGTCTGCCGCATAAAAAAGCCTGCGGCATTTTAACCATGCGCAGGCCAATAAACATACTATGAGAAAACTAAATCAAAGATAAACCCCAAAACCTTAATCCATAGCCCCATTTAGGGTATGCGTCCAACCGTCCTTCCTTCGGTACATCCTTGTGAGAATACGGCAAAAAAAAGGCACCTCCAGAGACCAGAGGTGCGGGAAGATCAAACAAACTTACTACGAGAAAACATTGCAAATATATAATATTTTTTTAATATAATAAAGCCCAAACCTGTTGTTGATTTTTTTAAATATTTTCAGCTTGGAAAAAAGGCAGGACGGTGGTAGGCGAAGTGGCCATGCCGGTCGGGTGCAGCCAGGGTGGAGTAAGCGGCAAAAGTCAAAAGCCGGAAGTGCGCGCGATGATTTCAGCTTACCGTTGGCGGCATGAAGGCGGTTAGGCGCCGAAAGGGATCTCCATTATCGGGATTTTCACCTCCACCCGCGTCCCACATGGTCTGCCCTGTTCATCTTCCAGGTCAATCGTTTTGACGTCTCCTCCTTCGTTGCGTGAATTCGTCAGTAACTGTAGCCGCTGTTCTGTGATGCTGGTACCGCGGGAGCGATGTTTTTGGAATTTTGAATCCAACTGCTGGTTCAGGATTGCCTGTTTTCTGCCAACCCCATTATCCTTGATGATACAGAGGATACTCAATTCATCCAGCAATGAAAAATGGATGCTGATCATTCCTGCGTTCTTCGTTCGCAGGCCATGTTCGATTGCATTTTCGACATACGGCTGAACAATCATGGTAGGCACCCCGACCATATCCTCGTCCAGCTCGTCGTCCACCTTAATTTCATAACGCAGCCCGTTGTCGAAGCGGAGTTTTTGATTGATAAAGAGGTAATCGCTCAGGAAGCTGATTTCCTTATCCAGGGAAATAATTTCCAGGTCCGAGTAATCCAGGCTTTGCCGCATAAGGCGTGCGAACATAGCCAGGTACTTTGAGGCTGAGTCGGTTTGGTAGGAGTTGATAAAGTGCTGTATAGAATTGAGTGCATTATAGATAAAATGGGGGTTCATTTGTGCGCGGAGGGCCTTTAGCTGTAGCCGGGTGGCCTGCAGTTTGAGCATTTCGGCTTCCTGTTGTTTTTGTTCTGCCTGATACTTATACTCCAGCTCGGTACGTTTTCTTTGGTTTACCTTGACGTGGTAGAGTTCTGCATATTTGCTATGCTGCAGCTGATACTCGTATGCGGTACGAAAATCTGATTGGTCGGCATAGAACTCTGCCATATCCTGGAAGATACCAGACAACTGTTTGTAATCAGCTTCTTTATCAGCCAGGGCGACCGCCTGGAAGAAATGCAGGATGGCCTTTTCCCGTTCCCCGGTCCGCGCAAAAACAGAGCCCCGCCATGCCTCGATCAAGGCATAGTTTTTGGAAGCGGAGGTTTCCGCCACCTGGTTAAAAAGGGTCTCGGCGCGTTCGAGGAGTGTTAAGGCCTCTACGTAGCGCTTTTTATGCAGCTTGCAATACCCCAGGTTTGCGAATGCGCTCGCTTTTGAAACGGGGTGGGGATCATCTACGGCCTTGGCAGCTTTCGAAAAAAAAATAGCTGCTTTGCCAAGTTTGCCCAGCGACAAAAAGCCGTTGCCGATGTTCAGATATATCCAGGACATCCTGGTGCGCATTCCGATTTCTTCTGCTATCGAGGCAGCTTTTTGATAAGCCCGCACACTGCTTTCAGGGTCATCGTTGCGCTCATGAATGATTCCGAAACCGTTATAGATCAGTACGAGGAAAAAATAATCTTTTGTTGTAAGGCGCTCCCGGCCCAACGCGGCGATTGCCTTATCCGCTTCCAGCAAAAGTTCGATTGCCCGGGAATAATTGGAGTAGAAGATTTGCAGGAAGCCTTCCCTGCTGGTTACCCTGGCTTCCAGGCACGGATCGGGATAGATGCGCAGAAGGCGCAAGGCCTTGTCTAAAAAGGTCTGTGCCTCCTCAAGCGTCCGATTGTTGATGCAAGTCCCGGCATAATCAATATACAATTCGACTTGGGCCCGCGCATCCCTGTTTTCTTCGGCAAGCGCGATGGCCCTCAGAAAATAGCGGGCCGAGGCTGCGTAATCGTATGCCTGGTTCTCGACAATACCGCGATACGTATAATAATTCTGTAAATAATATACAGCAGGGGCTTGATCCAGCAGCACCTCTTGTTGTTGAAGCAGCTGCCTGGAGCGCTGTACATTGGTAAACGCATAATAAGAAAGGAGCCGGTCTATGATGTCTATAGTTGACCGATCGCTGATGGGTTCCTGGAGCTGGTACTCCAGTGACGGAATATCGGGGCCGTTTAGTACGGGTAAAACCATGCAAAAACTAATTAGATGCGTTTTTTACCGGATTACATCTGCTTTACAGTAAAGCGGAAAAGTATATACAAAAAAAGGCCACCTCTTTCATGAAAAAGAGTAGCCTTTTGTTAGGCAAAAAGGGCTGCAATTTACTGCGGGATGATATCAGAACATCCGTTTTGCCATGGCCTGCCACTTTTACCGCCTTTGATTTTTTTCATATCCTCTTTCTTGACGGGCTTCAGATTGAAGTTCTTCTTGATTTCCTCAAGTTCTTTGTCCTTGTTTTCCTTCCTCATAGTGTTGTAATAATTATTTAATTAGCTAAGGGGGATAAACCAATTAAAAGTTTAAAATTTTTGGGACAGTTACGGTTGAACGTTGGACCTCACACAATTGTTGCTGAAAATCCGCTGTAAGCCACCGTAAGCTATGCTGTTTATTTTATCCGAGAAACTTTGAACACCTTTTCGCGACTTATTCCATCTGGCGGCCACCCTGCAGGCGGCGCAGCAGGTCTATAAAGGAAGTGCGCCTCCTCCTGGACACCTCGATCTGCAAGCCTTCATCCATGATCACGTACCCTCCCTCTCCCCGGATATACTTCGACATATAATTAAGGTTGATCATGTGTCGTTTATGCACGCGGAAGAAATTGAAAGGCGCGAGTAATTCTTCGTAATATTTTATCGTTTTGGAAGCCGTTATCCGCTCTCCCCCCTTCATATAGATGTGGGTGTAATTATCCTCGGCCTCGAAGCGGTAGATATCCTTGATATTGACGAAGTATATGCCATCAAGGGCGGATATACTCATCTTTGAGAACGTATTGGGGTTCTGGTAGAAATTGGAGAATATATCCAGGCGACGATCAATCTGCGCAGCCGCGCGCGACCGTACCCTTGCGATCGAATCTTTCAGAACATCGGGGTCAATCGGTTTCAGAATATACCCGATGGAGCTGTACTCGCATGCTTTGATTGCATATTCCTGCCAGGCCGTAACAAAAATTACCTCGAAGTCAATCGGCTGGACCTCGTTCAGCATTTTGAAGACCAGCCCATCAGGTAGCTTGATATCCAGAAATGCCAGGTCCGGGCGTTCTTTCAAGCCCTTTAGCATTTGGACCGCCTCTTCGTTGCTGCCTGCCTCACCAACTAATTCGACATCAGGGCAGTGCTGACGGATCATCATCTTTAAGTTGGTCCGCCCAAGTGGTTCGTCTTCGACTATGATGGCCCTCATCACAAATTGTAACGGTTTTAGGATAAATTAATTTGCGTGTAAGATACAAAGATTTACCTGAAAGCGGTTTTTTTGCGGAAAAAAACACATTGATTTAACATATTTTAGCTCTCCCAGGCCGCTCACCAAGGAGATACCAGAGGCGATTTGACCGAAATCGCGCGTGGTTTGAAAGCAGAATCATTGCGCAGGGGGATGGGGTCGGGAGAAATATGGGATTTTTTCTCCATTAGCATTCCATGGCAATCATTCTGACGAACCCAGGCTTTATGTCCCCCCTACTTTTATCGTTGAAAACAATCTTTTTATCGAATAGCGGCCGGCACCGTTGGCGATAATCAGGAACAGACCGCCGCAAATGGCCATATTCTGCATCAAATCCACCAATACTGTGCGTTGCTGGCCGGGTGGCACGCTCCAAAACGCGTGGACGATCAGGGTTACCGGAAGCCAGTAGGCAAAAAGCAGGAAGGCGCCGAATGCTGCCCGGTAACCGATCAATACCAGGGTACTCCCCAGGATCAGGCATACAACCGCACCGAGCAAAAGGGTATCCTGCTTCCAGGTAAGCCCATACGCAGTCATTTTATCGCGGGTTTCGCGAAAACAAAATATCGAGTCGAACGCCTCGAAGTAAAAAAAGACCGCTAAAAAAAAACGTCCGAAAAGGTCCAGAAAATCTTTCATAAAACCATCACTTTTAGGTACATATTCTTGCCGCCCTTGGTCGGTCTATTTCATCTGCGACAGAAATGCCGCCACCGCCCTGCCGGCATTTTGGCCATCCATAGCTGCGGAGACAATACCGCCGGCATAGCCTGCCCCTTCACCACACGGAAAAAGCCCTGCCCAGTGCGGGTGCATGTAAGTCACCGGGTCCCGGGGGATCCGGACCGGGGCGCTCGTCCTGCTCTCTGTACCTATGACGACAGCTTCCCCGGTGAAAAATCCCGGCATTTTCTTTCCGAATTCCCTGAACCCCTCCTGTAAGTACTGCACGATGAACGGTGGCAGCAGCGCGTGCAGCGGGGCGCTTACAAAACCGGGGATATAGGATCCCGCCGGAAGACTTGCCGAAGGCCTGCCCTGCACAAAGTCCGTCAGCCGCTGTGCCGGCGCACTTTGTGCCCCGGTCCCAAAGTCGAACATTGCACGCTCTACTGTTTTTTGAAACTCCAGTCCCGCAAACACACCGGCGTCTGCGAACTCCGGAAAATCATTCGTCTCGAGCGCCACCACAATACCCGAATTTGCATACGCCGAATCCCTGCGCGACATGGACATGCCGTTGACAACGATCTCTCCGGGGGCGGTAGCAGCGGGTACGACCAGGCCGCCGGGGCACATACAAAAAGAAAAAACCCCTCGCTTGCCTACCTGTGCCACCAGTTTGTAGCTTGCCGCGGGAAGGTTTGGTTCCCGTGGGCTCTGGCCATATTGGATGGCGTCAACGAGCGCCTGCGGATGTTCGACCCTTACCCCGAGCGCAAAAGGCTTGGCCTCCAATTGAACGCCCCGCTGGTCCAGCAAAGCGTACATATCCCGGGCAGAATGCCCGGTAGCGATCATGACGGCTTCCGCCGCATACGTCAACCTGTCATTGACCACTACCCCGGCAGCCCGCCCTTTGTGCAGGAGTAAATCCGTTATCCTGCTTTCAAAATGTACTTCGCCGCCGTATTGCAGGATCGTCGCCCGAATATTGGCAACAATCCCGGGCAATTTATTGGATCCGATATGTGGATGCGCATCAACCAGGATATCGGGGTTTGCCCCATGCTCCACCAGTAATTGCAACACCTTTTCGATGTCGCCCCTTTTGTGTGAACGGGTATAGAGTTTCCCATCCGAGTACGTTCCGGCCCCGCCTTCCCCGAAACAGTAATTCGAGTCGGCATTTACCGCCGAAAATTGCTGGATGGCCCGCAGATCCCGTCGCCTTTGGCGCACATCTTTTCCCCGGTCAAAGACGAGCGGACGGATACCGCGCTCCAGCAGCTCGAGGGCCGCAAAATAGCCTGCGGGCCCTGCCCCAACAATAATCGCCTGCCCCGGCCCCTCAACAGGGCGAAAGCCGGCGAGCAATGCAGGCTCCGGCATAGGCTCCTCACCTTCCATAAATACGGCTACCCTCAACCGTATTTTGGGCTGCCGCCCGCGGGCATCCACCGAGCGACGCAACAAGCGCAAGGCGCCGACCGCTGTGCCCGGCACGCCAAGGGTGGAGCAGACCTCGCGTAGGATCGCTGCATCGTCTGCAGCCTCAGATGGCAGTAAAGCAATATCCAGTTCTTTTTTCATTCCCCTTTTTAAACCTGGTCAACATCAATCGCTCCCCCGGGGTACTCCAAAATACTCTCGCGGATACGTACCAGCCGCTCCAGTAAATGCGGAAGCCGGTCCAGCGGCAGCATATTCGCCCCATCGGATTTGGCCGCGGCAGGGTCGGGATGGGTTTCGATAAACAATCCATCAACACCGGCCGCAATACCCGCCCGCGCCACCGTAGCAATCAGCGAAGGGCGCCCGCCCGTTACCCCCGAAGGCTGATTTGGTTGCTGCAGGGAATGCGTACAGTCCAGGATTACCGGCACCCCAAAACCCTGCATCGTCGGGATGCCCCTGAAATCAATCACCAAATCCTGATAGCCGAAGGTCGTACCCCGCTCGGTAAGCACAATCTTTTGATTACCTGCCTGACGCACCTTCTCCACGGCGTATCCCATCGCCTCCGGGCTCATAAATTGGCCCTTTTTGATATTAACAACTTTACCCGTATCCGCAGCAGCAACGAGCAGGCTTGTCTGACGGCACAAAAATGCAGGTATCTGCAGGATGTCCACACCATAGCCCGAGGCCAGCGCAGCCTCGGCATCCGTGTGAATATCCGTCGTAACCGGGATCCCCAGGTCGCAACGCACTTTCGCGAGGATACGCAACCCCTCCTCATCGCCGATCCCTGTAAAAGAATCGAGCCGCGAACGATTGGCTTTACGGTAAGAGGCTTTGAAAATGTAAGGCACCTCCCACCGCTCACAATAAGCGGCTACCTTTTCCGCGATCTGTAGCGAAATGGTCTCCCCTTCGACAACGCAAGGCCCGGCAATTAAAAAAAATTGCCCTCCCGTTGTATGTTTTAACCCTGGCAACTCAAAATATTTCATTGCTATACAGCTTTTGAACTACAAATGTCCGGATTTTTTTCATCCGGTAATACCCCAGATTCTATTCGGCGTCGCTTGCCGGCCCCATGTGGGTAGCCAGGGGCTAGCAAAACTTTCCTTTGGAAGGGCCATAAACCCCGGAACCCCGATTCGCACACCACGCCGAACAGGGCGCCCATAAACCTGTTGAACATCGTCGGACAAATCTTGTTCTTTTTAACGTCTCAATCATCAATACAGGGACGTCGTCCTGTAATCTTGTGACTGTTGACTTTTTGCGAGGGGGATCAATGAAGGGTCAAAAGTCCCTTTTTCGCCCGCGCCCTGCTTTTTTCGGTCAACTAGCGCTGCTATTTGCCTTAAAAAAGCCTTTGCGTGGACAAAAAAGCCGCTTTTTCTCCTTCCCGCCGGCCCCTCCCCTATAAGTCTGTTGAACAATCCAGGATGCCCTGCATATTAGAATCTTAACAAGATAAGCATTCCCGGTAATAACCTCTGAATTTAATACTATGCGCATATTCGTATTCCTGGCATTCATACTTTTAATTGACCTGTATTGTTATCAGGCCTGGAAGCTCTTTAACCAGGGTTGGAAACCCGCCATTCAGCTCGCGTCCAACATCTTTTTCTGGAGCATTCCCGTCATCGCAATTGTTTCGTTTGCAGCAGGCAGGCTAGAGGACAGCATTCCGCTCAATCGGCATGTCGTGACCTATTTCAGGACGCTTCTGTTCATCGCCTACTTATCCAAATTTCTCGTCCTGCCTTTCCTTGCCATTGATGACCTCCGGCGGATGTTTCAATGGGCAGGGGGTTTATTCCAAAACTCCAGCGCTTTTAACCCGCAACGATCAAGGTTTCTCACCCAATTTGGGTTGTTTATGGGCAGCATACCTTTCTTTTCAATGACTTACGGCATGCTGCGAAACCCCTACCGCTACCGGCTTTTTCAGACGACCATCGTACCCAGGGACCTGCCCAAGGCACTCGACGGGCTCCGCATCGTCCAGATCTCCGATATCCACTCCGGAAGTTTCACGTTCAAAGAACCTGTTAAAGCAGCAATTGACCTCATCAACGCGCAGCAACCCGATCTCGTGTTCTTTACCGGTGACCTTGTAAACAGCCGTTCCGAGGAAATGCTCCCTTTCATGGACGTTTTCGACAAAATCAAGGCCAAATACGGCGTTTTCTCCATCCTGGGCAACCACGATTATGGCGACTACTTCGATTGGGAATCCGAGGATGCCAAAAATGCCAATTTTCAACAGCTCAAAGACATCCACCGGGGACTTGGCTGGGAGTTGCTGCTCAACGAGCACCGGATAGTCGAAGTAAACGGGGCTAAAATTGCCGTAATCGGCGTAGAAAACCATTCAGCACACCTCCGCTTTCCCAAGCGCGGCGACTTGGCCGGTGCATCCCAAGGCACTGAAGGCACCGACTTGAAACTACTGCTCTCCCACGACCCCTCACATTGGGACCTCGAAGTCAATAAAGCGTTCAAAGATATCGCGGTCACCTTTTCCGGCCATACCCACGGGTTTCAGTTTGGTGTGGAAATCCCGGGCTTCTTCAAATGGAGCCCAATCAAATTCCTCTACAAGCAATGGGCCGGCCTCTATGAAAAAGACCGGCAATTCCTTTACGTCAACCGCGGTCTCGGCTTCCTGGGCTATCCCGGCCGGGTCGGTATCCTGCCCGAAGTGGCCTTGCTCGAATTACGAAGCCCTGAAATCATGTAAAATCGGAAACAATTTCGCAATAGTTTGGTTATGAATTATTTTTAGTCGGTTAATTTCAGAAACGACCCATCCCGATACCCAAAAATGGACAAGGAAAAATTTTTATCCTCCGGGTTATTGCATCAACATATCCTGGGACTGACCGATCCTGAGGAAGACCAGATTGTTGCCAGCTTTCTCCATAATTATCCGGAACTAAAGGAAGAAGTTTCCAGGGTCAGGAAGGGTATTCACCGCTATGCCCTCAACCAGGGCATACCGCCCCTGCACGATAAACAAAGCCGCGACCGGCGCAATCCCCCCGAAAAATAGCACGCCCATCCCCACGCAGCATGGGGCTTGTCCGGGCCGGGCCCCGGAATATTCCAGAAAAATTGGCCGAATTACCGTTACAAAAACCGGATATGCCGCTTCCCGCCAACGGTTGCATTTTTTTAAGAAAAAACACCCCCTAATTGTATCCTACTTATATTTGTTTTTTCTATTTTCGCCTAAGCAATTCCAATCAGGAAATACAGAACATATCCATTAGCAACACATCCCATCATTCGTGTATTGTACAGATGCCCGTGCATTTGTATAACCTGTTTTGGCCGGCACACCCATGGACATCGCTTGCATTTGGGAAGGAAGCAAACTTGTTCATTATTTCAAATCGGTCATCTCATGCTTGTTCTGTACATTGTTTTAGGAGCTTTTGTTGTAGGCGGGGGCATCATTGCAAGCCTCGACTATATGACACCACGTAATCACCGGGTTTAAGCAACGCAGCTTATTATCCGTGAGCTTTGAGAGGTTATCTATGAAAAAGGGAATAGCCCGGAGGTGAACTGAAGGGCTGGTACCACGTGCCGTTCTGCTGCCGCAAAGTTTGTGCCAGCGGGCGTGTGGGGCAGGGGTTGTATAAAAGGCGAGAGAAGGCTTTTTTTACACCCCCTGTTTCATTAGACTTATTGCGATGGGTTATCGTAGTGGAAGAAATAAGCTGTTTTTCGTCCACCCGATGGCTTTTTGAGGGAGGGTAGCCCGGCTAAGTGGCCGAAAAAGGGCCATTTTTACCCCATGGGGATCACATCGCAACAAGTCCAACATTAAATCTCGCCGCCGAAGAGGGCAAATTACTTTTTACGCAACCCCAAGTTATTATTTGGCGCGAAGCGCAGAATAACAACGACTGATGAGACCACATATCCTGCGACGTTGCTGCCGGGGATGCGGTCAGAATAACCGCAACGCGATTTTTCCAGCTATTTTAATTATTGAGCTTCAACACTTCCAGGAAGGCTTTTTGCGGCACTTCGACATTGCCGATTTGGCGCATTTTTTTCTTGCCTTCTTTTTGTTTCTCCAGCAATTTGCGTTTTCTGGAGATATCCCCCCCATAGCACTTTGCCGTGACATCCTTCCTGAGGGCGGAAATCGTTTCCCGAGCGATAATTTTCGCCCCGACAGCCGCCTGTATGGCGATCATGAACTGCTGTCGCGGCAGCAGGTCCCGCAAACGTTTACAGATTTTACGGCCAAAAGACTCCGCTTTTTCGCGGTGCACAAGTGCAGACAAGGCATCTACATTGTCGCCGTTGAGCTTGATATCCATTTTCACGAGATCGGATTCCCGGTACTCGATTGGATAATAATCAAAAGAAGCATATCCTCTGGAAATAGACTTCAGGCGGTCGTAAAAATCGAAGACGATTTCAGCAAGCGGCATCTCGAAAGTCAGCTCTACCCGGTCTGTTGTCAAATAGTGCTGCCGGACCAGCAAGCCCCTTTTTTCCATAGACAGTGTCATGATGGTGCCGATATATTCAGGTTTAGTGATGACTTGGGCACGGATATAAGGCTCCTCCACATAAGAGAGGCTGGAAGTGTCGGGCAGATCGGAAGGTGTCCGGATCGTGAGTTTTTCCCCTTTGGTCGTATGTGCATAGTAGGATACGTTGGGCACCGTTGTAATGACCTCCATATTGAATTCCCGGGACAGGCGTTCCTGAATAATTTCCAGGTGCAGCATCCCGAGGAATCCGCAGCGAAAACCGAAACCCAGGGCGACGGAGGTTTCCGGTTCAAAAACCAGAGAAGCATCGTTGAGCTGCAATTTTTCCAGGCTATCCCGGAGATCCTCAAAATCATCGTTATCAATCGGAAAAATCCCTGCAAAGACCATGGGCTTGACATCTTCGAATCCCTGGATTGCTTTTTCGCAGGGGTTTTCGGCAAGCGTGATGGTATCGCCGACTTTGATTTCCTTAGAGTTTTTGATCCCGGTAATAATATAGCCGACATCCCCTGCCTTCAGTTCCGGCCGGGGTATCTGATTGATTTGCAGGATCCCGATTTCATCGGCGAAATATTCCTTTTCCGTATTGAAGAAACGCACCCTGTCCCCTTTTCGCAGGGTACCATTCATGATCCGGAAATAAACGACTACGCCCCGGAAAGAATTGAAGACGGAATCGAAGATAAGGGCTTCCAGGGGTGCTTCAGGATCCCCTTTTGGTGGAGGGATGCGTTCTACTGCAGCTTTCATGATATCTGCAACGCCCTGCCCCGTACGGCCACTCGCCAGGATAATATCTTCCTTTTTACAGCCGATCAGGTCTATGATTTGTTCGGACACCTCATCAATCATCGCGCTTTCCATATCAATTTTATTGAGGATGGGGATGATTTCCAGGTTATGTTCGATCGCGAGATAGAGGTTGGATATCGTTTGGGCCTGAATACCCTGGGTAGCATCCACCAGTAGTAAAGCGCCTTCGCAAGCTGCGATTGAGCGGGAGACCTCGTAGGAAAAATCTACATGGCCGGGGGTATCAATTAAATTGAACGTGTACATCTGACCGTCGGTGTGCGCATAGTACATCTGTACCGCGTGGCTTTTGATCGTAATACCGCGCTCCCGCTCCAGGTCCATATTGTCCAGGGTTTGGTCCATCATCTGCCGGCTATCCAGGGTACTCGTCATTTCGAGAAGTCGGTCAGAGAGCGTGCTTTTTCCGTGGTCAATATGCGCGATCACACAAAAATTGCGAATATGCTTCATTGTTGATTCAATATGCTATGTTCGGCGGCCTTCTGCAGCCCGAATATGTAAGGCCTGCATTTTGCGCTGCAAAGGTAGTGAAATTAACCCAACATTGCTGCCCTTTGTTTATGGGTTCAAAAGTTTATACCGTGTGCTTTCGATGCCAGGCAGCATCAAATGATTTATCATCGTTATATAAGTGTTATGCTTGTTGCGACGACGCCCTCACGACAAGCCAAATGATGCACTAATCCTTTAAGCCAGATGTAATCCATGCGACAGCATTTTTATACGCTATTGATCCTTAAGATTTTTCTCGTTTCGGCTTGTGCGATTGATAAACCGGAAACCCCTATTGTAGTAACCGAAATTGCCAAGGAGTTCAGCCTTCAGATGCGGGAAACCCTCGACACCTCCGGCCGGGCCTTCATCCTGCGGGTCTCAACCATCAAAGCGTACGATTGCAGCAATTACGCCATACAGTATATCTGGAGAAGCCAGGGGAATGCCCTGCTCCTCTCCCTGCTCCGTATTGCCGCACCGTTTACCTGTGATCATAAACCTGGAAAGATCCATGCCGAAACCAATGCGGGAGAACTCGGGCACGGAAATTACCCGATTGCGGTTGACCTGCGCGGTGCGGTGATCAACAAAGGCACCCTTAGCGTACAGCCCGACCGCTACCAGCTTCGTCTGGATACCGAGCATGGACTGGTCATTGAACAAAAAGACCTGATGCGGATACCGGCCGAGTCTGTCTGGGGATATGTCACTTTTACCCCTGATTCAAAAAACCTCGCTTTGAGCCTGGTCCAGGAAATTTTTGACCTCAGCCAACCCATTGAACTTCCGAAAGGGTTCTATGGCTACTACTCTATTGATGAAAATGGACTGTCGGTTGAAGGCCAACCGGCGGATGCCTCCGCCTATCCTTTTCTGCGCAGGTCTGCTGCCGATAACGGGGCAATCGCAGCAGCCATCAAAAAATACCGGAACCTCTACCCTTCGGCGCTACAGATCATGGTACGCGACGGAAAAGGCAGGCAGTATTAGGAAGCGCTGCTGCGTGCCCGACTGTAATCTTTTTTGCGCGTCTCTTTTAATTCAAAGCTGAAACCCTCCTCCAACAGCTCGTCATACCGGCTTCGGTCAAACATAAACAACCGCGCCGGGCGATGCGCAACGCCCTCCTGTGTCTCGTCGAGGTCTATCAGGAGTTTCATAGACAATATTTTTTTGCGGAAATTCCGCTTGTCCAGCTCGGTTTCCATGATTGCCTCATAAAGATGCTGCAGCTCTGTGAGGGTGAATTTCGGCGGAAGCAGCTCAAAACCTACCGGCCTGGAGTGCGCGAGCCACTTCAGCCTGTCGAAACAAGATTGCAGGATCTTACTGTGATCGAAAGCGAGTCCCGGCAGCTGTGCAATGGAATGCCACTGGGCCTTGGAAGCGATAGAAGCCGGCTGGATCGAAAAATTGCTGATTTTGATCAGGGAAAAATAGGCTACCGTAATTACGCGCCCAAAAGAGTGCCGGTTGACCGCTCCGAAAGTATGCACCTGCTCGAGGTAAACGTCCCTCAGGCCCGTCAGCTCATACAAGACCCGGTTTGCTGCCGTATCCAGGTCCTCGTCCGGATAAACAAAGTACCCTGGCAATGCCCAGTATCCAAAAAACGGTTCCTCTGCCCGCTTGATCAGCAACACCTTCAAATCCCCCTCATCGAATCCAAAAATCACATTATCAACGGTAAACGCCGATTTGAAAAAATTGTCAAAATTTGTCATGCCACTCCATCCGTTTGTTACGCGCCTTGGCCGGTGTAAAAAGTGAAAATATATCTTTTTTGGCACACAGCGGCATTTCTGCGGGCAAAAACCGGCAAAACGATTTTTTGCAGCACGCCTCCCCCATAGCTTCAACAACACCTTTCACTGCCTGAAATCCCCCTGTCCTTCTTCCTGCAGCCCCGAAAAACCGCTCATGCCCAGAGAATCCCTCCAGGGCAGATCGGCACTGCCGTTCAACTGCCAGTATGGGCTCAGGATGGTATGTGTCCTGATTGCGACCGTGCGCCGTATTTTTTTATCCCCGAGCGATGGATGTGTTTCCTCCCACCCGGCTATCCGGTAAGGTGGCGTTGATTCGTACACAATCTCCAGGGTACGCTGTAGTTCCGGATAATGCACCCGATAGACCCTCAACTGTGCACCGGGAAAACGATTCCCGCGGTAGGCATAGCTTCCGCCCTCTGCCGCATAAACTTTCACAGGAATATGCATCAGCCGGAAATAAGCCAGTGCGGGCAATATCCGGAACCTCCCTGTCGGCAGTGCATCGGGGTCAATCCGGATCTGGCACCAAATCCCGTCTTCCATCAGCACCAAAGGTATAGCAATACCCGCATCCCCTTCCAGCTCAAAATAGGCATTCCAGAAAATTTTCAGGTGCTTGTTTAAGCGGTTTACCTGCATAAAAGACTGCCCACACCAATCCTGTGCGCTGTTGGTCAGTTTAAAGGGAACCGATATCCCGTCTGCGTGTATCGGCGAAAATACGGAAGTCATAACCGAATAGTCATAAATCCCGGTAGCAAACCGATGGATGGCATTCAACTTGAGCACGGGGGCCGAATGCCGCCCCGTGTATCGCTCGTTCTTGACCTGGCGGTCTGTCAGAAAATCTTCTGTCACAAAAATTTGTACCACTTCTCCGGGGTGATTGCCCCGATAGCGGTTTTGGGACAACGCAAACCGCGACAGCTCCGCCTTTCCCTGTCTCCAATAGGTATTAAATGCCGCGCCGGGCCCGCTGCCAGAGACCTCCCTGTCCTTACCTCCACTACAGCCCCAGCACATAACCGAAGCAAAACAAAAAAGCACAGCACACCGGATCATATTAACCTTTATTTGCGAAGATAAGGTTTTAGACGTTCCAGTGTAAGCGTATCCATTAAAGGCAGCTTTAAAAGCTCCTCGGGGGCAGCAAACGCACCGTGCTGCTGCCGGTAGGCCATAATCATCCTGGCCAGTTTATAGCCTATATAAGGATGGGACCGCAGTTCGTTTTCTGCTGCCTGGTTAATATCCAGGTGCCGATGCCCCCCAGAAAGCTCAAGGCAGGGTAAAATACGCTGGAAAACCGAGTCCGCAAGCCCATAAGTCTCCCCTACCTGATGAATACCATAAAAGCCGCCGAGCCGGTCCCGAAAACGGACAATCCGTCCGGCAAGCACCGGCCCTATGCCCGGCAGTTGCTCCCATGCGGCAGAATCTGCAAGGTTGATCTCGATCGCAACGCAAAGGGGCTTTCGTCGAAATGGTTTTATCCCTGACGGGGGAAAAGTATCCCGCTCCTGCTCGATACGCATCCAGGGGCGAAGCTGTAAAAACCAGGACTCCTCCATGCCATAGATTTTCCGCACGGCTTCCTTTGACTTAAACCTCCCCCCTTTTTCCAGGTACCTTGCCCAACCCTGCGCAACCCTGCCGGGGATCCCCATCCCCAACAACGCTTCCCGGGTTGTCCGGTTGGGATCGAAGGTGTGCAAAACCGTAATTCTTACCCCTCCGGACTTTTTTTTCTGCTGATTTTCAGTATTCTCCGACTGCCATTTGCGGTACCCGGATTCCAGCCATTCCTTATCCGCTGTTGTAAAGGTTACCTCGCCGGAGGAAGGAAGCCTCGCAGTCGGAAAGGAAAAAAAAACTGCCGATAACCCCAGGATCATCAGTAAGGCCCTCCGTTCACCCGGAGAAAAATAATCGAGGCTTGTCCACTTGTGTTGCATCTTCTCTTGGTTTTAGTTTTAAATGCCATACGCCGTCCGTTTGGGTATAATGTACCTTTACCCCCCTCGACCCGAAATAACGCCGGTAAAAGCGCACACTCCGTGCCGAATTGCTGCCGTCAATTACGACCGCACGCCGTGGAAAACGATCCGTCGGCATGCCCGCGGGCACAAATGGGCTATTGCGCAATAACCAATAATCTGCACCGGGCGGGGGCGTACGCCGGCAACTGTCCCTGCCATCCCAGACAAAAAAACGGGTAGCCTCAAAAACAGCCATTGGCCCCCGCTGCAATACCCCCGCCTGACGATTGATCAGGGTATCCGTTATCAGAAGCTGCGCCGGCGACCGCACCCGGCCACGGAGGTGAAATCCCTCCGTCTGCGCTGCAATACGCCCACTATCGCCGAAATAAAACCCCGTGGCCGCCCGACCATTCAAATACTCCAGCGCCGAGGCATTTTTGATCCCAAAACAAATCACCTCGGACCGTTGCGATATTCTTAACCCGGCACATAACTCGAGAATACCGGCAAAAAATAACAGCATCGCCCCCACCCATACGGCACGCTTATCTGACAAAAAAAATGCCCAGGCTGTAATCCCCAGACAAAAGCAGGCACACCACGCCCCCCATTCGCTCAGCCACAACCCTTTTATACAGGCGCCCGGGATTTGATCTATCCAGTAGATGCCCCAGTACATCGCCTTTATCGCAAGATTGAGCAGGCACCCAGCACCCGGACCGATAACCGGCACCTGTGCCAGTATGATATACAATGCCCCGAGCGCCTGGCACAACGCCCCCAATGGCACGGCGACCCAACCGGAAAGCCAAAAAAGCAGCGGAAACTGATGGAAATAATAGATTCCTAAAGGCGCCGTCGCAAGCTGTGCCGCCAGGCCAACCGCCGTTAACTTCCACAGATAATCCAGCAGGCGGTTTCGAACGTATAAAGCCCTGTATATGGGCGGCTCAAAAAGCACGATGCCCGCAACGGCCATAAAAGACAACTGGAAACCAATATCAAATATCCAAAGGGGTTCTATCAAAAGCAGAAAAAAGGCAGCCCCCCCGAGGGCGTTCCAGATATTCACAGGACGATCCAGCACCCTGCCCAGGGTAAACCAGCTAAACATGAGCGCAGCACGAACTACCGATGCGCCCAGGCCGCACAGCAACGCATATCCCCATATCCCGATCACCTGAACGGCGCCTTTTGCCCATCGGCTCCGCACCGGCACCCATTGGAGCAGCCTGCCCAGGCACCAGGCAATCATCCCAACATGTAACCCGGAAACCGCAAGGATGTGCATCGCCCCAGTATGGCTGAATATATCCCGGACCTCCGCGTCCATCTTTTCCCGGTTGCCCAGCAACAATGCCGCCCCAATCGCATATTCTGTACCCCCGGGCAGAACTGTGCCAAGACGGTCGAGGCAATACCGACGACAACGCTGCAGCCAGCGGCCCGGCCCCGCCGCTAATTCCCGACGATATACCGCCCAATCGCCCGACCTTGCATAAACCTGCCAGTATATCCGCTTCCCGCGCAGATAAGCTGCGTAATTGAATACCCCCGGATTGGGATTGTTCCCGATTTCGACCAACCGCCCGCGAACACTCACTATATTGCCGGCAACCGGCACAGACCCTGTACGCTTTTCTAACAGCAACATCACCTTCCCTTCCATGGGCACCGCATCCCCGGTCGTGTCCGTTACGGCATATACCCTAGCGGTAACTTTGTGTACGCTTACCCCCTGTCGAACTTCCTCCACAGCGGCAAGTACCTGTGTCGCCTTTCCGGCGATCCCGCTAAGTCTGCCTGAAACTCGCTCACCGGCAACAGCAGAATACCGCCATGCCCCAAGTAAAAAAAATGCCGCCTGAAACCAGCAAAAATATGGCCAGGTACTACGACGTACAAACACTCCTGCCATGCCCGTCAGCACACTGCACAGGGCAACACCCAGCAAAACAAGGAAAAATTCCGGTGGGTAAGCTTCAGGGATTATCCGCGCCGTAAAAAGGATCCCTAGAAGAAAAGCCGGAAAAATTTTGAACAATGGAAATTCCCGCCAATTCATGACTGTGTGTATTGGGCGGGCGCTTGTGGAAATGGGCTTTTAATTACACGCTCAAATATAAAACAAAAAAGATTAAAAATTCACTTTTAAATAAATTTTTTGTACTTAATTTGCAATTGTCGCTCCATACAGGTTTTTTTACAGGAAAAAATCGTTTGCCAACGGCAGCATTTTATATTGCGGTTGTGTAAAAAGTCTTTTTACGGCGCTTCGCGCCAAATAATGTTTAGAGAGACACGTCATTTTCACGATTTCGCTTCGCGAAATCGTGAAAATGACGTGTC
>JBMOJO010000311.1:0-3940 GCA_049315745.1 Saprospiraceae bacterium | reverse complement strand
CATTTTAACGATTTCGCTTCGCGAAATCGTTAAAATGACGTGTCGCTCAAAACATCATTCGGCGCGAAGCGCCGTAAAAAAGACCTTTGACGCAGCCCTGACATTAAAACTAACTCCAAAATTGGGAACCAAGAAAAAAATTTTGTTTAGAGCTACGCATAGATTACCTTAGGGCATAGAGTTTGCTAAAATAATACGCAACGCCATGAAACCTCTTACCGGTATCTTTATTCTGCTCTTCTCCGGCTACCTGAGTGCCTCCTGCCAGCAAAGCAGGGTACCCTTGGATACTGCGCTTTATGAGGGTCAGTCCATTAACTACGACAAACGCCTTACTACCATTGCCTTTGGTTCCTGCAACCGCATTGACCGGGATCAACAGATATGGGCTTCGATTCTGGCCAACCGGCCAGACCTGTGGATATGGCTGGGGGATAACGTCTATGCCGATACGTATGATATGCAGGAAATGAAACGGCAGTATCTGACACAAAAGCACTTTCCCGGGTATCGGGCCGTTCGCGGCGCAATGCCCGTTGTAGGTATTTGGGACGATCACGACTATGGGGTAAACGATGGGGGTAAAAGCTATAGCAAAAAACAAGAGAGCCAACAGCTCCTGTTGGATTTTCTGGATGTGCCCCCCGGCGACCCCGCCAGGTCCAGGGAAGGGGCTTATCAGTCCTACACCTTCGGCCCCAAGGGGCAAAAAGTTCATGTTATCCTGCTCGATGGCCGTTACTTTCGCGACACCCTTGAGCGGGGCACACCGGGTTCAGGGCTGCGCTACAAGCCTAACCCTGAAGGCGATATCCTCGGGGAGGCCCAATGGAAATGGCTTAAGGCGACCCTGCGCAAGAGCGATGCCCAGGTACACATCATTGGATGTGGGATACAATTTTTACCGGAGGAACAAAAATTTGAAAAATGGGCCAATTTCCCTAAAGCGCGCAGACGCCTGCTCGACCTGCTTGCCAAAACCCGCCCTAAAGGACTGCTGCTCATCAGCGGTGACCGGCATATTGCCGAGCTCAGCCATTACAAGCCTGCCCCTTCCGGGCCCGATGTGTATGAACTCACTTCGAGCGGGCTCACCCACACCTGGTCCCTGGGCAGCAGCGCCGAACCCAACCCGCTCCGGATTGGCGATATGGTCATTGCCCGGAATTTCGGCCTTATCCGGATTGACTGGTCGGGCACCAAGCCGGAGATCCGGCTTCAAATCAGAGGATTGGACAACGTGCTGCTGCTGGATCACGCTTTACCATCTACAAACCCTTGAAGGTAGGCAAAGCGGGGGCATAATTTCCCGTTGTCGGCAATCGTGGCGCGCTCCAGCACATCGCTGTGGGATTTGTAAAATTCCGGAAGTACCGCCTCGATAAACATATTGCCGAACGCCGTGGACGCATCCCGCGGCATTTCGTTGGGCAGGTTGTCAATGGCCATCACATCAATGGAGCGCCCCAGGTGAGGCGGTGCCTCCAGTCCGCTGAACGGATCAAAGCCATAAATGGGTTGCGCGATCGTCGAGGCGCGAATGGTCGAGGGCACGGAGCTGACCGGCGCGATGTCACAAGTCACATCGGCGATGACACGGATACGGAAGTCTGCCCTGCGCATTTCTTCCAGGGTAAAAAATGCCGGTGCGCGGTTGTCCCAGAAGATGCCGTTTATAAATATATCCGCCGTCTGGGCAAAAGGTGCGAATGCGCTGCGATATGCTTCCGGATGCGCATAGTAATGCCTTGGCTCAAAAGGAGACCCACTCTTGGGCGCTACGTACTGCGGCGCCCTCAACTGGGTGAATACCGCCTCGGTATAGCTCGCCCCAGGAAATCCCCGGCGCCCACCTCACGGATACCCATATCGCGCAATACCTCGGCTGCGCCCGCCCCTACCCTTCCTGTTCCCGTGAGGACAATCTTTACGGGTGGCCACTGGATTTTTTTGTAGAGGGCTTTAGCCTCGGCATAATCTCTGCAGTCTTTCATGCGGCGCAGTTGAAAGGCGCCACTACGGCGGCCATACGTGTATAGCGCATTGTGTGCGCCAACCATTCCTGCAAAGCGGCCAAAAGCGATCAGCCGGTTGCCTTCCTCATCGGTCAGCACCTCGTAGTCTATGAGCCGTACCTTTTTCTTCAAAACCGCCTGCAGCAGCTTGCGGTTGTAAGATTGCATCTTGATCGTGTGCGAAAAAAACAGATAGGTCTTGCCGGGAAGCAAAACATCCACAGGCACTTCTTTAACGCCCAGGATGATCTGACATTCGCCGAGGTCTTCCTGCAGCCTGGCACCGGCAGCCAAATACTCCTTATCCGAAAAACATCTTCCCGGGAAAGACTGTACGACCATTTCGATTGGCGCCCTGTCCCTGATGCGCCTGCACTGTATCGGGGCAATGGGCGCCCTGGAGTCCGGCGGCACCTTCCCTTCCCGTAAAATCCCTATTTTCATCTTGCAACATCTCTTTAACGTGCCGAAGATACAGAAAACACCGCGGGGAGGTGAAAAAAATCATTCTACCAACTGATGAACGTCACTTTTTCTTTTTCGCAAAAGCCGTAACTCTATGCTGTGAAACCGCACGGAACAGGATCCCGGACCCGCTATTTGGAGCAGGCCGGCCCCCCGGGCCAAATGGTTTGGAATTCATCATTTTTAAAACCCAATTTCATGGCAACGCTCTCCAGAGAAGTAATCCGGAAGTTAAACGAGGTAGTTCGGCCTTTTTGCGCCAGCATTTACCTGCCTACTCACCAAACCGGCGATCCAGCCGTCCAGCAGGCAAATGCCAGGGCGTTGAAACAACAGCTCAAGATTCTGCGGGAAAAACTGGAGAAGGAAGGAATGTCCCCCTCTGCGATCGAAAGCTATACCCTCCCGCTCGAAAACCTGGTCAGGGAATCCGGTTTCTGGAGAAAGCGGACCGAGGGGATTGCAGTTTTTTTGTCCGACCAACGAATGGACGATTATCCCCTGCCTTTCCCTCCCGAGCCCAGGCTTTTCCTCGCCAACCATTTTTATCTGCAACCGCTTTTGTCCTGTTTTTCAGATGACGGCCAGTATTTCGTGCTGAACCTCGCGCTCGAAAATATACGCTTCTTCAAAGGAAGCAAATACAGTTTTTCAGAAGAAGATATCGCGGCGTGGGTTCCCGGCAGTATCGAAACCGTAGTGGGCGACGACTACCGGCCACGCAATACCCAGGTCAGAAGTTTCCCCGGCATGCAGCAGGGGGCGTCGTACCATGGGTATGGCGAAGGAAAAGACGACCGGAAAACGGAAATCATGCGGTATATCCGGGAGGTTGAAAAAGGGATTTCGAAAAAACTGAACGGGGAAGACGCCCCGCTCGTCCTGACCGGAACGGATTACCTCGTACAAACGTACAGGAACTTCAATGCCTACCTCGGCCTATATCCGGAATCCCTGGCGGGGAATCAGCAGCATATCGGATTGGAGGAGCTCCATCAAAAGACCTGGGCGCTGGTGTCTCCACATTTCACTGCCCCAAGGCTGCGGCACCGCGCACGTTTCCAGCAATTCCAGGACACCCCCCAGACTTCTTCAGATATTGCCGAGGTTTTACCGGCCGCACTTTATGGAAAAGTTGAGGCCCTGTTCATCCGCAAAAATACAGATATCTGGGGGATTTATGACCCGGCACGGGCAGCAGTAGAAATTAACCCGGGCCCAGGCAGGGCAAATACTTCACTGACCGGCCTTGCAGCGATTCAAACTTTTTTGCAGGGCGGACAGGTCTATTTATCCAGCCCGGAGGAAATGCCTTTTGAAGAGGCGGTGGTTTGCGCGCTTTACCGATATTAGATTGTACGCCAAATCATCATTTGGGGTTGTGTAAAAAGTCTTTTGCCGCCTGCGGCGGCAGAATATTCTTCTAAGAGACACGTCGTTTTCGCGATTTCGCTTCGCAA
>JBMOJO010000061.1:0-17567 GCA_049315745.1 Saprospiraceae bacterium | reverse complement strand
TCCATCCAAAGAATATTTCGCCGCCGCAGGCGGCGAAAACCTTTTTACACAACCTTAGGGAAAGAAAAAAATATCAGTTGTTATGCGTATTTATCCATTTGTATTTGCGGCAGCCTCAATATTGCTGGCCGGTTCCTGTGCTTCGGTGCCACAGGGCACTTATGCCGACCTCGGCCCACCGCCTGCCCCGGATTACGGCCGCCAGGAATACTGGGCGGCGCTGCCCGGGCGCGAAGACGAAGCGGACGGCTCGGTTCCCGGGTTTCCGGAAGGTCAGGCGAATGCGGATGTAGATGTCTTTTTCCTCCATCCCACTATTTATACCGGGGAGAAGGGGGATATCCTGTGGAATGGGCCGGTGGATGACCCTGGCCTCAACCGGCGGGTGGACGAATCTGCGATCCGTTACCAGGCCAGTGTTTTCAACAATGTAGCAAAAGTATATGCCCCGCGGTATCGCCAGGCACACATCAAAGCGTATTCCACGGAGCAAAAGGCAGATGCAAAGCTGGCCTTTGAGCTGGCTTATGCGGATATCCGGCAGGCCTTTCTTTATTTCCTGGAAAATTACAGTCAAGGCAGGCCGATGATTATCGCCGGTCATAGCCAGGGCGCCCAGCATGCGATAGGGCTGCTCAAGGAATTTTTCGACGGGAAGCCACTGTCGGATCGTCTTGTCGCCGCTTATGTTGTGGGGATGCCGGTTTCCCCTTCCAACTATACAGCCCTGCAGCCTTGTAAAACAGCCGAAGCGACCGGCTGCTACTGTTCTTGGAGGACTTTCCGCAAGGGATATTACCCACATAAATTTGCAGCAGGAAACGGCTTCTTGTCCACAAACCCCTTGAATTGGGCGATTGATGGCACCTATGCGCCGAGGATTTTGCATAAGGGGGCAGTCCTGAGGGATTTTGAACGGATATATCCCAGGGTTAGCGATGCAGTTAACCATGAAGGGTTGTTGTGGATCAGCCGCCCCCGTTTTCCGTGGAGTTTTTTATATATGCGCAAAAATTACCATGTAGGGGATTTCAACCTCTTCTATGTTAATGTACGGGAAAATGTAAAGTTGCGCGTGGAAGCCTTCCGGCGTGCTCAACAATAAATCTGGTCCTGCCGGCGTTGTATCCTTATTTGCCCGGTCAAAGGCGAAAATACTTCGCAGGCCCTCCCGGTATTGCCGGCAGGGCCCTTGGTCGCACTCACTTGTTGTAACGATATGTAAGCCGGATATATGGACACTTATGCTAGGAAATCACACTGGAAGCTTTGGCTGGCTGCCACGGGTGTAGCCCTTATCCTGATTTCCCTGTTTTATACGAGTTTTCTCACCCGAAAGCTTGCAGTAGAAGAACAGAAAAAGGTGGATCTTTGGTATTTCGCAACCCAGGAGCTGCAAAAACCGCTTTCTGAAGGAACCGATGCCTGGGATATCCACCTCGAGATTATCGAATCCAACACCTCTATTCCTGTTATCCTGGCAGATGAGAATGGCAAGGTCATCTCCTGGCGCAATTTTGGTACGGACGATAAGGCCACCTTGCAGCGCTACCTCCGCAAGATGCAGGAAGAGGGCGTCGAGCCGTTGAAAGGTTATGGTAATGCACTTTACTACAAGGAATCAAAGGTGCTTACGCAGTTGCGGTACTTTCCTGTCGTGCAGCTTATCCTGATTGCAGGGTTTGTGTTCCTGGGCTATCTGGGTTTCAGCTCGGCGCGCCGGGCGGAGCAGAACCGCGTTTGGGTCGGGTTGGCCAAAGAAACCGCGCATCAATTAGGTACGCCAATATCGGGCATCCTGGCCTGGATCGAACACCTGCGAACGATAAAGGAAGGGGATGCAGATGTGCTTGAAGTGGTTGACGAGCTCGACAACGACGTCCGCCGCCTCGAACTGATCGCAGACCGGTTCTCGAAAATCGGGGCGATGCCAAAGCTGGAACCGCATAATATTTATGGTGAACTGGACGTATGCAGGGCATATATGGAAAAACGGGCGCCCCGTAAAGTCCATTTTAGTTTCCCTTCCCCGCACGACCGGCCAACACTAAACGTCCTGCTCAACCCCCCACTTTTTGCCTGGGTAATCGAAAATTTATTGCGCAATGCCCTCGACGCGATGGACGGCCAGGGGGATATTACCGCCGAGGTTTACGAGGAGGGCCAGTCTGTTTGTATTGACCTTAGCGATACCGGAAAGGGCATCCCACCGTCCAGGTTCAAGACGATCTTTGAGCCGGGATATACCACGAAAAAACGCGGATGGGGCCTCGGCCTTTCCCTCGCAAAACGCATTATCGAAGATTATCACAACGGAAAAATCTTTGTCAAACGATCGGAAGAGCACAAAGGCTCGACGTTTACGGTAAAAATCCCTAAAGCGCGCTAACGGCCTTTAGATTTTTCTGAACATCCATTTCCCCAACTCCTTCAAAGTCACTTTTTTGCCATACATAAGTATGCCCACCCGGTAAATCCTCCCGGAAAGCCACACAAAAAACACCGCGGTGGCAATGAGCAGCACGACCGAAAGTATGATTTCCCAGGCGGGGATGTTGAACGCCAGGCGTGCCGGCATGACGATAGGGGAGAAGAGGGGGAAAATGGAAGACCAGACCGCTAAACTGGAATTAGGGGCCTGAACGGCAGCCATCATGATATACAACGCAAGGATGACCGGGATGGCAATGGGCAGGGTGAGGGCCTGCCCCTCGCCGAGGTCATCGCTCATCGAAGCTCCTACTGCCGCAAAAAGAGAGGAATAAAGAAAGTAGCCCCCCAGAAAATAGAGGATGAACAGCGGGACGACCAGCCACCACTGGATGCTGCCAATCTCATAGATAGCCAGCGCCATCATGGATTCCATGTCGTCGGGGTTAAATGCCTCCCCTTGTTCTATGGCGCTAAGCTGCGTATTGGCATCTATGGGTAAAAACAACTGCACAACGAACAGCAGGCTCGGGATGAGAATCGCCCAGACAGCGACCTGGGTCAGTCCAACTGCACCGACGCCGATAATCTTGCCGAGCATAAGCTGAAAGGGTTTTATACTTGAAATCATGACTTCGACAATCCGCGATGTTTTCTCCTCCATGACCGAGCGCATAACCATCGCACCATATACAAATACTACAATGTACATGATAAAGCCCATGATCATCCCTAAGCCGGCACCGATCGCCCCGGTGAGGGAGGTACCGTCGGCATCTCCTTCCTTCAGGGGCTCAGGGTCTATCTCGATCCGTGTATCGAGGGCCTCAAGTTGTTTTGGCTCAAGATTCAATGCCTTGACTTTGTAATCCCTGACGGCTTCGCGGAGGCGGTCTTTGATGAGCAGCTCGATATCCATGGAAGGGGCATCCTCCGCATAATAAAACAAGGTGTAGTTGCTGCGCATGATATCTTCAATGGGCGGGACTTCCAGGATGGCGTCAAAGCCGAGGCTGTCCAGGTTGCCGCGCAGGAGGCCCAGATCAAGGTCGGTGAATTTGAAAAAAAGGTTTTTTTCGTCCTTGAGCGCACCTTCCAGCATCCCGGAAGGGTCAATAACAGCGACCCGGCGGCTGTCGTCGCTTTCGTATCCAAAGATCACCCCCACTACAACGAAGAAGAGCGCAAAGCCAAGCGGGGTAAGGAGGGTTGCAAGGATGAAGGAGCGCCGCGTGACGCGGCTCAGATATTCCCGCTGTATGATGAGTAATAGTTTATCCATGGTCTTTTTTTTCAAAGCATGAAGGAAGTAGATTGACGTGCGCCTGCGTCAAAGGCGTTTACTTGCCGGATAAAGATCTCGTTGAGCGAGGGGAGGATTTCCTGGAAAGCGATAATGCCGATGCCCTGATCAATGAGATAGCGCAAAAGGGCGTTCGAGTTTTCGCCTTCCGGCAGTTGTATCGTGACCGCTCCGGGTTTACTATGTACAACAACGACTTTTTCGGGGAGCCCTGCGGGAAGCGTACCCTGAAAATCAATCCGAAACAAATTCTCTTTGAACTGCTGACGGATATCGGCTACCCCCCCTTCGAGGATATTTTTGCCCTGGTTGATGAGTACGATCGTATTGCAGATTTCTTCGACCTGCTCCATACGGTGGGTGGAGAAGATTATACTTGTACCGTTTTGCCGCAGGACTTCGATTTCGTCTTTGATGAGGTTGGCGTTTATGGGGTCAAGCCCCGAAAAAGGCTCGTCGAGAATAAGTAACTTGGGGCGGTGCAGTACCGTCGAGATGAACTGTATCTTCTGCTGCATCCCTTTGGAGAGCTCCTCGACTTTTTTGCCCCACCAGTCCATAATACCAAATTTTTCGAACCAGTGGCGGACGGCGGTTTCTGCATTTGCTTTGGAGAGGCCTTTTAGCCTGGCCAGGTAAAGGATGTGCTCGCCGACTTTCATTTTTTTGTACAGTCCCCGCTCTTCGGGCATATAGCCGATATAGTCGGGATGCCGGCTACTGAGGGGCTCGCCGTCGAGAAAGATTTTTCCGGAGTCGGCTTGGGTGATGGTCGTAATGATGCGGATGAGGGAAGTCTTGCCTGCCCCGTTCGGGCCGAGCAAGCCAAAGATACTGGCCCTTGGCACGTCAAAGGTGACCCCGTCCACCGCAATTTTTCGGTCGTAGGCTTTTACTACACGATCGAGTTGTAGAATTGGATGCTCCATACAGAATTGACAGCTAATTTGGTGTAAAGCTAAGCGGGTACCAGCTTTTGGGGAAATATTTTCGATTAATCGGTATCCCGATCCGACATAAAACATCCATTTCTGTTCTGCAAAAGCAGTTCATTGTGGCAAGGGGCAGCAGCTGGTTCGACGGATCAGGCACCTGATCGTTTTGATACCAGTTTATTGTACCAGGCCAGGCTTTCGAGGATGGCGTCTTTGTCGGGGTATTGGTCAATATGGGCTGATCCCGGGGGGCCGATGAGTGAAAAGTTGATATTTCCCCCTTCATTTTTTTTATCGTTTCGCGTAAGGCGCAGGAAGGCTTCAAAATCCGTATCACGGAGGGGCTGCGGGGCATATACGGCCCGGAGGAATTCCGATATTCCGTCCCTGTCCTCCATGGAGAGGAGCCCTGCTTTCCAGGAAAGGAAGGATTCGCAGATCATACCGGCCGCGATCGCTTCTCCGTGGAGTAAAGGGGCATTTCCCTGGAGCAGATGGCCTTCGATAGCATGGCCGATCGTGTGTCCAAAATTCAGTGATTTCCGGGGCCCATGCTCCAGGGGGTCGGCTTCGACTACGCGGCGTTTAATTTCGAGGGAAGGGCGGATGTATGCCATCCAGTCCAGGTTGTCGAGGGAGGTTAAATGTTTGATCGCGGCCCATTGCCCGGCATCGGCGATGAGGGCATGTTTAATAATTTCTGCAAAGCCGCTGCGCAGTTCCCTGCGGGAAAGGGTGTTGAGGAACTGTGGGTCCACGACGACTGCCATAGGGTTTGAAAATATCCCTATGCTGTTTTTCACCTGCCCGAAGTCAATACCGAGCTTCCCGCCTATAGAGGCATCTACCTGGGCAAGCAGGGTGGTGGGGATTTGTATGAAGGGCATTCCGCGTTTGAACGTAGCGGCACAAAAGCCGCCCATATCGCCGATTACCCCCCCTCCCAGGTTGATGAGCAGGCTGTTGCGCTCGGCCCTGCCTTTAATGAGCGCTTCCCAGATTTGGCGGCAAGTATCCAGATTTTTATGGATTTCCCCCGGTGTGATAACGATTGGGCGTGCATCCCTAAGGGCTTTTAGCACTTTGATCAGGGGGAAGCAGCAGGCGTAGGTGTTTTCATCGCACAGGATGAATATCGAAGCATAATTTGTGCCCGCTAATATTTCTTCGAGGGCTTCGCGGCAGTCCCCCTGGAAGATGGAATACGTTTGGAGTGTTATTTTTTCCATGTTTTGCGGTATAGGCTGTATGAAAGCTGTGGGTCTGTCTTATAAGACTTGTAAGGTAGCCGCTTTGCGGCCAGTTAAGTCCGGCTGGATACTTCGAGGCTCCAGGCTTCGGGCGCTGCCGCGAATAGGGTTTTGGTCTGCTTCCAGGTTTCGGCAAACAGCGGTGAGTGCCTGTAGTGGTCGAGCGCTTCCCCGGATTCCCAGAGGCTGAACGTAAAAAAAACATTGGTTTGGCCCTGTGACTGCCATAGCTCCAGATGCATACACCCGGGAAATTTACGGATATCGCCTTTGACTTTTTCAAAAAGGGCTTGAAAAACGTGGGCTTCGTCTTCCCGAAAGGTCATTTTAACGAGACGCCTGATCATGGAGTGTATGAATTTGAGGATTATGGTTTTTTACAAAAAATCAATCTGGACGGTATCGTCCACTTTAAGGCCTAGCAACGTGGCTGCCCTTCCGGTGTTGATCGCGATTTCCAGCAATCCCGCGGAATTGAAGAAGCACAGCGGCTCGCCAATCGGAAGGTCGCTGTAGTGGCTGCTCATCGCGGTGATCGGATCGTGCCGTTTGAAGTACAGTGCGAAGGGCCGCTGCCGGCCGATTTGATCAAAAATCGCTTTGTCAATATTCGCTACGACATTTTCATAACGGTCTATATAAACGACCGAACCCCTGATTTGATCTTGTTTGACTACAGGCTGAAGACCTATCCGTTGAGCCATCGCATCCTGTGGCAGCCCGATCTCCTCCGGGGGCAGGCCGACTGAAAGTTGGGCCGCTGTATGGGCAAATATTTCTGCGAGCGGAAAAGTGGCATCTTCGGGCCATGGCAGGGCGTAGGAAGACTGGACAGGCCCACCGAGCGCCAGTGGCAGCAGGCCATTGTCTGCCACAATAAAAAAATGACCACTGTATAAGGCCAACACAAATTTCCTGGCTGCCACGGGCAGATCATTCACCGATATAAAGTGGATCGTGCCTTTGGGAAAACTGCTCCAGCTATTGCGAAAAATATATGCTGCCTGAACTATATTGAACGGCTGGATGTTGTGCGTGATATCCAGTAAGCGGATATCCGGCATCCGGCTGGCTGCGGCACCTTTCAAAAGGGCGGCATAGTGATCTCTCGATCCGAAGTCTGTGGTCAGGGTTATCGTGGTCATGGGTTCATGGATATTTTTTAGTGGCTTTATAGCTGCCGAACGCCACGAAAGTCTTAAATTTACTTCAAACTTAATAGTAAAATTTCAGGAGGCATATTGAGCGAAATTATTTTAACCGTAGAAGGTGTTGACCTGGTCGAACTTTTCGGGGAGAACAATGTAAAACTTAACCTGCTGCGCAAAGCATTCCCGGAGATTACGATCACTTCCAGGGGGAGCAGCTTAAAAATCGCCGGGGAAAAAAAATTCACGCAACGGGCGAAATCCAAGTTCGAGCTCATGGTACGGTTGCTCCGGGAATATAGGGAACTCCCGGTTCAGATGGTAGAGGATTTGCTCGGCGGCAGCAACCCTTTTGAATCGCGTATCGGCGAAGGGGAAGAGCACGCGGTTATCCTACATGGAAGGGACGGAAAGCCTATTCGGGCAAAGACAAAAAACCAGAAAAAACTCATCAGCGCCTCGGAAACGAACGACATCGTCTTCGCTGTCGGCCCCGCAGGCACAGGTAAAACCTACACCGCAGTAGCGCTCGCAGTAAAAGCGCTCAAGAATAAACTCGTAAAAAAAATCATCCTTACCCGCCCTGCTGTGGAAGCAGGCGAAAGCCTGGGTTTTTTGCCGGGTGACCTGAAGGAAAAAATTGATCCCTACTTGCGGCCCCTCTACGATGCCCTGGACGATCTGATCCCCGCCGATAAACTGCAATTCCTGATGACGAACCGCGTGATCGAAATTGCCCCGCTGGCATTTATGCGGGGCCGTACCCTCGATCATGCCTTTATCATCCTGGACGAAGCGCAGAACTGCTCCACCATGCAGCTAAAGATGTTCCTTACGCGCCTTGGCCCCAGCGCAAAGTGCATCATCACCGGCGACTTGTCCCAGATAGACCTGCCTTTCCATCAAAAATCCGGCCTAAGGCGGTCTATAGACTTGCTCGCCCACCTGGAGGGAATCTCCGCCGTACACTTAACCGCCGACGACGTGGTGCGCCATCGTCTCGTCAGGGAAATTATTCTGGCGTATGAAAAATCGGATAAGGCGCTGCGCGCAAGCCGCAATAAGGAAACGGAGGAAGAATAGGCTTTTTGCACCAGGCCGGTGCGAGGGGGGTAAAAATAATTTTAGTCCGGGATTGTGTAAAAAGACTTGTCAGAAAGCATCCCGGCACAGTAAAACCTGCTTCCGGCCACAAGGAATTTATTTTTCACACAACCCTGGCAAATCAACAGTTGCTTTCGATAAACTTTTACTCAAGCTGATAACTAGCGCGGATTTCGCCGCTGCCACCAAGAACCATGAATTATCTGATTGCTGTACATCCCGACAAAGACGAGTACGTATGCCAGCTTCTGGAATCCCTGCAAGTGCTCGGCGTAATTGAATCTTTCTCCTCGTATGAGGCCGGGGACGTCCGTCCGTTGGCTACAGGGGAGGCTCCGATACGCACTAAAGAGGTCCAGGATTACGATATCGCCGAGCAATACCGGAACTTGGTGGACTGAACCGCCATACGAACGAATGCCTATGCACCTTACGCTTTCCCATCCTACCGGCAAGCTGACCGGCAGCCTTTCCTTGGCGGGCTCCAAGAGTATCTCTAATCGGGTACTTATCATCAGGGCATTGTGCGGGACGGATTTTCCAATAGACCGCCTCGCAAATGCAAAGGACACCCAGTTGCTCGAATCCCTGCTTCAGCATGACGGGCAGCTTAGGGATGCCGGAGCAGCGGGGACTACTTACCGCTTCATGACGGCCTACCTCTCCATGCTGCCCGGCACACAGGTGCTGACGGGTACCGAGCGGATGAAGGAGCGCCCGATCGGGGTTTTGGTGGAGGCACTCAGGGCGATCGGTGCAGATATCGGGTACCTGGAAAAGCCTGGATTCCCGCCGCTTCGGATCGGCCCCCCCAATAACCTGGGGGCATCCGCAGCACTCTCTATTTCTGCGGGAACAAGTAGCCAATACATCTCTGCCCTTTTGATGATCGCGCCGGTGTTGCCCAATGGTCTGACCCTGCACTTGGATGGTAAGATCGTCTCAAGGCCATATATTGAAATGACCCTGCGGCTTATGGGGTATTTTGGTGTCCGCCACACCTGGCATGACAGGACGATACATGTGCCTCCACAAGCATACCAGGCGAGACCCTTCACGGTGGAAGCCGACTGGTCAGCAGCCTCTTATTATTATTCCATGGCCGCCCTTTCACAATCGGCTGATCTCTTTCTGGAAGGGCTTTTCCCCAACAGCCTGCAGGGCGATGCCATTCTTCCCGAGCTGTACGAGCCGTTGGGGGTCTATACCCGTTTCGCCGACAATGGTATCCGGATTACCAGGGCGAGTGAGCGCAAGGCGACGGTATTTGATTATGATTTTCTGCGTTGCCCGGACTTAGCGCAGACACTTGCGGTCACGTGTGCAGGTATGGGAATTCCCGGTATCTTTCGCGGCGTTGAAACCTTGCGGATCAAAGAGACCGACCGTATAGAGGCCCTCAGGCAGGAGTTGGGTAAGATGGAAGTGGCCGTGAGGGCATTTGACGACGAAGAAGGGGGCGGGTTT
This sequence comes from Saprospiraceae bacterium, assembly GCA_049315745.1. GTDB lineage: Bacteria > Bacteroidota > Bacteroidia > Chitinophagales > Saprospiraceae > JADJPL01. The sequence goes on along the minus strand of JBMOJO010000061.1, from coordinate 7,930 downwards.
ACGGTGGACGGGCTTGCCAGATGGGACATACCACCCGTAATCCACACATATGAGGATCATCGCATGGCAATGGCTTTCGGGCCTTTGGCGTTGCTCGGCGTGCTGCAGGTTGCAGATCCGGAGGTCGTTGTGAAGTCGTACCCGGACTTCTGGGAGGACCTGAAAAAATTAGGTTTCAGGCTGTAAACCTAATTTCCGGAGGGGGGGCAGGTTCCCTTTTTCCGGATAGTACCGGATTTTATTTATCGGAAGCCGGCGATGTGCATTTAGCTGCCGATATCCAGGATTTTAATTTCCACACGTTGGTTTTTACGCCTGCCCTCGGGGGTATCATTCCCAGCAATTGGAAATCTTTTCCCATAACCTTTATACTGGAGCCTTGTCCGGGATATACCCCGCTGGGCGATATATTCGCTCACGACTTTTGCCCTTGCTGTCGAAAGCTGATCGCAAAAAGCATCCGAACACAAGCCATTGGTATGGCCGCCGATTTCGATGGCGATATCGGAATTTTCCAGCATAAAATTTACCAGTTCGTTGAGGGCGGTATAGGATTCCCTGGCGATCACCGAGCGGTCTACTTCGAAGAGGATACCTTCCAAGCGCAGGGTCTGCCCTTTTCTGAGGTCGGAGCGTTTGAGTTTAGAAAAATCAGCATTTTCGACAACGGCGGGTTTGGGCTCAGGGGCAGCCGGCTCGGTGCGGGGCACCGGGGATGCCGGTTGTGTGGGTGAAGCGCCGGGCTTGCTGGCCGTAATGGTGTCCGGTTTTTTGGGTGGGGCAGGGGAAGCGGGTTTCTGCTCCGGCTGTTTAGGCTCTTCTTTTTCTGCAAGGGCTTCATCGCAGGGGATGGGGGTGATAGCGGAGGCTTTATCCGCGAGGATATTACCGTTGTAGGGGAAGAGCGTGGGCGTTTTGTAGAAGGCCTCGAAGGAGATGTGGGAATAATTCCCCAGCGGGTCAAATTTGAAGCGGTATTCCAGCCAGCGGGTATTGATCACCAGGTTTGTCTCGCCCAGCAGGTACTGTTTGTCGCAATAGTCGAAGCCGCCGTAAATTCGTAGTTTTGCGGGGGTGGTATAATTAGCGGTTTCGTCGGATAGCCGGCTGTAGCTCACATACAGTTCTGATCGGCAGAGGAATATGCTGAATTCATAGCAGGTGCCTTTTTTCATAGGTGCGCTCAGGCGTTGAGAGACCATTTCCCAGGTATCGTTGTCGCGGACGACCATACCGAGATAGGTCTCTCCGTCGTACGCGGGTTTAGTAACGCTAAATGTTCCGCTGGGCTGTACATCTACGGGGGTTTCTCCTGCAGAGCCGCAATCAATCCATCCCCTCGGGGGTTTGCTGTGGCGGGGCATATCTTCGAAAGACGGGTTGAGCAGCGTGATCACGCCGTCTTGCTGCTGGGCGTTCAGGGTACCCTGGGCGGCACTTGCCATGAGGAGCAACACGATTGCCTTCAGAAGGGAATTCATGTACTTTTATTTAGTAAGGATAGTGGGAAGCCGGGGGTAGTTTTCCATGCTGCGGCCATACCGCGTCACCCTGGCTTTTCCCTTGTTATTAACTTTGAGAAAACGTTTATTTCGGTTAGTTTTATTGTCGCTATTGAAAGGCATTCAAGCCGGTGATATCGTAGCCGGTAATGAGCAGGTGAATATCGTGGGTGCCTTCGTAAGTGAGGACGGTTTCCAGGTTCATCATGTGCCGCATAATCGGGTATTCGTTGGTAATCCCCATCCCGCCATGGATTTGCCGGGCTTCGCGGGCGATTTCCAGCGCCATCATCACGTTGTTGCGTTTGGCCATGGATACTTGTGCCGGGGTTGCTTTGCCTTGGTTGGCCAACACCCCGAGCCGCCAGGCCATCAACTGTGCCTTGGTGATTTCAGTAATCATTTCGGCCAATTTTTTTTGGGTCAGCTGGAACTGTCCGATTGGCCGTCCAAACTGTATGCGTTCCTGGGCATACCGCAGAGCGGAATCGTAGCAGTCCATTGCTGCGCCAATAGCGCCCCAGGCAATCCCGTAGCGGGCCTTTGAAAGGCAGGAGAGGGGGCCTTTCATGCCCTGGATATTGGGGAGGACATTGGATTTGGGCACCCGGACATCTTCGAATACCAATTCACCGGTAACGGAGGCGCGCAGCGACCACTTTCCTTTGATTTCTGGTGCTGAGAATCCGGGCATGCCCCGTTCTACGATCATACCGCGGATGGTCCCCCCCTCGTCCTTGGCCCATACTACGGCAATATCGGCTACTGGGGAGTTGGTAATCCACATTTTTGCACCGTTCAGGATATAAGCGTCGCCATCGTCCCTTACATGGGTGGCCATACCGGAAGGATTTGATCCATGGTCTGGCTCGGTGAGGCCAAAACATCCGATAAACTCCCCCGCACCCAGCTTGGGGAGATATTTGCGCTTTTGCTCTTCCGAGCCGAAGCGGTAAATGGGGTACATTACCAGGGAGCCCTGCACGGAGGCCATTGAGCGCACGCCGGAATCGCCGCGCTCCAGCTCCTGCATAATCACGCCGTATGCGATTTCGTCCATGCCTCCGCCACCGTATTCTGCGGGGATACTTGGGCCAAACGCCCCGATTTCTGCAAGCCCTTTGAAGAGGTGTGCCGGGCACTCTGCGCGTTCTGCATAAGCTTCGATGATCGGGGATACTTCTTGTTTGACCCAGGCCCTTACGGCCTCCCGGGCCATGAGGTGGTCCTCCTGGAGCAGTTCATCTACCAGATAGTAGTCATGCCCCTGGAAGCGGTCTTCCCTGGCTTTCTTCTCAATGGCAGGATGGGTTCCATTTTGTTTCATCGCTATGGTTTTTATGAGGGCACCATCGTTATGTTCTTGTGGGCCATCTGATTTTGTTCTGCCGCAAAGGTAAAGATTTTACGCATATCTTACTATTTTGGCCTGCATATCAAACGTGTTGTGTCATGAGGAAAATCGTACTGGAAGGCATGTTGTTTCATGCCTGTCATGGATACTATCAGGAAGAGCAAATTGTCGGTAACCAATATCAGGTTGATGTATATCTCGATACTTTCATAGAAATGGCCGACAATAGCGTCAAATTGCCCGTGGACGATATCAGCACCACTATCAACTACGAAACGATCTATAATATTTGCAAACTGGAGATGAAAAAGCCGGTTAAGATGATCGAGACACTCGCCGCGTCAATTTTGGCCAAGATCAAATCCTATTATAAAGATCTCGAACATCCCGACGATTACCAGGTGAGGATCAAAAATATCCGCATCCGGGTAAGCAAGTTCAACCCACCTATGGGCGGCAAAATTGCCAGGGCCTATGTTGAGATCGAAGGGTAGGGGGTAGATGTAAAAATTGACTTGTTGCGACGGGCGGGCGTGGTGGAAAAACAGTTTTTTCCCCTTGCGATAACCCGTCGCAACAAGGCTGTTTAAACAATCAACGACATCAAATAGGCGCATACCAATCCGCCATACGTGCCGAGCGCGTAGCCCAGTACGGCCAGCAGCACCCCAACCGGGGCAAGCGCGGGGCTGAACGCGGAGGCTACAACGGGTGCAGAAGCCGCACCGCCGATATTGGCCTGGCTGCCTACCGCGATAAAGAAAAATGGCGCCCTGATCAGGCGTCCCACTAATAGCAGCACGATGATGTGGATCAACATCCAGACGATACCCACCGCAAACAATCCAATGTTCTGCCATACCTGCCCAAGGTCCATTTTCATACCGATCGTGGCAACAAGGATATAGATAAACACGCTGCCCAGTTTTGAAGCCCCTACGCCCTCGAGGTTTTTTGCTTTAGAAAACGAAAGCACCAGGCCCAAGGAGGTAGCGATGACGACTACCCAGAAAAAGGTAGAAATAATGGCATCCAGTCGGTAGGCCTGCAATTGTTCGGCGTATTGTTTGGTCCACGGCACGATAACGTCGGCACCCCAGTGCGAGATTGCCGTGCCCCCGAATGCCACGGCCAGCAGCAGGAACCATTCGGACGTAGTGGGTATTTTCGCCACACTGGACTGGAAGCGCTCCACTTTTTCCCGGAGTTTTTCGATCGCCGAATTATCGGCTTTCATCCAGCGGTCAATTTCGCGGTAACGCCCCGCCCCGTACAAGAGAAAACCCATCCATACATTGGCAACCACTACATCTACGACGATCATCGTGGCGAACAGGTTGTCTTCTACCAAAAAGATTTCCTTCATAGCCGTTTGGTTGGCACCGCCGCCGATCCAGCTTCCGGCGATGGTAGAGAGCCCTTTCCACAGCAACTCCGGGGAGGTTGGGATCAGGTTGGGGGCCAGGTTTGTGACGAGGAGCAGCGCTATCGGGCCGCCGAGGATCACCCCCAAGGTACCGGCGAGGAACATCACCAGGGCCTTGGGGCCGAGGCTGATCAATCCCTTGAAATCAATGCTGATGCAAAGCATGATGAGGCAGGCCGGGAGCAGATAATTAGAAGCGACGAAATAAAGCTGCGATTTGCTGCCATCTGCATATTCCTCACCGGAAATGAGGCCGAGCGGCCAGTGCAGGAGCGCAGGGAGAAAGTAACATAGCAGGAGCGGGGGCACTATCCCGTAAAATTTTTTCCAGAACGGGTGATCCAGGCTGGAAGTCCAGAAAACCAAGGCGAGGGTACAAATCAGGATACCAAAAACGACGGCATCATTGGTAAATACTGGTGACATAGGCGAAATGGAGTTGCGGGTTGACTAAAAGGCCCCTTCAGCGCAGGGCACATTTTTCCTTTCGGAGTGAAAATAATGCTTTTATCCGATTAACTTGTATTTTCGCAGTGTCAGAATATTTTTGAATACCAAATAAACCGCCCTGGCCATGGATTGGAACCGTCTGAAAAGGCTTTTGATCCCGGTATTGATTATTGTTGTGCTCGACCGGTGGACAAAATCCTGGGCTACGGAAACGCTTGCGATGTCTATGCCGCGCCCTTACTGGAACGATTTCTTCCGCTTGCAATATGCCCTTAATGAGGGGGCTTTCCTGAGCCTTGGTGCGGAGTTGCCCGATCATTTGCGTTATTGGGTGCTGGCAATTGTTCCGGTAGCCGTTCTGCTGTACTTATTTTACCATGCAATTCGTGCAGAGGGGTTAGGCCGCTGGGCACAAACGGCCTTTGGCCTCATTCTCGGCGGCGGGGGAAGCAATATCTATGACCGCATCGCCTACGGGCACGTCGTGGATTTTATGAATATGGGAATCGGGAGTATCCGTACGGGTATTTTTAACTTTGCCGACGTCGCAATCATGCTGGGGCTAGCTATTTTGTTGCCCACTGCTTTCCAAAAGCCCAAACCGGAAAACACGCCTGTACAGGAAGATGGCCATCAGGAAGAATTGCCGGGGGAAACAGGCCAACCATGATTCCTGTGCTTGTTGCCGTTCGGTGCTACTCTGGCATTAAATGCGATAAAAAACAAAAACACCTATGATTCAGCAACTTACACCTGGCTTAATCCTTGGCATCATCATTGCCTATTTTGCCCTGCTCATCGTCATTTCCTATTTTACAGGCAAGAAGAGCGACAGTGCTTCTTTTTTCCTTGCGGGGCGCCAGGCGCCCTGGATGCTGGTTGCTTTCGGAATGATTGGCACGTCCATTTCCGGGGTCTCGTTTGTGTCCACCCCGGGGGTGGTTGGCGGAGATGGGCTGAATAAGGACTTTTCCTATATGCAGGTGGTGTTTGGCTATCTGCTGGGCTATGTGGCAATCGGCACAGTACTGATGCCGCTCTATTACCGCTTGCAGCTCACCTCAATTTATACTTATCTGGAAAATCGCCTGGGATTCTTTTCCTATAAAACAGGCTCTGCGTACTTTCTCATTTCAAGGACTGTCGGTGCGGCGTTCCGTTTGTTCCTCGCCGCATCGATTCTGCACGAATTTGTGCTGAGCGCTTTCGGGGTGCCTTTCTGGCTGACCGTACTCATTTCTATCGCGCTAATCTGGACCTACACTTTCCGGGGCGGGATGAATACCATTATTTATACGGACTCCCTGCAGACCTTCTTCTTACTGGCCGCGCTTGTCCTGACGATCATCAGTGTAGGAAAATCCCTGGACCTTGGGCCCGGGGGGATTTTCCAGGCTGTTGCTGCCAGTGAATATTCCCAGGCGCTGTTCTTTGAAGGGGGCTGGAGCGATCCCAATAATTTTTTCAAACAATTCTTCGGAGGGGCGTTGATTACCCTGACGATGTCCGGGCTGGATCAGGATATCATGCAGAAGAACCTTTCCTGCCGTAGCCTTAAGGATGCCCAAAAAAATATGTTTGTCTTTTCTATAATTATGGTGGTCACGAACGTCCTCTTCCTTACCCTTGGGGCATTATTGTATATTTACATGGCGCAGACCGGCATGGAGGCGCCTGCAAAGACCGATTTGGTGTACCCCACGCTCGCATTGCAACACTTTGCACCATTGGTAGGCATTCTGTTTATTCTCGGCATCACTGCGGCCACTTACGCCAGCTCCGATTCTGCCCTTGCCGCACTGACCACGGCATTTTGCGTGGATTTTTTGAATTTTGAAAAATCAGATGCAGCGGAGGCGACGAAAAAGCGCCAGCGTACCCTGGTACACCTGGGATTTTCCCTCCTGCTGTTTATCATTATCGTGATTTTTAAACAAATCAATAACCAGGCGGTACTTAGCGCGGTATTCATCTGGGCCGGCTATACCTATGGGCCGCTGCTCGGCTTGTTCGGTTTCGGTATCCTGACCAGGAGGAACGTTCGGGATAAATGGGTATTGCCGATTTGTATTGCTTCCCCTATCCTGAGCTACTTTCTGGATAAGTACTCCGCAGACCTCTTTGCGGGCTTCAAATTTGGATTTCTGCTGCTGTTGCTCAACGGCCTGATCACCTTTTTAGGTTTACTGCTGATTTCTACGCCCGCTAAGCAACGAAAGGAGGAATATTTTTAATTTAGCGGCCGAAAATTTTTGGAATGATGCATGTATGCGCCGCAATTACAGGGGTCAACGGTTGGGTGCCGGAGGATATCCTTACGAACAGGGAACTGGAAAACATGGTGGATACTACTGAGGAGTGGATCACTTCCCGCACGGGAATCCGGGAGCGGAGGATATTGAAGGGAAAGGATCAGGGGGCCTCTGTGATGGGGATTCACGCCGTGAAAGGGCTTTTGGAGAAAACGCACACCGACCCAATGGAAATTGACCTGCTGATTTGTGCTACGGTCACTCCCGATATGATGTTTCCCGATACAGGTAATCTCATCGGCCATGGTGTAGGCCTGAAAAATGCCTATTGCTTCGGCTTGTCGGCTGCGTGCTCCGGTTTTTTGTATGCACTGACAGTCGGGGCAAAATTTATAGAGACCGGCACGCATAAAAAAGTCGTGGTCGTAGGTACCGACAAGATGTCCTCAATTCTGGATTATACCGACCGGACTACCTGCGTACTGTTTGGCGATGGAGCGGGTGCGGTACTGCTCGAGCCGACGGACGAAGGTTTCGGGGTAATGGATTCCCTGCTGAAAAGCGATGGGGCAGGGGCGGAATTCCTGTATCAAAGAGCAGGGGGCTCTATGCGCCCTGCCAGTATCGAAACGGTAATCGGAAGGGAGCATTTCGTCTATCAAAACGGCAAACCCGTCTTTAAGGCTGCCGTATCGGGGATGAGCGATGTCGTGAAAAAAGTCATGGACCGCAACGGCCTTAGCACTGAATCCCTGTCATGGCTCGTGCCCCACCAGGCAAACCGGCGGATTATCGAAACGGTAGCCGGAATGCTGCATTTCCCAATGGAAAAAGTGATGGTCAATATCGAACGGTATGGTAATACCACAGCCGGCACCCTCCCCTTATGTTTGTGGGATTATGAGCCGCGCCTGAAAAAAGGCGACCACCTCATCCTCACCGCTTT
>JBMOJO010000060.1:0-17631 GCA_049315745.1 Saprospiraceae bacterium | reverse complement strand
AAAAAGTCCATCGTTTTGCTCAAAAACACGGGTAATCTTTTGCCCCTAAATAAAGGGACGCAAAAAATAGCCCTTATTGGAGCGCTGGCGAATGATAAAAACAGTCCACTGGGTAATTGGCGGGGAGCGGGCGAGGACAATTCGGCAGTATCTGTTCTGGAGGGGGTTCGCAAATATATTCCAGGCGTGCGTTATGCCAAGGGTGCGGATTTAGCAGTCGGAACGACCGAGTTTATCCGGAAAGTAGCGATTAATGAGACCGATAAAAGTGGGTTCGCAGAAGCGATTAAGGCAACCAAGAGTGCGGAGGTTGTAATCATGGTATTAGGCGAGCACGGGTTTCAGAGCGGAGAGGGCCGTAGCCGGGCCAACCTGGATTTGCCCGGTGTCCAGCAGGAATTGCTGGAGGCGGTATATAAGGTCAATAAGAATATTGTCCTGGTACTGATGAACGGCAGGCCCCTGACGATAACCTGGGCACAGGACCATATTCCGGCGATTGTCGAGGCCTGGCACCTGGGCTCACAAAGTGGAAATGCGATTGCACAGGTCCTTTTTGGGGAGTACAACCCCAGCGGGAAGCTTCCCATGACTTTTCCCAGAAGTATCGGGCAGGTTCCTTTGTATTATAATACGTTCAGTACTGGACGGCCGGGGCCACAGGAGCTGGTATTCTGGGCGCATTACAATGATGAAACCAATGCCCCGCTTTATCCTTTCGGGTATGGACTGAGTTATACGACGTTTGAATATACTGATTTAAGGATTAACCAGACAGGCCCCAGCCGTTTTGAGGTTCGGGTTACGGTAAAAAATACTGGTCAGCGCGCGGGTGAGGAAGTGGTACAGCTTTATATCCAGGACAAATTCTCCAGCGTTGTACGCCCGGTCAGAGAGCTGAAAGGATTTGAAAAGATCCTGCTTGAGCCAGGAATAACTCAGGAAGTAAGGTTTGAGATTGGAGAAGAAGCGCTGGGGTATTTCGACAATAACGGAAAATTTGTAGTGGAACCCGGTGAATTCGAGGTGATGGTAGGCGGAAATTCGCAGGAGGGTTTGAAAGGGGGGTTAATGCTGACGGTATCCCCTAAAAATTGAGCAGGAACTCGGTGAGGTTAGCTTCGGCCTCCATCTGCAGCTTTCGCCTCAGGCGATACCGGCTGATTTCTACTCCGCGCAGGGAAATATTGAGCAGGGGGGCGATTTCCTTTGAGGAGAGGTTCATGCGGAGGTAGGCACAGAGTTTTTGGTCGCGGGGGGTAAGTTGGGGGTAGCGCTCACGGAGCCGCCGCAGAAAATCGCTGTGGACCTGGTCAAAATGGATAGCGAATTGTTCCCAATCGGAATCGAGTTGTGCATCCTCTGCCAGGACTCGTGTAAGTTTTTGCAGTGCTTTTCGGGTATGGGGTTCTTCGCAAGCTTCGGCGACATGCTGCAGGTCCTCCCGGATTTTGTTCAGGATTTCCCCTTTTTGGAGCAGATGCAGGGTGGTGGCGCCAAGTTCCTTGTTTTTATGGGCAATCTCTGCCTGTAGTTTTTCCTGTCGGATTTTATGAAGTTCCTGTTGAGCGGCTTCTGTATGTCGTCTTTGGGCTTCCTCTATTTTGCGGTGCTCGTCGCGTTCTTTGGCAATTTTTTTCCTGGGCGCAACGACCAGGAGGACGAGCAGGGAGACCAGGGTCAGGCTATAAGCGAGGATTGCCAGGGGGCTGGCATACCAGGGGGGCAGGATTTCAAACCGATAGATGGTGGGGCGTATTTCCAGGTTGTTCAACAAGCCGGCTTTAACCTGGAATTCGTATTTTCCGGGTGGCAGGCTGGCATATTCTTTTTCCGGCTTTTCGGTCCAATCGGACCAGTCGGTATCGAACCCGGTAAGTTTCCAGGCATATTGCAAACCATCGTGGCCACCATACCAGGGGAAGGAGAAGCGGAATTTCAGGTTGTTGCGCTTATGATAAGGAATTGCTGTCGGGCCCTTAGCGGGCAGCAGTTGAATATTCGGCCCGCTGAGGGCGACTTCGCGAATGAGGATACTGCCCGGAGGCTTGCGCCGATTTTTTCTGTCAAAAAAGATAAACCCTTTATCTGTTCCAAATAAAACCTGATGTTGGTTAAAAGGCATGATGAGTTCAAAGCCTGCGAGGAGTTTGTCTTTCAGGAAAGGGATTGTGCGTTTTTGGTAAGACCTGGAGGCTGATCTGAGCTTAGGTTCGAGATAGCCCACATCGCTGTCGGCAGCGAACCAGATTTCCCTGTTGCGTCCTTCGCACAGGTAGCGCACGCGGGTCGGCGGCGGGAATAAATCGTTGAGCAGGGGATAAATCTCAAAAGTCTCGCGCAGGTGGTCGTAGCGGAAGATTCCACTTTCGGTAGTAAAGGCGACTTCCTGGCCTATTTTGAATACGTGGTTAAAATTATCGGAGGGAAGGCCGTTTTTGGCGTTGAAGAAGGAGATCACGGCGTCCAGGAAGTCTTCAGAAAAAATGATGCGGTACACGCCGCGATAGGGGTGCGCAACCCACAGCATGCGGGAATTTTCCATAGCCATGATACGGCAGGATTCGTTCAGTCCGGGGTATTTTTTGATCAATTGCCAGTTGTTCCCGGATTTTCGGAACAGATAGAGCCCGTGGTAACCTCCGCCCAGAAGGATATCCTGCCGCCCCTCGGGGGCGACGAAAGTCCAGGCGCCGGAATAGTTTCCGATTGGGGTTGTTTTCTGGGTTGTTTCAATTTTGAAAGGCCCTTCGTGGTGACCCATGAACAATTGCCCGTCCATTCGGTACAGTCCCCATATTTGTCCCTGGGTATTTTCTACCCTTTTGAAACCGGCGTTTGCAAGATAGCCTCCTGAGGGATATTCAGCGGTGTAAAGGCCATTGTTGGTGCCGAAATAGACCCGAGTGGTATCTATTTGGGCACAGTAAGCGGCACCTTCCAACTGGCCATCGGGAAACAGATAGGAAAAAGGGGAGTTGACCATCACATAGCCAATTCCATTGTCGGTTCCGGCCCATAAATTTCCCTGATAATCCGTAAAAAGACTCAGGATACTGTTGTTTTGGAGGCCGTTGAATTTATTGATTAAAAATTGTTGGCCTTGGCGGTCCAGGATGAGGATGCCGCCCTGCGAGGTTCCAAGGGCAAGCTTTCCGTCGTGGAGTAAAGTAGCAGTATAAATCCGGTTTTCGTCCAGAAAACGATCTGCCGGTGTTTTCCAGGGTATAAGCGTACGGTTTCCCGCAAGGGCCCAGATGTGGCCTTTTTGGGTCGTTAATAATAAGGTGTCGCCCGCCCAGGGCAGGATGGCAGAGATGACACCGATATCCCCGGGTAGTTTGCAAAGGGGTTTCAAGGTGTTGTCCTGAACGAACTCGACAAGGCCCTTTTCCCGGTCTTGCAGCAGGATCCGGTCTTTAACCTCCCCGAGAAACAGAAATTGGGAGGCGGGGAAGTGAGCCTGGAAAGTGTTTTTTTGCCATACCAGGAGCATATTTTCCGCCTGAAAGAGCACTGCGCCACCCGGGGTTATTTCAATATTCCAGATATCGGTGAGAATTTTTGCGGATGCCGGCAACAAATGGCAAAGGGAGACATATTGCATCGTTCCATCTTCGGCCGGCCGGAAATAGCCAAGCTCCCCCTGTGCACCGGCCCAAACTTTTCCCGTATTGGTACAGGCGATTGAGCGGAGGATGGTTTTATTGGCTACCGGGGTAATATTCCAGTAGTTGCCGTCAAAGGTCATCAGCCCGTTGTTGTTGGCAACATAAAGCATACCGGAACTATCCTGCCGGATGTCCCAGTTTTGTGTCCCGCCTTTATAATCGTTTTTTGAATAATTTATGGAGAACGGTGCCCCCTGTGCGTATGCAGCTAAGGGCATCGCCCCAAATGCCATCAGGAACCAATACCGGCTGGACAAGTCAGAAAGGGTTGCCCGCCAGCGGGGCAGCCAGATGCTTTGATGGATCAGAAATAAAAATGCCATCCCGATAAATTTATACCGTATGCGCTATAAAGGTATATTTTTTTTAATTGATGTAGTAATGTTGAGTAAAATGAAATAAAAGATGAATTGATGATGTATTCCATTTTTAGATTTCTGCATTTTGTTGTAATAGTGATGTGTTGGAAAATGAATTATTTATAAAGCGTAAAGCTACTTTTGTAGCAAGTAAAAAAAGCAGTATGAAAAAAACCTACTTAATCGCAATGATGTACTTGTTTGTACAGGCCGATGTATATGCCCAGCAAGTCATCCTGAATTTCGAATCCGATTCCACCTCGACGCTTTTTCAATATTTTGGAAGCGGTCTAGACGGACAATTGAATAAGGTGGTAAATAATCCTGCTTCTGGGGGCATCAACACCAGCGCCAAGGTGGGGGAATTTGTAAAACCTGCAGATGCACAGGTTTGGGCAGGCGCTTTCTCTAATCCCAATCCTAAAAAGCCGGTGAACCTCACAGCCAGTGGCAGTATGGTCTGTGTGAAAGTTTGGCTGGACCACGTGGGTTCGGTATCCCTAAAGCTGGAAGCCTCTTCCACGGGTGGGGCCGACTGGATCCAGACTTTGCCGGTGAGTAAGGCCCGGGAATGGGTTGAGCTCTGCTTTGACCCAAAGCTTCCGGGATTGGAAGGGGAAAAGAAGCCTGCTGCTGGGCAGGTTTACGCCCGGGTGGTGTTGTTCTTCGATTTTGGTAAGACAGGTGCCGAGTCTGCCGCCACTTCCTACTTTGATGATATCCTGACTAAAGTTTCCACGGCACCGACAGTTGCAAATGTGACTTTTGCCGTGAATATGAAGTCCTATACCAAGACGTTCAACACGGTATTTGTCTCCGGCACGTTCAACAATTGGTCTGCAGATTCCAACCCGCTGCAGGATACCGATAAGGATGGCATTTGGACGGCCACCCTGCCAATTCCGGCTGGTGCTATTGAGTACAAGTTTCAGGTTGACCAGTGGAAAGACCAAGAAACCTTCAGGGGTACCGAGATCTGTACGGTCACAACGCCGGATGGTCAATTTACCAATCGCTATAAAGTAATCCCATCCGCAGGTTTAGCACTGGATACGGTTTGCTGGAGCAGTTGTTATGCTTGTGGCGCATCCGTATTGATTACGGTTAACCTGGGTACTCAGCATATTCCGGTAGCCGAAAGCGGTGTTTTCATTGCAGGTGGGGGCAACTTTGGGTCCCCGGGGGATTTTCCGCTCAAAGATCCGGATAAGGATGGAGTATATTCCATTACTTTTGAGCGCCCTAAAGGATTTACTTCCTTCTATACCTTTACTAATGGAAGATGCCCTGACTACAGTTGCAAAGAAAATATCGCAGGCCAGGCCTGTGCCAACCCGGACAATTTCAACGACAGGAAGATGGGGCCTTTCACTAAAGATACTGTTATTAATACCTGTTTTGAACGTTGTACAGATAACACTAACTGCGGTGCCCTGGTCAAGCGCAAGGTGACATTCCGGGTGAATATGTCGGCGTACAAAAGCAGCTTTGTCAACGTATATCTGAGTGGATCTTTCAATAACTGGTCAGCTAATGCAAATATCCTGAAAGACGACGACCTCGACAACATCTGGACGACTACGGTGGAGCTCAGCGAAGGGACGTATGAGTATAAATTCCAACTGGACGGATGGTCGGCGCAGGAAAATTTTGTCGGCGGGGAATCTTGTACCAAAACAACCGGTGCCTTTACTAACCGCATTACGACCGTGAGCAAAGATTCTATTTTGCAGGCGGTGTGCTTCAACGCCTGTACGGCATGTGCTCCAACAGGAGTGAGCAACCTCGAACGCGTTGACCATCTCTTCCGCGTTTACCCCAACCCGGCGAATGGTGAGTTCTTGCTTCAATTCAACCAAGACCTCGATGGGCCGGTGGAATGGCAGCTTTACGATATGCTCGGCAGGGTGCAGGCAGGTTCAAGGGAAGTGCCATCACTTGAAACCGCAAGGGTTTCGGTCGCTGAGCTACCTGCGGGGCTGTTTTGGGTCTTTGTGCGCAATGGGCAACAGATAGACGTGAAAAAGCTGGTGGTGCAGCACTGATTTCCAAGGGCGTGCCCTACTAAATGACCATGTTTATGCGGAATTATTTATGGATTAGTATCCTGTTTTATATTGGCATACTGCCCTTCGCGTCTGCTCAAATCCGCGTAAGCGGTAAAGTGACGGAAAAGGGCAGTACAGATGGCCTGCCAGGAGCGACGGTGGCAGTCAAAGGGACTTCAGACGGCGTTGCAACTGATCTGGACGGGACTTATTCGATTGAGGTCCCGTCCGGAGATGCTGTACTGATTTTTTCCTTTGTGGGCCTGGAGAGCCAAGAAATACAGGTAGGCAGTCAGCGTGAGATCAACGTGGTGCTCCAGCTGGATGCCACACTAATCGAAGAGGTGGTGGTGGTAGGCTATGGCACACAAAAGCGAAGTGCCATATCCGGAGCCGTTTCGACTATCTCTTCTGATGAAATTGCCAAAACCCCTGTTTTGCGTGCAGAACAGGCCTTGCAAGGCCGTACGGCCGGGGTGCAGGTGACCCAAAATTCGGGATCACCGGGGAGTACCCTGACGGTTCGGGTAAGAGGTGTGGGGACGATCAACAACAGTGAGCCTTTATACTTGATAGATGGGGTTCCTGCCGAAGGGATTGATTTCCTCAACCCCAATGATATTGCCTCTATTAACGTGTTGAAAGATGCGGCTTCGGCGGCGATTTACGGTGCCCGTGGCGCAAACGGGGTTGTGTTGATTACTACCCGAAGCGGGAAATCGGGAGAATCTGCGACGATTAGTTACGACGCGTATGTTGGCATACAAGGGCCCTGGAAAAAAATGCACTTGCTGAATGCCAGGGAATATGCGATTATATCCAACGAAGCACATATTGCCTCAGGGCGCCTTCCCCGCCCTGAATTTTCCAATCCCGATTTGCTGGGGGAAGGTACAGACTGGCAGGAAGCGATATTTGAGGAGGCGCCCATGGCCAGTCATCAGTTGACGATTACCGGGGGGTCGGCGCTTTCTACTTATTCGCTCAGTGGCAGTTATTTTTCACAGGATGGCATCGTTGGGGGGCCTAAAGCAGGTTTTGAACGCTACAATGCCAGGTTCAACGCCACCCATCAACCTAAAAAATGGCTGAATATTGGCAGCAGTATGGTTTTTACTTCCCTTGAACGCCAGGGCCTGCCCGAAAATAACGAATTCAACACCCCTTTGATCAGGGCATTGAATATTGACCCGGTGACGAGTGTGCGGAAGTACGACGGCACCTACAACTACTCCGTTTATGCGGATACGGACATTGGCAATCCGGTTAATTCGATTGAACAGACGCATAATACTTGGCGCAGCAAACGCCTGCTTGGATCTGTTTTTGGCGAATTGCAACTGGCCATGGGCTTGACCCTCCGATCTGCCTACAGCATGGATGCGACCTTTGCCTTCCAGGATTTGTTTTTTCCAAAATTCGATCTGAGTATAGACCCACAGTTGGGCGATGCGCCTTCAGTAGAACGAAGCATCAACAATTCCGTGGTGAAATCGGAGTTTACCTGGTCTAACTGGCAGTGGGAAAATGTGCTTACCTACCGAAACCAGGGGAAGAAGGGGCATGATTTTTCTGCAATGGTGGGCACCACTGCGCTTGAAAATACTTTCCGGCAGTTGACTGGCGCCAACACGAACCTCCCCTCCAATCGCGTCGAAGATGCTTATTTGGGCAATACGATTGACCCCCGTGAATCGCAGAGCGCCGGGGATTTTGCCAGTGCGTCTTCCCTGCTTTCCTATTTTGGAAGGGTAAATTATGGGTTAAAAGAGCGGTATCTGCTTTCAGCAACTTTCAGGATGGACGGTTCGTCCCGTTTTGGGGCGAATAACCGCTACGGATTTTTCCCTTCTGTATCAGGTGCCTGGATTTTAAGCCGGGAACCTTTCTGGAATTCGCCGGCTGTCAGCTTGCTAAAGTTCAGGGGGAGCTGGGGTCAGAACGGTAACGACAGGATCGGGGATTACAGCTATACGACCATCGTTCTTCCCGGGCAGAACTATACCTTTGGGAGCAATGAAAGGATCACCAACGGAAGTGCGCCACAGGAAGCGAGTAATCCCGACCTGAAGTGGGAAACGAGCGAGCAGACAAATTTCGGTCTCGACCTCGAGATGTGGCAGGGTAAACTGAATTTCACCGGAGACTATTATATAAAGACGACGAGGGATATGCTTTCCCGGGTACCTATTCCGGCTATCGCGGGGGTGCGTCCGCCTTTCCAGAATGTAGGTACCATGCAAAACCAGGGGCTTGAACTGGCGCTTCAGCACCGAAACAAGAAAGGAGATTTTACCTATCAGGTAGGCGGCAATATCGCTTTTGTGCGCACCGAAGTGCTTAGCCTTGGCGAAGGTGGGGAGCCCATCGTGGCAGGAAATGTATTTTCTGCGGGAAATGTATCCCGTACACAAATCGGGCATCCGGTAGCGGCTTTTTATGGATATGTGACCGATGGGATATTCCAGACGGTGGAAGAGGTCAAAGCACATGCCTTTCAGAATGCACAAACGGCACCTGGGGATGTCCGCTTTAAGGACCTTAACGGCGACGGGACGATTAACGATGCCGATCGTACTTTTATCGGTAATCCTACCCCGGATTTTACTTACGGGGTTACCCTGGAAGCGGGTTTCAAGGGGTTTGATGCCAGCTTGTTCATTCAGGGCAGCTATGGCAACGAAATTTACAACGGGATTTTCCGGTACGATTTTTTTTATACCAACAGGCCACAATCGGCCCTGCTCCGCTGGACCGGCCCGGGCACTTCAAATTTCCAGCCACGGGCTAATCTCAACGACCCGAATAACAATGCCCGGGCTTCAGACCGGTTTATAGAAGACGGGTCCCATCTGCGGGTGAGGAACGTCCAGTTGGGTTACAGCCTTCCACAGAGCGTGCTCAAACGTTTGAAATTACAGAAATTCCGGGCATATATCGGCGCGCAGAACCTGTTTACCTTCACCAGGTACAGTGGCCTCGACCCCGAGATAGGTGTAGTAGGCGGTGCGTTGGAAATTGGGATTGACCAGGGTTTTTATCCACAGGCCCGAACTTTTTTAACTGGAGTGAACGTATCGTTTTAAAAATATGGGGTATGCAAGTAAATGAGCGATATAGGATATTCCTTTTTCTGGGCCTTTTCCTGACAGGTTGTCAGGAAGACTTTCTGGAGAAGCGACCTTTAGTCGGAGCGACGATCGAGAATTTCTATCGAACCGAGCAGGATGCGATATCTGCGATCAATGCTGCTTATGCTCCCCTGCAATTTGAGTTGACCCCTGCTGGTCATTTCCGCTGGTTTTGGGGGGATATCATGTCCGATGATTCGGAAAAGGGTGGCTCTGGCGATAACGACCAGCCTCAGCTTTCTGCACTGGAAAATTTTCAGGGTCCGGTGAATACGGAGTATCTCGAATCGGAGTGGCGTGCCGACTACGAAGGGATTAACCGGGCAAATGTCGTTTTAGAGCGGGTGCCAGGTATTGTTATGAATGCAGGGCTAAAAGAGCGAATACTTGGCGAGGCACATTTCCTGCGTGCCTGGTTCTACTACAATTTAGTGACTATCTTTGGGGGAGTCCCATTAGTGGAGCGTTCATTGGCTCCCAGTGAATACCGGAAGGCCCGCACCGACGAGGGCGCTATCTGGAAGTTTATCGAGGCCGATCTTAAGGCGGCAGCGCAGCGTCTTCCTTTGCGCAGCGCTTATGCGCCCGCCGATCTGGGCAGGGTTACGAAGGGTACAGCACAGGGTTTGCTGGCTAAAGTACTGCTTTGGCAAAAGCGCTGGCCCGAGGCCCAGACTTTGACGGAGGAGATTATCAACTCCGGGCAATACCGCCTTGAGGCTGATTTCAACCGCATCTTCACCACTGTAGGGGAAAATGGCCCGGAATCGGTTTTTGAAATTCAGTATATGACCGAATCAGGGGGGAACTGGGGGTACAATGCCAATAATGAAGGGACTTTCACCAATGTTTTCCAACGTGCCCGGGGCCAGTTCGAGGGCTATGGGTTCAATATTCCAACACAAAGCCTGGTGGATGCTTTTTTTGCTGAAGGTTTTGAAGACCCCCGCCTGAAAGCTACAGTTTTCCGTGAGGGCGAGGCGATGGGTGATCGAGGTATCTTCACGCGGGAGGCTACGGGAGGTTTTACGTATAAATATTATCCCAAGAAGTTTTTCAATAACAAGCGGGAGGAAGCTTCTTTTGGAGACCCCAACCCGAACGGTGGTTCCAACGACCGGGTAATCCGTTATTCGGATATTCTGCTCATGCACGCGGAGGCTGCATATCAAAATAACCAACCTGAAAAGGCGCGTGCTTCGCTCAATCTGGTCCGCGCTCGGGTGAAAATCCCCCTTGTAACGGTCTCGGGAGTTGCGTTATTGGAAGCTATTTACCGGGAGCGGCGCCTGGAGCTTGCGCTTGAAGGCCACCGGTTTTTTGACCTGGTGCGCACCGGCCGCGCTGCACAGGTACTAGGGGTGCTGGGGTATAAGGAAAATACCCACCGGGTCTTTCCCATTCCACAATCCCAAATCCAGGCCTCCAATGGGGCGGTCACCCAAAATCCCGGGTATTGACGGGCTATTTGCAATATTTGAAAAATGCCAGCCATGACAAAAAAAACCGCTGCATTGCTGTTTTGGGCAGCAGCAGTCGCTGCTTGTACCCCTTTTTTTGAAGAAGAAATTCCTCAGGGAGCGCTTCCCGAGCCGCCGGTTTTTTCGGTGCGGTATCTGGCGGGCGATTCCAACTCCGTTGTTGTCGAAGACCTGACGCCGGGTGTTTTTGACCGGGTATGGGGATTTCCCGGGGGGCAGCCGGATAAGTCCAAGCAACAGAAAGACACGATATTTTTCCCACGTTCGGGAGAATATACGATAACGCTGTATGTCGCAAAAGCTGGGGGGAGCGGCACGTCTCAGGCCGGGCAACCAATCCGTATTTTCAAAGATGCGATTCCCCCCTGCGACGATGTGGTAAAATTACTGGTTGGGGGATGTGTGCCGGGAGCCTCCCGTTGCTGGACGTTCAGCCGGCTTGCCGGTGCAGTTACGGTTGGGCCTATTCCCGGTTCGGGGGAGTGGTTTAAATCTACAAAAGACGGTCTGCAAAACGAGCAGTACGACGACCGATTCTGTTTTTCCCTCGATGACAGCCGGTTTGTCTATGAAAATAACGGTTTGACTATTGATCCCTGGAAAGGCTATGCCCCTGTGCCCTACGCGCCGCCGAAGAACCAGTCCTGGACGCTTGTCCCGCGCGGCGGGGTTGGTGGCGAGCCCCGGATTATCCTGCCGGAAGGGGCCTTTATGGGGGTATGGGATGCTTCGAATGTTTATGATATTGTTGTGTTGACAGAGACTGAATTGGTGGTCCGTACACCTTTTTTGGCAGGTGGGGGCTGGTTTGAGCTATATTTTGTTGCTGCTAAATAGCGTTGTTGAGATAAATCTGTGCAATGAAAAATCCTATCGTCTTTAGCCTGATTGTGCTGGTTGCTGGAGGTGTCGTTTCGGGGTTGTCGTCGGGCATTCCGGCCAAGGGCGAGGGACTTCCCTCCCGATATAATTCCCTGGTATGGGCCGATGAGTTCGCTTACAAAGGTCTGCCTGATTCGAGTCGTTGGGGGTATGATTTGGGAGATGGATGCCCGAATCTTTGTGGCTGGGGCAATGCTGAGTTGCAGTACTATACTAAAGATGCTGCAAATGCCCGGGTTGAAAAAGGGAAGCTCATCATTGAATGCCATCGGCAGGCCAGATCGGGAAGGGATTATACTTCGGCACGACTGGTTTCCCGGAACAAGGGGGACTGGAGATATGGCCGGATTGAAGTGCGGGCAAAATTGCCACAAGGCCGCGGCACCTGGCCTGCGATCTGGATGCTCCCGACAGCGAGCCCTTATGGAGGCTGGCCTAATTGTGGGGAAATAGATATCATGGAGCATGTCGGTTATGCTGCGGATTCCCTTTTTGCCACCGTGCATACCGGGAAGTACAACCACATTTCCGGTACCCAGAAAGGGGCAAGGGTCAAATGGCCAGAGCCTTTGGAAAATGTATTCAGGGTATATTCTATCGAATGGGATACGGAAAAAATCGTTTTTCTCGCGGATGGGAAACCTTACTTCCAATATGAGCGCGAACCCGGTGCCGGTCCGGAAGGCTGGCCTTTCGATCAGCAATTCCACCTGATCCTGAACCTTGCCGTGGGCGGCAACTGGGCAGGAAAATACGGGGTTGATGAAAAGATTTGGCCCCAGCGAATGGAAATTGATTATGTGCGGGTCTATCAATAACAACAGCAATGTATAATAAGAGAATCTTAGGTATTTCCAAAGTGTTTTTCCTTCTGTGGATTGGTCTGAGCAGTTGTGTCCGCAAAGCGGACGACCTTGGGCTGCCCGTTTCGCCGAAGCCGGTTGTCCGGCTGGAAAAGGGGGATATTGAAATTTCGGAAGGCAACCGGGACACTACCCTGACCTTTAATGTTCAGGTTGAAGGGCTCAGCCTTACGAATATCGTGGTATATTATGCTACAGTTGCGGGTACAGCCAGCGCGGGATCGGATTTCGAGCCTGTTGAGCGCGGAACGCTGCTGTTTACGCCTTCGGTTTCTTCCCGTGAAATCAGCATTAAAATTATCGGCGATCCGGTAAAAGAGGTGGACGAAACATTCGAGGTGGTATTGCTGGACGCCGTCAATGCGACATTAGGTGCGAATAAAGCAAAAATCACTTTGCGCAACGACGATCTTAACCCTGTTGACCGGGTGACCGTTCCTGTTGGCGGGCCTACTTCTCCCGTTTCTTATGCAGGTTTTCAGTTGGTTTGGCAGGATGAATTCGAGGGCCAGGAGCTGAACGCTTCCAGTTGGACTTTTGAAACGGGGGATGGATGCCCGGCTTTATGTGGCTGGGGTAACAATGAGCTACAGTTTTACCAGGAGAAAAATGCTTTTGTAGATGGGGGATATCTGGTTATCGAGGGCCGGAAGGAGACCGCCGGCACGAGGAATTATACTTCTGCGCGGATAATTACCAAGGGCAAACGCGAATTTCAATATGGCCGTATAGATATCCGGGCCGCTTTGCCTGAGGGTCGGGGCTATTGGCCGGCGCTGTGGATGCTGGGGGCCAATATTGACCGGGCGCCATGGCCGGCATGCGGGGAAATTGATATTATGGAATTGACCGGGGACCGTCCCAACCGGGTACTTGGGTCGGCGCATTTCGGGGCGAATGTTGCGCAGCATCAATTCCGGACGTCGGCAAAATTCCTCCAGGGCGGGGCGAAGTTCTCGGAAGGGTTCCATGTTTTTTCTATCCTTTGGGAAAAAGATAAAATACAGTGGTTGCTGGACGATGAGCCCTATTTTCAGATCACCCCTGCTAATCTGAACGGGCTCGCCTATCCTTTTAACCAGCCGTTCTTTTTTGTTTTTAATGTTGCTATTGGCGGCAATCTTCCCGGGCCTCCTGCTGAAAGTACGATTTTCCCCCGCTGGATGATCGTGGATTATGTCCGGGTTTTTCAGCCGAGGTAGCGCCGGCCTTTCGATTTCCCTGCGGTCATGCGTTAGCGGGATAACTTGGCAAATAATTTCCCTGCTGCCTGATAAAATAGTATTTTGCGCCTCTACCGGCAAACGGGGTCAAAGTACTGGTAATGACTGCAAGAAACAAACAAAACCAGCGTCAGCAGCAGGCGAAAACCCTGCGCATTTTCAGGAAGGTGCACCGTGCACTGGGGGCAACCCTTTTTCTTTTCTTTTTCATCGTAGCCATTTCAGGATTATTGTTGGGCTGGAAAAAACACAGCGGAGGCCTGATCCTCGCCCCTACCTACAAAGGGAGTTCTTCTGATCTGAAAGACTGGCTGCCGCTCGACAGCCTGCACCGGCTTGCCTGCGCCTATTTACGGGATTCCGTTTCTCCGGAGCTTTCCACCGACCTCGACCGCATTGATGTCCGGAACGAAAAGGGCACGGTGAAATTTGTTTTCAGTGCGCATTACTGGGGGCTTCAGCTGGATGGGGCCACCGGCCGCCTCCTGCATAAGGAACGCCGCCTTTCGGATGCCATCGAGCATATTCACGACGGGTCCGTTCTCGACCGTTACCTGGGCACCGGGAACGGCCAGATCAAACTGGTTTATACTTCTGTAATCGGCCTTGCGCTGCTGTTGTTTACCATTACCGGTTTTTGGCTTTGGTATGGCCCTAAGCGGATGCGGCAGGGCAGCGCGCGGCTTTCGGAATAAAATCCGGGCCACTGGTTTTGGGGTAAATTTTTAACGATATGAAAAAACGCTATTTCCTTGCTGCCCTTCCATTCGGGGCCCTGACGCTCATTATTGCCTTTACAATGCCTGAAATCCCCGTTGCGGCAGGGGTTAAAAGCCCGATTGTAGAGCTGGAGTTTGCACGCTCTGTCGCTGATGTGGAAAAAGTGCTGGCCGGAAGGGCGGATATTGTGGAGGCACTGGTCCAAAGCGTTTTGCAGGACCGGTTTTTCTTATTGGCATATAGCGCTTTTCTGGTGATAAGTTGCTATTTGGCGTGGAGGCGCTGGCGGCACAATGCGCTTTTGTCAGGGATTGGTATGGGGGTTGCAGCGGCTGTTTTTGATCATCTCGAGAATGGGATGCTGATGGACATCCTTCGGGGAACTTCAGCAGAATGGCCTGCCCTGCTTCCGATGCTGGCAATTTATACCTATATCAAATGGGGCGCTATTGCTGGGGTTTTTTGCTTGTTGGGCTGGTATGTGCGGGAGGTAAATATTTTGGGCAGGATGATCTTTGGCCTGGCTGTTGGCGCTGTAGTTTTTATGCTGGGCAGTATTGTCGCGCCCCAGCTTTCAGTAGTTTTTGCCTTGTTTATTGGATTGTTGTTCCTGTTTTGGTGGATTTGGATGATCTTTGAAAAATAGTGGAATATGAGATTTTTCGGATATTCGATTCTGATGTTTTGCTGGAGCCTCTCGGCTTCCTCCTTTGCACAAAGCTATGCCTTCGGGGTGAAGGGCGGGCTAACGGTCGGCACACAAAAATGGGACAACAGCTTCGAGCGGGAGCCGTTGCTGCGTCAGCATATCATCGCATTCATCGAGTCTGCGGAAGAAGACCAGCCTTTTGCCTTGTTTGCGCAGGCGGGATATCACGTAAAAGGTAGTGCCATCCGGACTTTTCGGAGTGTCTTTACACAGGTGGACGGCACACAGGTGGACGTGCCGGCAACCTCCACGCCGTTTATTTTCAACAATGCATCGCTGACGCTGGGCATCAGGCAGAAATTTGATTTCAGCGGAAAGAAGAAGCTGTACTACCTCTTTGGCATCCGCGGGGACTACACCATCAGCACGAAGCTGCGCCCGGACAACCTTCCTGCCAGCGCTTTACTGCTCTACGGGAATATCTATCCTTTTGATGAATTTGTCAACCGCTTCAATTATGGCGCTACAGTTGGCGGCGGAATAGAGCTGCCTTTTGCCGAGCTCACGGGGATGGTGCTCGAGTTCAGCGTCAACCCCGATTTTTCGTATCAATATAATCAGCCGCTTATCCGGAATGTGATCAATCCCAATCCATTCGGGGGGACCAACCGCATAGATATCCCGGAACGGCAGATTGTGAACCTGACGTTCGAACTATCTTTAGGTTTTCGTTTTATTAATAAAATCGTTTACATAGATTGACGGAATGATTTTAAGAAGTGAGAACCTGGTAAAAATGTATGGCGCCAGGACGGTCGTGCAGGATGCCTCCATCGAAGTACACCAGGGGGAAATTGTCGGTTTGCTGGGACCTAACGGGGCCGGGAAGACTACTACTTTCTATATGGTAGTGGGTTTCATACGGCCGGTGAGCGGCAAAGTATTTCTGGGCGATGAAGAAATCACCGGGCTTCCCATGTATAAAAGGGCACGTAGCGGAATTGGCTACCTTCCGCAGGAACCTTCTGTTTTCAGAAAACTGAGCGTAGAAGACAATATCCGGGCAATCCTCGAAATGACCACGCTGGAAAAGGAAGCCCAAAAAGAAAAACTGGAAGCCTTAATTGAGGAGTTTGGCCTCGTAAAAGTGCGTAAAAGCCGGGGAGATACCCTTTCCGGCGGTGAACGCCGACGCACGGAAATCGCCCGGGCGTTGGCTTCAGACCCCAAATTCATCTTGCTCGACGAACCCTTCGCCGGCATTGACCCGATTGCGGTAGAGGACATCCAGTCTATTGTTGCCAAGTTGAGGACTAAAAATATTGGTATCCTGATCACCGATCACAACGTACAGGAAACGCTTTCGATTACCGACCGGGCATACCTCATGTTCGAAGGGCGGATCCTGAGGTCGGGTACCGCGGAAGAGCTTGCGGCAGATGAAATGGTGCGCAAGGTATATCTGGGTAAACATTTCGAGCTGCGTAAAAAAAACCCCGATACCCTTTGACTTGTCAGGTATGTTGCGACGGGGGCAGAGCAGGCTGAAAAGAGCGCATTTTTCAGCGGGGATCTTTCTGCTGCCGGCGGCGAAGGGTCAGATTTATCCGGACACATTTGTTTTTGTGGAGTGTGCTTTCAAGATCAGAGAAATATGGACGTCTTTATTTTTCGATTATCAGACTTGTTGCGATGGGGTTCTCATAGGGTAAAAATGGCTGTTTTTCGCCCATACCGCGCCTTTTTTCGGTCGCGTAGCCAGGCTATGCCCCCTCAAAAATCCTTCGTGTGGACAAAAAACAGCTCATTATTCCCACAACGATTACCCATCGCAATAAGTCTATTTTGGAAAAACTGCTGTTTCCCGGCAGGCATAACCGGGCTGCTTTTTTTGTGCGCCTGTTCAGATCCCCCTCCACTGAAACTCACCCTGGAGCAGCGGGAATGGGTGGATACCCTCTATTTTCGCCGTATCGAGGGGATGAGCGCCAGGATGGACAGCCAGTGTATAGAAAAGCAGGCGCGTTTATTAAAGCCTTTTACGGATTCTATCCTGGCGGTACGCCGGGAAGAAGAAGCGGCGTTAAGGGCGAAATATCAGCAGTAAAGCGTATTCGAATATGGAAAGAAGCGTTTTTGGAATCCGGTGTTGTGCCTGGGGTAAATGGTTGTTGTGGGCAGCCCCCTGTCTGCTGCCGCTGTTGTCTTCAGGATGCCTGGATCGAAAAGAGTACTCGCAGTCCGATATAGATGCGCTCATCGAGAAAGAAGTCAGGCAGCGTGTAGAGATATTTATCCGTACAAAGGAGGAACGCTGTATGGAAGACATCCTGAAGGCAGCCAATCAGCTTGCGGATTCCATTATGGTAGCGGAGGCATTTTTCGATCGGGATACCTTCTCTCGCCCCGAAAAGCCCGCCCGCCCGGACAAACCGCATATCAAGGTCCTGCAGGATACCACCCCCGTTGAGCCGCTGATTAAATCCGGTAAACAGTAAGCAAAAAATGTACGTTGAGGTTGTGTAAAAAGTGATTTGCCGCCTTCGGCAGCAGAATATTCTTCTGAGAGACGCGTCATTTTCACGATTTCGCGAAGCGAAATCG
>JBMOJO010000059.1:0-17710 GCA_049315745.1 Saprospiraceae bacterium | reverse complement strand
TCGCGAAGCGAAATCGTGAAAATGACGCGTCTCTCAGAAGAATATTCTGCCGCCGAAGGCGGCAAAAACATTTTTACACAACCCCATTTTATATTGAAACCGCGCTTGATTCATTGATTTTGCGAAGCAAAATCAATGAATCAAGCGCGGTTTCGAATTATTATTTGGCGCAAAGCGCCGAACTTATGAGACTGCGTTGGGCAGTAATCAGAAGTCAAAAGTCACTTTTGCAAGCGCGCGGCGGCCGATAATCGGCATATTCGGCAATGCGCGGTATTGCTGGTTCAAAAGGTTCATACAAGTGAGGTCAAAGGCGATATTCTTGAACTTGTAGCCTACACCGGCATCCACGAGGTTTTTCACGTCGGTATCCCCGGTGAATTGGCCGTTGTTGGAGAAGAAGGAATCGTCGTGCTGGAAGGCAATATTTCCACGCCATCCGCTTACCGGGGCATAGACAGCGCCGAAGCGGAATTTGTTTTGCGGTATGCCGAGGGCAAAGATGAGGCCGGAGCCTTTTGCTTCGCCAAGTTCCTCTTCGTCGAAGAAGTTATCGCTTACGCGCGAGTAGTTAAGGAATAAGTTGAGGTCCTGGTTGACCGCATAGGAAAAGCCGAGATCGAGGCCCCAGTAAGATGCTTCGCCGAAGGTACGGTAGCCTGCAGCAGAGTGTACCATGTTGTCCTGCGGCATACCGTTAGGCTCGACGGCGCCGAAGATCGGCGAGAGCGGGGCAATTTGTGCGGCAAAAGCTGCACCCCCCTGCTGGTATGCACCACCTACAGCCGCACCAATTTGCTGGGCGGTAGCTGCTGCCTGGGCTGCAGGCATCCCGTTGGCGATTAATATCGCCTGCAATTGGGTGGTAACCGTATTCCTTACAGCATTGCCGAGATCCACCGCGATATTCTGATCTGTGTAGCGGATCGTCGGGCTGATCGCGGTGAAGTTGATGAAGCCGGAAGTCTGGATGTTGTAGAGGTCCGCCGTGACAGCGAGTTTCTTGCCAAATACCCCCTTATAGCCGATTTCGAAGGACTTTTCGATACGCACTTCAGGTGGAGTGGTATTGATGGGTGCGAGTGGCTGGCCGGTGAACAGGTTATAGCCCGTGAATTTGCCGCTGAAGCCTGCCGGTGCATTGGCCGGATTGGTCAGGATAGACTGGACGATCGGGAAGATATTGGCAGGAAGTGCGCCGCTGAGGGCGGTCAGAATAGACGGGGTAACCGCACCATAGGGGATGGCCAGTGGAAGCCCGGGCGTGCCGTAGGGCAGGCTCGGAAAGCCGGGTGCAGTAAAGTCAATCAGTGGATTTGCCGCAAATTCGTGCGGTTCCTTCAACCCCTTCAACCAGACATCGAAAAGGCCTGTGGCCGGTGTTGCGACAGGGAAGTCAATGTACATGACGAGCGCATCCGGGGGTGCGGCCGCCTGGTTGTAGGATGCACGGAAGGTATGGTTCGGGGATGCCTTATAAACCATGGCGACCCGCGGGGAGAATGCCGACTCATCAATGAAGTTGAACTGGTCGAAGCGGCCGGCCAGCACGAGGTCCAGCTTTTCTGCCAGCTTGAAATTTCCTTGGAGGTAAGCGCCGAGAATGTTGTAATCATCTACCTCTTCGAAGCGTCCATATACTTTTCCGAAGGAGTTGCTCGTCGCCTGGCGGTAGTCAACGCCCGCAGTGAATTTGGAGTCCAGGAATTTTTCAAAGCCAAAGTTGTACTGCACCTGGCCTTCGAGCTGGGCCCGCTCGATGATGGTCCTGTTGCCCGTCTGGTAAAGGAATGTCGGCCTTTCCGGGCTTCCGCCATCGTTAAAATTGTAGAATACCTGCGCGAACAGGCCACCGGACTGAACGCGTGCCTGTGCCCAGTATGCCCTTGACTGGGAGAGGCCTTCGCCCTGCGAGTTGTAGAAGACGGAACTGGCATCGTTGACGCCACCGGATAAGACTACTTTCGTCTTGTCGGAGGGGCGCATTTCGAGGGTGCCGTTAAAGGAGCTGTTCGACCAGAAGTCCTGCATCATATTGCCATCGCCATCAGGATCGAGGTCATCCCTGGTCAACAGAACAGGCGCTTTGGACTGATCAGCGGAAATTACCCCGGCAGAATTGACGATGGGGTCTATGACAGATGTTTTGAACTTGGCTGTTTGACGGACAAAAGCGGCGCCGCTCCCGGTCCCTTCGCTGCCGTCGAGGACGAATTCGTCTCCGCGCTTGTAGTGGGCATTCACCTTGAAGCCTATTTTTTGGTTTTTGGAGGCGATAGCTACGCGTGCCGAGGCGCCATACGTTGCCAATTCGCCGCCGATGACTTCAACGGTCGTTCCCGGGTAGTCAATTGGGCTTTTGGAGATAAAGTGGACTACGCCGGAGGTAACGCCGGGGCCATAGAGGGCAGATCCGGGTCCGCGGACGACCTCGATACGCTGGAGGTCAATCGAGTTCAGACCGGAAGCATCGGACTGGAAAGTCCCGATACCCGGGCCGACGAGGCTGCGATAGTCGAGGATGGGGAAGACGGCGGTTCCGAAAAGGCCCGCGGAGCCACGCATTTCGATATTCATCCGCGCTGCCGACTGCTGCTGGATCTGGACCCCCGGAACGTTGACGAGTTCCCGGATCGGATCTACTGCAGAAGAGGCGGCCTGCATGGTTTTGGCAGAAATCACCGAGACCGATGCGGGGGCTTCCTGCACTTTTTCTGCCCTTCTCGATGCAGAAATAATGATTTCACCCAGGGTGCTGATGTTTTCGCCGAGGGTTACATTCACAGTGGCGCGGGCGCTGGTAACGTCAATTATCTTAGTCTCATAGCCGATAAAACTCACTTCGATCTTAAGCGGTGGCGCGATATTGGTCTCGAGTGTGTACATCCCATCGGCATCTGTGGAGGTACCAATGGTCGTACCCACAACGACGACACTTGCCCCGGGCAAGGGCTCCCCACTCTCATCTTTGACCTGGCCTTTGATTACGGTCTGCGCCGAAGCCGCAAAACAAAGGAACATTGCCATAAGCAGGGGAATTGTCCTGAGTAGATCTTTCTTCATAATGAAAAAAATTAGATGTTCAAAAAAGTATTGTAATAATTTTGGCAAGATAGCTATATAAAAATTAGCTAAAAACAATTTTTTCAAAATTTTGTCGCGATTTTGGAATGAGGAGCGGGTCTTGTCACAATGGGTAGGTATGGCGGGAAAAGTACATTGTGCTTTGCTCCAATGGGGCTGCTCCAATAAGCAGGACGAAAAAGGGGGGGCATGTTGATTTCCCGATTTGCCGGAAGTTTAATGGCACATCGGGATGTTGCGCGCTTCTTCCCAGAAGCGGAGCGCACCGGGTACTTCAAACTGTAGCCCGCGCAGGAGGAAGAGCGCGGCGACGAGCAGCATGAGCGCCGGGGCAAAACGCCTTAGCCTGCCACGCAGGGCGGGATTAAGGGATTGGCCCGCCAGGCCGGTGAAAGCCATGAGGGGGACGGTCCCAAGCCCGAAGAGTACCATGAAGGTTGCCCCCGAAAGGATATTCCCCACAGTTACGGCCCCGGCAATGGCCATATAGACGAGGCCACAGGGGATAAGGCCATTGAATACTCCGATCATGAGTGCCGCGACCGTGCCTTTCCGGCCGATCCACCCGCCCAGTTGCCGGTTGGTCCATAGATTAAAGCGCCGGACCGGCGGGACCCGGGCGAAGTAGCTTTCCACAGCGATAGAGAAAATGGCAATAAACGCTATCGAAATGCCTATCGCCAGGGTAAGGTACTTTTGTATGCCGGCCACCAAGAACCCCTTGCCGGCGATGCCGACCATGCTGCCGATGATCGCATAAGTTGCCAACCGGCCCAGGGTATAAGCAAGGACGCCCTTCGCCGCAGCAAAACGACCTTCGCCCTGATAGGGGACGGCCAGGGCCAAAGGGCCACACATGCCCACGCAGTGTATGCTGCCCAGTAGCCCGATCGAAAATGCCGCCCATGCCTCGAGTGGCCCCAGCATTAAAAAATGATGTTTGTTTCCTTGAAATACGATTTTCCGCCGGCCTGCCAGTCCACCTTGATTTTCCAATGCCCCTTTTTCAACCCTGCGCAGGGGACATACTGAACAGACTTTGCGCCGGGCCGTACAGGTACACGGAAGTCGGACTTGCTGTCAGAGGGGCAGAAAAAATGGATCTCTCCGCTCGCCGCACCGAGTTCCTCCGGAAAATGAAACGCTACCCTGGAAAGCCCGGCATCACTCCGGATTTCCAGGTCGCGGTCCAGCAATGTGGCGTTGCGGAGCTTTTCATAACGCTCCTGATACTTCAAATCTTCTGCATAGTAATCTTCCGAGACCAGGCTGTTGTCCTGACCGGTGGATTTGACGACAAAGTATAACAGGACGGCTACAAAGGTTCCGTAAAACAGGGCAATGCCCGTACCCCAATGGATATGCATATCGTTTGTTTTTAGCGCAAATACAGGGCCGGCGATAGCACCGGCTAATAGCCCGGCCCCAGGAAATTTGTTTTCACGCGGTCGAGCAGTTTGTCGCCGGAATAGACTTCTATCTGTATTTTCGTCGTCCTGCCCGTAAGTTTCTGTTTTTCCATTTCGATAAAAAATGCCCCTTCGATTTTATCTGCAGGCTTGGTATCGGGTACCTGTCCGACCGGCATGATGCGGGCCCCTTCGGTAAGTACCCTGAAACGGATGGGAAGGCGTTCCGTGGTCTTATTGATAATCTGATAATTGTACAGGTTGCTGAGGTGGTCGGCATCTACTTTCTGGTAAAGCATCCCCGGGGTACGCAGGACGATGGTCTCTACGTCCGGCCTACCGGAGAGGAGCAGGATGTTGATACCCAGGAGGATGGCCAGCACAGTGGTATAGGCGGCGGCCCTTGGGGTGAATTTTCTTTGCCGTCCTTCGGCGATCCCGTTGTAGCTGTCGTATCTGATCAATCCCTTGGGCCGTTTTACCTTTTCCATGATTTCGTCGCAGGCGTCTATACAGGCCGTGCAATTGATGCACTCGAGCTGGGTGCCGTTCCGGATATCAATACCCGTTGGACAGACTTGTACGCAAAGGCCGCAGTCAATACAGTCGCCACTGGCCTGGGGCAGTGGGGCGCCGCCCGCCTCCAGGTTCGCGCGGATATCGCCGGTGGGGGCCACAGGTATTTTGTTTTTATGGATTTTTCCCCTCGGTTCGCCGCGCACGAAGTCATAGTGGATGACGATGGAGTCGCGGTCCAGCAGGACACCCTGGAGCCTGCCGTATGGACAAATCGTCACACAGACTTGCTCGCGGAGATAGGCGAAGACAAAATAGAACACGAAGGAAAAAACGACGATCCCGGCAAATGCGCCGGGGTTTTCAGCTATTGGGGAAGTTACCGTGTCAATAACCTGCCGGGCCCCGATGAGGTAGGCCCAAAACGTATGGGAAATCAGGAGGGCGATTGCAAAAAAGAGCCCCTGTTTCGATAATTTCTTTCTGATCTTCTCAGTGGTCCAGGGGCTGTTGTTGAGCCGGCGCTGTGCGTTCGCGTCCCCTTCGATGAGGTATTCAATTTTGCGAAAAACGCCTTCCATGAAAATGGTCTGGGGGCAAACCCATCCGCAAAAAAGCCGGCCATAGACTACGGTGAAGAGGATAATAAATACCATCATGGTGAGCATGGCCAGGACGAAGAGGTGGAAATCCTGGGGCGCGAAAGGTATCCCGAAAAGGATAAACCGGCGCTCCAGGACGTTAAACAGCATGAAGGGTTCTCCTCCCAAATGGATAAACGGCACCCCAAAGAGCAGGGCCAGCAAGACCCCGTTCACTACACCGCGTGCGGAGGTGAGCCTTCCTTTAGGTTTTCGGGGGTATAGCCAGATGCGCCTGCCTTTTTCGTCAACAGTGGCGATGTGGTCTCGAAAGGATTCGCTGTCGGCATATATTTCGTCTATGGGCCTTTCCATTTCAGCGCGTTTATTGGTTGAGCATACCGATCTGACCGTTGGCAGCGCCCGAAGAGTCTTGGGCAGGTGTAGGGCTGTCCTGCATTTCGCCCTGGTAGAGCGTGCCTTCGGGGGCTTTTCCGTTTGGAGGGGTGGTACCTTGCAAGGTGAGGATATAGCTGGCAAGGCGGTGCAGGTCTGCGGGCCTGAATTGATTTTTCCAGGCGATCATTCCCTTTTCCGGAACGCCGTTTTTGATGGTCAGGTAAATATTTTTGATGCTGCCCCCGTGTAGCCAGTAGGGGTCGGTCATGTTCGGCCCTACCCCGCCTTCCCCGAGCGCACCATGACAGGCGACGCAATTGGTCTTGTATAAGGTTTGCCCAGCTGCAAGGTCGCCGTCGGAAGTGAGCGGGACGAGGTTAGCTTCGTCCACCCGGTCGGCTTGGCGGGCCTGGAAAGCGGCAATGGCTACTTCTGCCTTTTTCATTTCTGCCTCGTAAGCGGATGCCGATCCCATACCCAGTCCGGTCACATGGTAGTATAACATATAAACGCCCCCAAATGCAATGGTGATGAAGAACATGGCGACCCACCAGGGGGGGAGGCTGTTGTCGAGTTCCCGGATGCCGTCGTAGTTGTGGTCGAACAGGATTTCTTCTTCCCGTTCAACGGGCACAACGTTGGTCCAGCGTTTGTACAGACGTTGCCAGAGGTCTGTTTCCGGCGCTGCAGCTTCCTGTGAGACTTCAATACCCTGCTCCTGATACATCCGGATCTGTTGCATCCTGATCGAGATGTTGAGCAGTTGGAAGATGGCCAGCAGGGTGCCCAATACGGCAAGCCCGGCGAAAAGCAGCAGGCCGTTGGTAAGGAAATTGGTGTAAAAATTGGGGTCTGCACTTGGCGCGGTATCCTGCGCCGAGGCAGTGACAGTGGTGGCAATCAGGAGCAAGGCCGTTATTGCCCGTTGCAGGATGTTATGCTTCATGGCTTTTCTCAGTTTGTGTGTTTTCAGGAAAACCATCTTCCAGGGGAAGGTGCGCCATCCGGTCAATGAATGCCTGGTCGCGCTTCAGGATCACTGCTGTGCTGACGATGAAAACCGCCAGGAAGGTGAGCAGGGCCGCAATAGCCATCCAATGGATATTCCCTGCTGTTTCGAGGATATATTTATACATGTTCGGTTTTTAAAAAAATAATGATGAATTTATGCACCGATTTCCGCACCTCCGGACAACAGATCTCGCGCATCGAGGCTTTCAGGAGTTACGGCAAAAAGCCTTGTTCCGGCGCCGGGGCGAAGTTTGATTTTTTTGTGGCCCCGGCAGCGTTCAAGGCGGGCGGATTTTTCAGCCTTTGCCCGCTCCATAGTGCTGCCACGGTCGGCCGGGGATCAATTGGAGGCCTGTTGTTTGGGTTTTATGTCGGTGCCCAGCCGTTGCAGGTATGCGATCATGGCAATGATTTCTTTTTTCTCCAGGTCTTTCAGCTCAATACCGTCTTTTCGGAGTCGCTGGCCAATTTGTCCTGCCTGCTTTTCCATATCCTCCAGGGCAATATCTTCATATCCTTCCGGATAGGGAGTGCCAAGGGCGCGCAGGGCTTCGATCTTCCGGGGGATTAGGCTGACGTCGAGCGCGTCGCGGATCAGCCAGGGATAGGCAGGCATGATCGAGCCCGGTGAAATCGAGGTGGGTTCCAGCATGTGGTTAAAGTGCCAGCTGTCGGGATACTTGCCGCCCTGCCGGTGCAGGTCAGGCCCTGTCCGCTTGGAACCCCAAAGGAAAGGACGGTCGTAGATGAATTCCCCGGATTTGGAATATTCGCCATAGCGTTCAGTCTCCGAGCGGAAGGGCCGTACCATCTGGGAATGGCAGCCAAGGCAGCCTTCGCGAATGTAAATGTCCCTCCCCGCAAGTTCGAGTGGTGTGTAGGGCTTTACCGATTCAATCCTGGGGACGTTGCCATCAATCATGACCATCGGGAATATTTCGATGATGCCGCCGATTAATATGGCGACGGTGCTCAGGAACAGCATCTGCATCGGCCGTCGCTCGACCCACCGGTGCCAGTGTTCGCCTTTGTGCACGCCTGCGGTTTTGACCAGTGCCGGCGCTTCTGCGGCTTCGTCGCGGGTAAAAACCCCCGAGCGGACGGTTCTGATGAGGTTATAGACCATCAGAAAATTACCGGCCAGGAATAAACTGCCCCCTAATGCGCGCATGCCATACATCGGCAGAATCTGTGTGACGGTCTCCAGGAAGTTCCCGTATTTGAGAAATCCGTCGGGGGTGAACTCTTTCCACATGAGGCTTTGTGTCCAGCCTGCCCAATAGAGCGGAATCGCATAAAACAATATCCCCAGCGTGCCGATCCAAAAATGGGTGTTCGCCAGCCGGACGGAATAAAGCTTTGTATTGAATAATCGGGGGATCAACCAGTAGAGGATGCCAAAGGTGAGGAACCCGTTCCACCCTAATGCCCCGACGTGCACATGCCCGATGGTCCAGTCGGTATAGTGGCTGATCGCATTGACCGATTTGATGGAAAGCATGGGCCCTTCAAAGGTGGCCATGCCATAAGCGGTAATGGCCACGACCAGGAATTTTAGGATGGGGTCCTGCCTTACCCGGTCCCAGGCGCCCCGCAGGGTCAGCAGGCCATTGAGCATACCGCCCCAGGAGGGGGCAATCAGCATTATGGAAAAAACCGTGCCCAGCGATTGCGCCCAGTCGGGCAGGGAGGTGTACAACAGGTGGTGGGGCCCCGCCCAGATATAAATGAATATCAGCGCCCAAAAGTGGATAATGGAAAGCTTGTACGAATAGACCGGCCTGTTGGCCGCTTTGGGCAGGAAGTAGTACATCAACCCAAGGTAAGGGGTGGTGAGGAAAAAGGCTACCGCGTTATGCCCGTACCACCACTGGATGAGGGCATCCTGTACCCCCGCAAAGAGCGGGTAACTCTTGAACGCCGATACCGGCAGCTCCAGATTGTTGCCGATGTGCAGCACAGTGACGGTTACCCATGTGGCAATGTAGAACCAAATGGCGACGTAGAGGTGGTTCTCCCGGCGGTTCATAATCGTCCTGAACATATTGATGC
The DNA here is from genome assembly GCA_049315745.1 of Saprospiraceae bacterium. Classification (GTDB taxonomy): domain Bacteria; phylum Bacteroidota; class Bacteroidia; order Chitinophagales; family Saprospiraceae; genus JADJPL01. The sequence continues at coordinate 8,658 of JBMOJO010000059.1, read as the reverse complement.
CGAAAGCGACCCAAACTACCGCGATGGCAAGGTCAATCGGCCATTCGAGCTCGGCGTATTCTTTGGCGCTCGTTATGCCAAAAGGGAGGGTCAGGGCTGCAGCGACGATGATGGACTGCCAGCCCCAAAAATGAAAATTACTGAGGAAATCGCTCGCCATACGGGTCTTGAGCAAACGCTGCAGGGAATAATACACCCCGGTGAAAATGCCGTTCCCAACAAAGGCAAAAATCACCGCGTTGGTGTGCAGCGGCCGGAGCCGCCCGTAACTGACTTCCGCAATCCCGAGGTTTAATTGGGGAAAGATCAACTGAAGGGCAATAATCAACCCGACCAACATGCCCACTAACCCCCATAGCATGGTCGCGTATGCAAAATTGCGGACGATGGCGTTGTCATAACTGAATTTCTCAACTTGTGCCATTGGGTAAAATATTTAACAGACTTATTGCTCGGGGTCGGCGAGGAGCTAAAGACTGCGCTTTGTCCACGCAAAGGCATTTATTTGGTAAAGGTGCCAGATGACCTAAAATGTGCACAGTATAGGCGAAAACGGGCCTTTGGGCCCTCCCGATGGTTCCCCTGCAATACGTCTAATGGTTATCAGTCTGTTTATCATCGAATAAAATCCGGACGGAGGGGGTGTAATCGTCATCGTACTGACCGCTTTTTACCGCCCACAGAAAAGCGCCTAAAAATGCCAGCGCCACAATTAGACTAACAAGGATAAGGATGAAAATAATGGTCATATTGCAGTGATTTGGCTGCAAGATAGCCAGGGGCGTTTCCGTCGCAGATGATGTTTGTCGCAGCAGCATGGTGATTTTCGTCACCGTGCAGGAGGCGGATAATCAGCCGCGCTACCCTATAAGCCATGCCGACGGGCAAGCCAGTTGCTGCCGACCAGGCCGAATAAAACCGTTGTAACCGAGCTCAAGGGCATGAGTATGGCAGCGACCAACGGCGATAAAGTGCCCTGAACGGCAAAACTCAGCCCGATGATATTGTAGATCAGGGCCAGGCCGTATGCGCCAAAGACAAGCTGCACGCTTTTGCCGGCAAAGGATAGCAGTTGCGGGAGCAATGGGTAGCTTTCTGCATGCAGGATAGCATCAGATGCCGGGGTAAAATTGGAAGCATCATCGGTGACTACGATCCCGATGTCGCTCTGTTTGAGCGCCCCGGCATCATTGAGGCCGTCGCCGAACATGAGGACGCGCAAACGCCGTTGCTGAAGTGCTTTGATAAATTGCAGCTTTTCCAGAGGGCTTTTGCGAAAGTGCATATTGGACGTATGCTCAAAAAAGGGGGAAAGCAGGGCTTTTTCCCGCTCGTTGTCCCCGGAAAGCAGGTGTAGCTCGCCCAGCGACCTGAATGCTGCGAGTACCTCTGCGGTATGGGGGCGCAGGTATTGCGCTACGACAAACACCCCGGGGACCTGGTTTCCTGCCTGCAGCCATACGCCTTCTTCACCGGTATCGGGCAGGTCTGCCTGGCCCTCCATCCAATCGCGGGACCCCAGGCGATAGATGGTTCCGGCGATGGTGGCACAAATGCCTTTTCCGACCTCTTCCTTCCAGTCGCGGAGTTCAGATGCCGCTATGGGTGCAACCCCCTCCGCCTCCAGGCGCATCCGCAAGATCTGGCTCAACGGGTGCTGCGATTGTGCGGCCAGGGTGAGGACTGCGCGCCGGGTTGCTTCGTCGAGGGCTTGCCCGACAAACGTATATTCGCCCTTTTGCCGGGTGGTAATCGTACCCGTTTTATCTACTACAATGGCATCTGCTTCGCGCAGGGCTTCAATAACCTGGGTGTTTTTGAGATAAAACCGGTGTTTGCCCAAATGTCGGAGCACATTGCCAAAAATAAACGGAATCGCCAGGGCAACTGCGCAGGGGCAGGCGACAATAAGTACTGCGGTAAAGGCATTGACGGCCTTGCCGGCATCGGACGGCAGCCAGTAGAAAAATGCCCCGAAACCGATGAGCAGGATAGCTGCTGTGAAATATTTACCAATGGAATTGGCAATACGGCTGGTCTGAAGTTCCTGTTTTTTTGAAAATGCCGATTCGTTCCACAATTGGGTGAGATAGCTTTGGGATACTTGCTTCGTCAGGCTCAGTTCGATACCCGGCCCCTGCTGGCGGCCACCGGCAAACACAGCTTCTCCCGCGTGGACTTCCACCGGCTCGGCTTCCCCGGTGACGAAGCTGTAATCTATTCTGCCCAGCCCCCTTAGCACAATCGCATCGGCGGGAATGAGCTCCCCGTTGCGCACGACGATGATATCCCCCGTCTTTAGCCGATCCAGGCTTACCGCAATTTCTTTGCCGTCTTCCTTTTTACTCGCCGCTATGGGAAAATAGGAGCGGTAGTCCCGCTCAAAAGAAATATGGTGATAGGTACGTTGCTGGAACCATTTGCCGGCAAGAAGAAAGAAAACAAGGCCCGCAAGGCTGTCCATATACCCGGCGTCGCTGTGGGTATAAATTTCGTAAACGCTGCGCAGAAAATAAACCAGTATGCCCAGGGCAAGCGGAAAATCTATGGTCAGCGCCCGCTGCTTTAGGCCCAGCCACGCCGCTTTGAAGTAATCGGCGGCACTGTAGGATACAACGGGTATGGCCAGCAGGATATTGAGGTATCCGAACAGTCGGAAAAACATGGGGTCGCTTGTCTTTCCCAGACCAAGGTATTCGGGGAAACTGAGCAGCATGATATTCCCGAATGCAAAGCCCGCAACCCCAAGTTTATAGACAAAACTTCGGTCGGTCACCGGCCGCTTGCCCGTGTCGAGACTTCCCAGGTTGATCGCAGGCGCATATCCGATACTGGCCAGCAACTCGACTACTGCGCGCAAGCTGGTACGCGTCTCTGCATAGGTAATGGTGAGTTCCTTTTTTAAGAAATGGACTGTTGAAGAAAGGATACCGTCGCTGAGCTTGTAGAGGTTTTCCAGCAACCATATACAGGAAGCACAATGCACCTGCGGCAGGAAAAATGTGGCCCTGGCCTGCTTGCCGTCGCTAAAATCCAACAGCCGGCCGATGACCTCCGGATCGTCCAGGTAAGCATAGCCTTCGACCTTTTTGCCTTTAAGGCTGATCCCGGCCTTTTCATCTATTTCGTAATATTTGCAAAGCCCGTTATTCTGTAGTATATCGTAAACAGTCTTGCAGCCTTCGCAGCAAAAGGCCTTTTCGTCAAAAGCAGGGTATTCCGCAGGGCAGGGATCCCCGCAATGGGCGCAATATGTTCCGCTTTCCCTGGCGCCTTTGGCCGTGCCGGCGGCAACAAGTGTGTTGGCAGTCATGTCCGGTTGCTGTTTTGTGCCGTAAATGTACCGGAGCCGGTTCTGCCGGCCAATGATAATTATCAATAGGTAAATTTGAATGTTTGCCGTTTAAATCTTAATTTGCAGGATGAAGTAACCTTAAAAATAAAATATCTTGAAAACCAGCATTACATCTTTTATTTTTTTGATTTTTACCATCCCGGCCCTGGCCCAGGAGGGGAAGCAAAAAATTTCTTTCGATTTTGATGGAGACAAAAAAGTCGATGTCTTTCAGATCAAAGACGGTAAGCTGGTTTATGCCCTGACTTCACAGGCCAATAAAACAGTTACCAGCAAGGGGGGGAGTTATGCGGACCAGACCTACCTGGAGCTGAAGGGCAATGTCATCGTTTATCACTGTACTTTCATGCGGGCGTCCAATACTTTTAAGTTTCGCTATGATGCCAAGCTTAAAGCGATCCGCCTGATCGGTTATGATAACGAGCAGTTCGGCAATGCCCTTAACGATGGCTCCGGGCTTTCGAGCTACAACCTGCTTACGGGCGACTATAAGGCCCAGTGGAATTACTTCGACCGTAAAAAGGGGGAGTTGATGGCCTATCCGCCGGTTTCCAAAAAATATCCCGCCAAAGTTTATCTGCTCAAAGATTTTGGCGAGGAGGTGGTGGACGCGCTTTACGAGGTGGACGCCAAGCACATCAAATAGCCCTTGCAGGTGCACAGGCCGTCAAAATCTATATGCGGGATGCTGCGACCTGCACCCTGGCAGCCTTGGCGGGCGGGCTAAAAATACCGTTTGCCGGCTTCAGAACAACACATTGTCTATGATAAGCGTGGAAAGGGAGATCATGCCGATATATTCCCCCTGGTCCTCTACGGGCGCAACACGCAGGTTGGCCCTTACCATCAGGCTCGCGACGTAGCGGACGTCCATGGAGGCAGGTACGCTGATGGCCGGCTTGGTCATGATTTCATAAACGTTGACCTCTTCCGAGCGCATATCCGGGATGATGACCCCCCGGATGAGGTCCCTGATGACGACAATACCAAAGGCATCTTCCGTCCGTCGCTTTTTCACGATAAGGGCTTCTACTTTCTCCGTGCGCATCAGTTCAACGGCTTCCCTGGCAGTAGCCATCCCGTCTATGAAAACGATTTTTGGGGACATCACGTCCCGGGCGCTCTGAAATGCCCGCTTCGATGGGTACATGGCATGCTTATTATGCGGATTAAAAAAAATTTGGCAGCTTAAAAATACTGGTCGCGCGCCTGCTCCCGGAATTTCTGCATTTGGCTTTCCAAACCGATAACGTGCTCGATTGGTACGACAAATGCAATCCCGGTACCGGGTTCGCCGAATTTGCCCGCCGTGTAGATGGCTTCGAGCAACTCGTCCACGATATGGGCTTCGACAAGGAAAACGACGATGTCGGTCTGGTTGACGATGCTGAGGCCAAAAAACGATTTCGCCTCGTGAATGCCGGTTCCGCGTGCGGGGACAATGGTGGCGCCGGTAGCCCCGGCAGCTTTGGCCGCATCCACGATCTGCTCGGTGACGTGGGGTTTTACAAAGGCCATAATAATTTTGAACTTCATGGTGCTTTAGGTTTTGATTTGCGAAGGCGCCATTGCACGATCTGGGCATAGGCCAAAACAGAGATGATGGGGAACAAACAAGCCATAGCGATGAGACCGAACCCATCAATCGCAGGGTTTCTTCCAGGTACCGAGCTGGACAGCCCCAGGCCTAGTGCGGCGACAATCGGCACGGTGACCGTAGAGGTGGTGACCCCCCCGGAATCGTAGGCCAGTGCGATGATTTCCCTGGGGGCAAAAAGCGTCTGTACGATTACCAGGCAATATCCGGCAAGGATAAACACGTACAAGGGTACACCACTGACAATCCGGAACGTGCCAAGGGCCAGGGCAAAGGCCACCCCGATGGCCACCGTGACCCGCAACCCGAGCGGATCTATCGTACCGGCAGAGACTTCTTTGGCCTTGAAGGCTACCGCAATCAGTGCCGGCTCGGCAATGGCCGCAGAAAACCCCGTCATGGCCGCAAACAAATATATCCAGTAATAAGCGCGCCAGTCGTAGTTGGCAAAATGGCCCTTGTTCACAAAACCAGGGTCGGCCAATTGTTCGGCCATGATATTGCCTATCGGGAATAATGCCTTTTCGAGGCCCATCAGAAAAAAAACCAGCCCCAGGACGACATATACCATCCCTGCCAGGACCCGCCTGAGCTGTGGTATCGGCTGTTTCAGGACAACAAGCTGGAAAAATACCACCAATGCCGTGATAGGCGCCAGGTCCCGGAGCGTACTGATCAGCACTTGAATAAAATCAACTATAAATGCCCGCATGGAGGCTATTTTATCCCGAACACGAAAATACCAAATCCCATTACAAAGAGCATCGGCAACAGGGAAGCAAAGGCAATCAGCCCAAAGCCGTCCAATAAGGCGCTCCTGCCTTTGATCACGTTCGCCAGCCCAACCCCCAACGCCATGACCAGGGGTACCGTGATGGTGGAAGTGGTGACCGCCCCGGAGTCATAAGCCAGTCCGATAATCTCCTTCGGGGCAACAAGGGTCATTCCGATCACCGCAGCGTAGCCGCTCATAATAACATATTGTACCGGCCATCCCTTCAGGATACGCAGTACACCAACGACGATCGAGGCCCCTACCGATACGGCAACGGTCAGCCTTACCCCGAGGGCATACGAAGCGATCGCTTCCGGGTGATTTTCGATCAAATTGCTCCGCGCAAAAGTTTTTGCAGCCTGGCCGGCAATGGCAATCAGCGCAGGCTCCGCTATGGTCGTCGAAAATCCAAGGGCAAAGGCAAAAACGACCAGCCAGCATAAACTGCCCTTGCGTGCCAGGGCATAGGCCAGGGCTTCCCCAATCGGGAACAACCCCATTTCCAGGCCTTCAATAAATAACATCAGCCCCACTACGACCAGCAGCGCCCCCGATACGACTTCCCCAATCGCGGGAAAAGGCTGACGCAATACGACTGCCTGAAAAAAAACAACGACCGCAATAATCGGCAACAGGTTGATCAGCGCACTCCCCAGCTTCTTCGACAACGCTACGCCACGGCGCCATAAGTCTTTCATCATTTAGCCCTGTTTTCATGTCTGACCAAAATACGGTTTTTTCTCCTTTTGTCAAAACTCTTTTTTACCTTTGCGCACTCAAAAGCGGGGTGTTTTGTTTTTTCGGGTTCAGGAAAAAGAAAAACAGCGGAAATGAAGAAGATTGAGCTGGAAATTGTAGCGCTTTCCACAGCGTTGCACAATCCCATAATTATGCGGTAGTCCTCGGGGAGAAAACGGGCTCCCGTCGCCTGCCAATCGTTATTGGCAGTTTCGAAGCCCAGGCGATCGCAGTTGCCCTCGAACGCATGAGCCCAAACCGCCCCCTTACCCACGACCTGTTCAAGAATGCGCTCGATACGTTCCAGATCCGCCTGTCGGAAGTTGTGATCAATAATCTGCTGGACGGGATCTTCTATGCACGGCTGATATGCGAAAAAGACGGGGAGATCATGGAGATTGATTCCCGCACCTCCGATGCCCTCGCCCTCGCCGCCCGCTTTCGCTGCCCGGTCTATACCTACGATTTCATACTCGATACGGCCGGGATCGTATTTGACGATGCCTCCGGAGAGCCCTCCGTACAGGAAGAAGTGGTTTCGGCCGACGACACCTCCAATCCGCTTGCGGCCTATTCCCTGGAAGCACTGATGCGGATGCTGGACGAAGTCCTGGAAGAGGAAAACTACGAGCGCGCCGCCGAAATCCGCGACGAAATCGAACGCCGGAAAAAGGAGGACTGACCCTGCACCGCAGGATTTAGTTGTTTAGATCAGCAGATATTTCCCGCAGTTGTTCCAGCGTATATTCGATCATGGCCCCGTCAATGTCGAGGTGTGTCACAAACCGGACGGTCTGTGGCCCGAAAGGAGAGGCTTTTATGCCCCTTTCCGTGAGGCGTGCAAGAAAGGATGCCGCAGTCATCGGATGCTTTACATCAAAAATCACAATGTTTGTCTGAACCGGCCGGACGTGCCCGATATATGGCAGTTGCCGGAGCAGGTCGCCCAGCATACGCGCGTGCGCATTGTCTGTGCGCAAACGTTCGATGTGGTTGTCGAGGGCATAAATACCGGCGGCAGCCAGATAGCCTGCCTGCCGCATGCCCCCGCCCATGGCCTTGCGCACCCTTCTCGCCTTGCGGATAAAGTCGGCATCCCCGAGTAAAAGTGACCCGACGGGCGCACCCAGCCCTTTGGACAAGCATACGGAGATGCTGTCGAATTGGGCGCCGATGTCGAGTGGGTGCTCCCCGGTCTCGACCAATGCGTTGAAGATGCGGGCGCCGTCGAGGTGTAAAGCAAGGCCCTTTTTTTGGCACAATTCCCTGACCGGACGGATTTCTTCCAGGGTGTAGTAGCTTCCCCCGCCTTTGTTGGCCGTATTCTCCAGGACGACCAGCCTGCTCAGCGGCAGCCAGTCGGCAATGGGTTTGATCGCCGCTGCTACCTGTTCCGCCGTCATTTTTCCGTTCGTGCCCCGGACGAGGTTCACGCCAATACCGGAGTGGAAGGCATATCCACCGACCTCATATTGGAAAATATGGGAGCTTTCCTCACAGATGACCTCGTCCAGGGGCTGGGTATGTACCTTGAGGGCGATTTGATTGGTCATCGTGCCCGAGGGACAAAATAATCCTGCTGCCTTTCCGAACATGGCCGCCCCCTTTGCTTCCAGGGCGTTGACGCTGGGGTCTTCCCCAAATACATCGTCGCCGGCCGGCGCGCTGAACATGGCTTCCAGCATCCCCGGCACAGGCAGTGTCACCGTATCGCTGATTAAATTGACGATCATGGTCGTGGTTGTTTGCTTTTCGGAAATAACTGTATTCTACAGTGCGAAAATAGGTTTTTGGGTTCAGACTTGCCGGGATAGGTTATCTTGAGGGTAAAATTAGCTACTTTTACCCCATAAATATCCCATAGGGGGTGGGTAAAAAGTCTTTTGGGGGTGTGTAAAAAGGTTTTTGCCGCCTTCGGCGGCAGAATATTCTTTTGAAACCGATGTGTTTTTCATGATTTTGCGAAGCAAAATCATGAAAAACACATCGGTTTCAAACTTAAATTTGGCGCGAAGCGCCATAAAAAGTCTTTTTACGGCGGTACGCGCCAAATTATCTTTTTAGTGTAAAAAGGTTTTTGCCGCCTTCGGCGGCAGAATATTCTTCTGAGATACGCGTCATTTTCACGATTTCGCTTCGCGAAATCGTGAAAATGACGCGTATCTCAAAATATAATTCGGCGCGAAGCGCCGT
>JBMOJO010000310.1:0-3973 GCA_049315745.1 Saprospiraceae bacterium | reverse complement strand
TTCATGATTTTTCTTCGCAAAATCATGAAAAAGATGTCTCCATCCAAATATAATTTGGCGCGAAGCGCAAGCAAAAGACTTTTTACACAACCCCAAGAAAACTCTGCCGCCGAAGGCGGCAAAAGACTTTTTACACAAGCCCAAAAAATATGATCTGGCGCGAGGGGCCAAGCCCTTTCTGATGGCCCTGGCCATGAAACGGTTCTATAACCTACGCCGGAGGTGGCGCTAAAACGATATTTCCATGAAATACTGCATCCTTTTAGCGTTCCTCCTGCCCATAGGGGCCTTCGCCCAAATAAACCAGCCACCTTTTCCGGTGCGTATCCTGGATGCTTCCCAGATATTTTCCAGTTATCGGTGGCAATTGGATGTCCGTTCCCGGGATGCCGTCATCGAAACGCTGGGCGATTCCCTTTGGCAGGTCATCGCCGAAAAAACGCAGGAAAACCATTGGCCTGAAGGATTCAGACAGCTCGGTGACCGGGAAGAAAACCGGGCGTACTTTTGTGACCTCAAAGCGGAATACCTCCATGCGCTATCCTTGGAAAAAGCCCTGCTCCGCATACCGGCTTCGGAAAACCGCCACCTCCCCCCGTCCATGCAAAGTAGCCGGGACTGGTACATGGTCATCCGGGAAAAAGCGGTGGAACCTATTGATAAGTCTGCCCGGTTTCCGCTCACCCTGGAAGCCCAAATCCCCTTTCTGGTGGAAGATTTTCTGCGTGGATATGCTAAAAGCATGGAAACCGATGATGCAGGCTCCTCTGTTTCCCTGGATGGAAAGATCGCCAGGTCCCGATTTTTACTTGAAGGCGCGCGCTCATCGGTTTTTATCCGTTCCATGGAAGGGAAACGGGTGTCCTTCCACTCAAATTTTCAGCCGTTCCAGTCCAGGGAAGAAGCAACTTTACAGTATCAGGGCATCCTGCAGCGGCTCGATAAGGTTTTTTTCACATCCTGTGCGATGGCGAAGCAGAGAGAGCGTATTCAAAGTGACGGCAGCCGGATGACCGTATTGACCGCATTTGATTACTCCGGCGATATGGACCCCCTGTGCAGGGACCTCAGCATTCAAATTTACCTATCCCCTGCTTATAGCCGTCCGGACGAAGGGCCGGTATGGTCGGTACAGTTATATATCGGCAACTGACCGTCTGGTGCAGGTTTTTTGCGCCAGGATGATCTAACGCAACAAAGGCCAGTTTCGTTTGCCTAAGCGTTCACAGCATTGGCTATCAGGCACTACGCCCCCCAATCAGACTTGTTGTGCTGAAATACAACAGGATGAGACAGCCATTTTCGCGCACACTGCGCTTTTTTTGGTCCTGCAGCTGCTGAGATATCCGCTCTTAGAAAGCCTTCGCATGGACGGAAAGCAGCAAATCATCCCACTGCGACGATCCGCTGCAAGCAGTCCGTTATTTATCTGCCCGAAAAACCTCATCGCTGAGTTGCTGATTGAGTTTGTAAGCGCTGAAGAAAAGCTCGATCGTGCCCGTTCCCTTTGGAGGCGCTTTCTGTACGTTCGTCTTGGAATTAATATCTACAGCTACGGCTTTGGGTATCTTAAACCTGGCGACATCAATCGAAAACGTCATTTTATCGGGCAGGGCAAAATGCTGTGCGCTGCCGTAAACATACTCCACGCCAATGGTACCGTTCGATTTGGTCGTCAACTGCGACTTCAGGATCAATTTTTTAGAGGGGTCTATCCAGAGGCGGGCGAGGATAAGCTCACCATTGGCATCATAAGGAATCACGTTGACCACAGCAGCCCGGACGCCGGCGATCAGTTCCTCCCCCGCGAGGATAGCCGTATAGGCGTTGGTGTCCCGGATACTTTGTAAAGTAAAATAGGGGTTCTGGCGCGGCATAAACAAGATGCCCTCTGCACGGATACGAAATTTATCGGGCTGTTTGTAGAATACCTTTCCCTGTACCGGCTCCATACGTACCGAGGGAATATCGAAACGCATGTTCAGCCCGGCAGAATAATCCTTCACTGTGGCGAATTTGCGGTTTACCTCCTGGATCAGGCGCTTGGGGGAGCCCTGCCCGGAAAGTATATGCAGGCACAGCAGGCACGTTGTCGTCAAAATAAAGCGCATCATCAGTTATAGATATCTTTTCGTTTGAAATAGTAAAAAGCCACGGACAAAAAAAACGCGATGTGCAACAAGAGGATGGCCGAAGAATTTCGGATCAGCGGCCAATCCAGCGGATGCTCGAATACATTTCGCCAGACAATCATGTGTGTGGTAAACAGAAAGGGCTTGATCAGGTCGAACAGCGGTACTTCGAGCGTACCGATTATCGTAAACAAAATAATGACTGCCATCGCCGTAATAATTGGCCCGATGGAGTTGTCCGTAAAACAAGACAACATCAGGGAGAAAGCGGCTACGACCGAAAGCGAGAGAAAAGCAATGCCAAAGGCGGCAAAGAAGCGCCAGAGGGTATCCTCCGCACGCACGATAATCAGTTCGTCACTCTTTAGCACAGTCAAATCCCCGGTGCCAAAAACCAGCAGACCGATACCCAGCGCCAGCAGGCCGAGCCAGAGGATCAGCAGGAAAACATAGATTGAAGCGGCAAAAAACTTGGCCCAGAGGATCTCGCCCCGGGTGAAAGGTTTGGTGAGCAGTAGCCGGATGGTACCCATTGCAGCCTCGCCACTTACGAGATCACCGGAAATTAAGGCGACCAGCAAGGGCATTTGTACGATCAGTGTCTGGAGGATAATGAAAGCCACCAGGTTTCCATTCAGGATATTCCCCTGAACATCGAAGGACTGTTCCAGGGTTTGCAGGATAAATTGCAAATAGCTCTGCCCGTCCAGCCACAAAGCAAATTCGATCAGCAAAACGATTACGGTAATGGCCGCGAAGCCGATATAGCTTCGTGGTTTGACTACAATTTTGAGTAATTCAGCATGAAGTAGTTTGAGCATGGAAAGCGAGGATTAGTGGATGTTTCGGACGCTGTTTTCTGAGGCGGCAGTGATGCGCAGGAAAAAGTCTTCCAGGCCCCGGGTTGCCTGGACGCCAAAAATACCCACCCCTGCAGCGCACAGGGCATGGACGATTCTGGGGACATCCTCCCGGACACATTCCAGGGCGATCCGCCCGCCATCGGAATCCTCGCCGGTGCCTTGAAATGAAATTGCCCGCAGCACGTCGAGGGCACGCGGGACATCATCCGTTTGTATGCGCATATTCAGCGAAGCTTCCGTCAATAATTCGCGTACCCTGCCCTGGACAACTGCCTTACCATTGTTGATAATTGCCATCCGGTCTGCAATCATTTCGATCTCGCTCAGGATATGGGAAGACAGGATGACTGTTTTGTTCAAATCATTTTTCAGGCGGAGGATAAGGTTGCGCAATTCGATAATCCCCTGGGGGTCCAGGCCGGTCGTAGGCTCGTCCAGGATAATAAGCGTGGGGTCATGCAGCAGGGCCTGAGCGAGCCCAAGGCGCTGCTTCATCCCGTGCGAGTACGTTTTTACCAGGTCCCTTTCCCTGCCTTTTAAGCCCACCAGCTCAAGCATCTCGTCAATTCTTGCGCGAAGGCGCGGGGTGTGGCTGAGTGCGCCAAAAACCCTGAGGTTGTCCAGCCCGCTCATGTATAAATAGAAATCCGGTTTTTCGATAATGCAGCCGATTTGCTGCAAGACCCTGCGACGCTCGGTGCCGAGGTCCAGGCCAAAGACCTTTATTGAGCCTGAATCGGGACGAATCAGGGAGAGCAGCATACGCAGGGTCGTACTTTTCCCCGCACCATTTGGGCCAAGCAACCCAAATACTTCCCTTGGCGCGACTTTTAGATCAAGGCCATCCACCGCCTTTAGGCTGCCAAAAGATTTACTCAACTGATTTATATCTACGATCGTTTCCATCATTCTGTTGATATTCGGTAACTATTTACCATGTGTTTCCGCGGCTTCGCCGCGAAGGATTTTTTTGGTGTG
>JBMOJO010000309.1:0-3978 GCA_049315745.1 Saprospiraceae bacterium | reverse complement strand
CAAAATCATGAAAAACACGTCGGTTTCAAACTTAAATTTGGCGCGAAGCGCCATAAAAAGACTTTTTATACAACCCCAAATACACGAAAACCAAATAAAATCCTTCGCGGCGAAGCCGCGGATACCACTGGTAAATAGATACCTTTTTTTACACTTATTAAAAAAAACTATACACTTATTGATTTTTTCGAGCAATTTTTTTGCTCGAAAAAATCTTTTGCCTAAATTTGACGCCAGATCAGTCTTGCTAAACAATGTTAGAAACCCTCATCTCTTCACAGACCCGTATCAAGCTGTTGTTGAAGTTTTTTCTCGACAGCTCGACTACTGCTCATCTCAGGGCCCTCGAAAGCGACTTCGGGGATTCTACGAACGGAATACGTCTGGAACTAAACCGTCTGGAAGAGGCAGGTATGCTGATCAGCCAAAATGTCGGCAACAAAAAAGTTTTCCAGGCGAATACCTCCCACCCACTTTTCAACGAAATTCACAACCTGGTACGCAAGCACATGGGCCTCGACCATATCGTGGAAGAAGTCGTTCAGCGTCTGGGCAACCTGGAGCGGGTCTATCTGACCGGCGCCTTTGCAAAAGGCCTGGACAGCCACATTGTCGAAATGGTTTTCCTGGGGGATATTGACGAGCCCTTCCTGGTTCGGCTTTTGGAAAAAACAGAGCTTTTGATCAACCGTAAAATCCATTTCCGCATTTTCAAGCCAGCGGATGCTTCCTCCGCCATGATATCCGATCAAAGAGGGGAAAGTGCTTTCCTGCTCTGGGAAAAAGAAGCTGGAGGGGCAGGCGATGGGTTTTTTGACGCCAGGGGATAAAAAAGATATGCAATACGAGATCATTGTCATCGGCGGCGGAATCGTAGGGCTGGCAACAGCACTCAAGGTACTGGAAAAAAAACCGGGTGCCCGGGTATGTGTGGTAGAGAAAGAATCCCGTATCGCAGACCACCAGACCGGGCACAACAGCGGGGTGATACATTCGGGGATCTATTACAAACCCGGCAGCCTGCGCGCCCTGAATTGCAGGGAAGGATATGATGCCTTGTTGCAGTTTTGCGACGAGCACAGCATACCTTACGAAATCTGTGGAAAAGTCATCGCCGCTACCCGCGACTGGGAAAGGCCACAGTTGGATAAGATCCTGGCCAATGGACTGGCAAACGGATTGACCGGGATCCGCCGGATCAGCGCCGAGGAAACACGGGAGATCGAACCCCACGTCGCAGCGGTAGAGGCGATCTGGGTACCGCAGACGGGGATTATCAACTACCGCAGGGTAGCAGAAAAATATGCGGCGCTCATCACCGCCAACGGTGGCGAGGTGCGCATGGGATTCGCAGTGGAAAAAATACGGCGCCTGCCCGGAAACACCATCTCCGTGGCCGGCCCGGCAGGCGAACTCACCACAAAAGTAGTGGTCAACTGCGCAGGGCTGTACTCGGACAAGGTGGCGGCCATGAGCGGCCAGGATATGCGGGGCCTGAAGATTTTGCCGTTCAGGGGCGAGTACTATATGCTGAAAACCGAAAAACAGTATCTTGTACGCAACCTGATTTATCCGGTCCCCAACCCCGAATTTCCCTTCCTGGGGGTACATTATACCCGGATGATCGAAGGGGGCATCGAAGCAGGGCCGAATGCGGTCCTGGCCTTTCGAAGGGAAGGCTACCGGCGGCAGGATTTCCATCTGGGCGAACTGGCGGAAACCCTGGCATTCCCAGGCTTCCGCAAAATGGCCCGGAAGCACTGGCGCTATGGCCTGGATGAGTTCAGGCGTTCTTACTCAAAACGCGCGTTCGTCACGGCGCTGCAACACCTCATACCAGAGGTCGGCTATGACGACCTCGAACGCGGCGGGGCAGGGGTGCGGGCAATGGCCTGCGATGCAACGGGCAACCTGGTGGACGATTTCTTTATCCTGGAAAGCCCACAGGTCGTCAACGTCTGCAACGCACCCTCACCGGCGGCGACGGCGTCCCTGGCAATCGGAAAATTTGTGGCCGGCAAGGCGCTGGACCACCTGGCATCTTAAAAACTCATGGAAATGACCAATATTCAAATGGTTGACCTGAAAACCCAGTATGACCGGTACAAATCGGAAATTGACCGCTCCATACAAGAGGTGCTGGATACGACGGCGTTCATCGGCGGCCCTGCGGTCCGGCGCTTTCAGGATCATTTGCAACAATACCTCCAGGTAAAGCACGTCATCACCTGCGCCAATGGCACCGATGCCCTCCAAATCGCTATGATGGCCCTCGACCTGAAGCCCGGAGATGAAGTAATCGTACCCGCCTTCACCTATGTAGCCACGGCAGAGGTCATCGCCTTGCTGCAGCTGACCCCCGTAATGGTGGATGTGGACCCCCATACGTTCAACGTCACAGCGGAAATTCTGGAAAAAGCCATCACGCCGCGCACCCGGGCAATCGTCCCGGTCAACCTCTTTGGCCAAAGTTGCGATATGGAGCCGATTATGGCGCTGGCAAATGCCCACAAGCTCTGGGTCATCGAAGATAATGCACAGGCGATCGGCGCCGTCTATACCTTCGGCGATGGCCGTACGGCCAGGACGGGGGCGATCGGGCATATCGGCTGCACCTCCTTTTATCCCTCCAAAAACCTGGGGGCCTATGGCGACGGGGGCGCAATCTATACCAACGACGATGCGCTCGCAACACGCCTCCACATGATCGCCAACCACGGCCAGGTGAGGCGCTATTACCACGACGTGGTTGGATGCAACTCCCGCCTCGATGCGATCCAGGCCGCCATCCTGGGGGTCAAACTCAAATACCTGGACGAAAATGCCGCCGCACGCCAACATGCGGCAGCAGCCTATGACGAGGCGTTCTCGGGATTGCCGGGCCTGCATATCCCCGCCAGACAACCCAACTCGACACATGTTTTTCATCAATATACCCTGATCGTGGACGATGACCGGCGCGATGCACTGCAACAGCACCTGCAGGATCATGCGGTCCCAACCATGATCTACTACCCCCTCCCGCTCTATGCGCAAGAGGCATTCAAAAACCTCGCCGATGTACAGTTCCTGCCGGTTACCGACCGCCTCTGCAAAAGCGTCATCTCGCTGCCGATGCACCCGGAATTGACCCCGGAACAACTTGCGCATATCACAGCTGTAGTGGGGGCTTTTTTTTGAAAGGATTAACGATAAACAAAAAACATAAAATTGTCTATTAATCAACTGCACGAAACGGAAGCCCGTTGGTTCGCCGTCTATACCCGCTATAAACGCGAAAAAATGGTCCTAAAGCGCCTCTCGGAGGCGGGTAGGGAAATTTACCTTCCGCTGCAGAAAGTGACCCGCTACTATACCCGCAAAATCGTACACACCGAGCTGCCCCTGATCTCGTGCTATGTTTTTGCGCGGGTAGTTAAAAAAGAGTTCGTACCGATCCTGGAAGATCCCGATGTGCTCTTTTTTGTGAAACAGCGCGCCGACCTGCTGTCAATCCCGGAAAGGGAAATCAATATCCTCAAAGCCGTAACCGGCGAAGGGATCCCGGTCGAAGTGCATAAAATGGACGAACTCCCTAAGGCGGGGGATGAGGTGGAAATCATCCAGGGACGCCTCTTCGGAATGAAGGGCTTTCTCCTGGAAACCCGCAACCGCAAAATGGTGGTGATCGAACTCGAAACCCTGGGGATGGCCCTCCAACTGCAACTGCCCCTCGAACATGTACGCAAAACCGGAAAGCAAAAGGTACAGGAAGGAGAAAGCGCGGGTAAAAACAAAAACCGCTTCGATGTGATGTGGAAGTAACATTAATGTAATGCTAATGTAATATGCGGTAAAGGTGGTTATTTGGTGCTAAACCCTTAATTTGCCCTCGCTTCGCGAGGTTGTGGGGTTGTGTAAAAAGGTTTTTCTTGGCGCTTCGCGCCAAATTATATTTGGACGGAGACGTCTTTTTTCTGATTTTGCGAAGCAAAATCA
>JBMOJO010000058.1:0-17864 GCA_049315745.1 Saprospiraceae bacterium | reverse complement strand
CCATCCAAAGAATATTTCGCCGCCGCAGGCGGCGAAAACCTTTTTACACAACCTCACGTCGGTTTCAAAAGAATATTCTGCCGCAGTAGTCGGCAAAAGACTTTTTACACCCCCAAAAAACATCATTTGGCGCAAAGCGCCGAAGGGCGACCTATGCGGCAGTGTGCTTAATCCACATTATCGTGCAGGAAGGAATTCCCCGGGGAGATTTCCGGTTCGTCCTCATCGCCGATGGTCCATTTAGACAGCTCTGCGCCTGCCGAGGCTGGGAGGTCGTCCAGGACGACGCCCCTTCGGACGTAAGCGGGTTCGTTTTCCAAGTCCAGCAGCATTTGCGGGCTGGAGAGTTTTGGCGGTGGTTGTTTGCGCAGGAGTTCCCTTTTTCGCTGCTGTTCGCGCTCGGCTTTCCGGCGTCGTTCGTCTTCGGCTTTTTGCTGTTCGGTATTATTTTTGATATAAGGCTCGTCGGCATCGGCCAGGCGGGAGCGGTTAAAGCGGTCGGCGGCGGCACGGATATTATCGAATTCAAAAATGTGCGCATTGGGATTTTCGTTGTCTTCGAAACCGATTTCGGAGAGGATGGATTTTTTGGGCATATCGCCAGTCCGGCTATCGGGTTCTTCATCGAGGGAGACGACGATTTTGTCCGGGCCGTGGTCCTCGACATCGCGATGGGTGCGATTTTCGAAACCGGTAGCGATGATGGTGACGCTGATTTTATCTCCCAGGCGTTCGTCGTAGCAGTTGCCCCAGATCAGGTTGGTGCCGAAGCCTGCCTCTTCCTGGACGAACTCCGTGATTTCGAAAATTTCGTCCATGGTCACCTCGCTTTTGCCGGAGGTGATATTGAGGAGGATGTGCTTGGCCCCTTTGATATCGTTATCTTCGAGCAGGGGGGAGTGGAGGGCCTGGTCCACGGCATTTCTGGCGCGATCGGGGCCTTCTGCCGCGAAAGTGCCCATGATCGCTACGCCGCTGGAGCGCATCACGGTATTCACATCCTCGAAGTCCACATTCACATACCCCGGCACGGTGATGATTTCAGCGATCCCTTTTGCGGCGGTCGTGAGGATATTGTCGGCCTGGGCAAACGCATCGGATACAGAGAGGTTACCATAGATCTGGCGCAGCTTGTCGTTGGAGATAATAATTATGGTATCCACGTTGCGGCGCAGTTCGTCGAGACCGTCCATGCCCTGGGAGATGCGTTTTCTGCCTTCGAAGGAGAAGGGCAGGGTGACGATGCCTACGGTGAGGATGCCCATTTCCCGTGCAGTTTTGGCGATGATGGGTGCGGCGCCCGTCCCGGTACCACCGCCCATCCCGGCGGTAATAAAGAGCATTTTACAATTTTGCTCCAAAAATTGCCGGACTTCTTCGATGGACTCTTCACAGGCTTTTTTGCCAACATCTGGCTTTGAGCCTGCTCCGCGGCCTTCGGTGAGGAATGGCCCGAGCTGGATTTTAGTAGGCACGGGGCTGGTTTCCATCGCCTGGGCGTCGGTATTGCTGATCGCAAAGTCAACGCCCACAATGCCCTGCTTGTACATGTGGGTTACGGCGTTGCTGCCGCCGCCGCCAACGCCGATTACCTTGATAATTGGGCGTTCATCTTTAGGCAAATCAAAAATCATAGCCTGTGGTTTTTAGACGTCCTTGAATCCTTTCCTGTCTGTACGCCTTTGATTAAAATTCAGCATCCGGGTCGGCATCGAACCATTCCCGGGTTTTTCTAAAGAGATTCTCGTACCACCTGTTCTGGTCGTTGGATTGTTCGTCCTCACTGCGTATCGATGTATGCTTTTGTTCTTCGCGGATCCTCCCCCGGTCGCGGTCTTCGATACCTTTGAGCAGGAGGCCTATCGCAGTTGCATAGACCGGGCTGCTGATGTTTTCGCTATATCCGTGCGCAAGCTGGTCAATCGGCAGTCCCAGGCGGGTATTTATGCCGGTATGGTATTCGGTGAGTTTTTCGATATGGCGCAATAGGGCACCTCCGCCGGTGAGGACGATGCCCGCAATGAGTTTGCGCTCATATCCGGAGCGGCGGATTTCCCAGACCACGTAATCGAGGATTTCTTCCGTACGGGCCTGGATGATGCGCGCGAGGTTCTTTTCAGAGATCTCTTTATGGTCGCGGCCCCTGACTCCGGGAATCGAGATGATCCGGTTTTCGAATACTTCCTGCGCAAGGGCGGAGCCGAAGCGGACTTTCAGCTTTTCAGCCTGGTGGACCATAACATTGCACCCGTCTTTGACGTCGCGGGTAATGGCATTGCCCCCAAACGGAAGTACGGCAGTATGGCGGATGATGCCGTCCTGAAATATCGTGATATCCGTAGTGCCGCCGCCGATATCCACCAGGGCGACCCCAGCTTCTTTTTCTTCTTCGCTCAGTACCGCCATAGCCGAAGCGATTGGCTCCAGCGTCATATTGGCAACCCGCAGGCCGGTGCGTTCCACACAGCGGTAGATGTTATTGGAAGCCGTAATCTGGCCGGTGATGATGTGGAAGTTGGCCTCAAGACGTACGCCGGACATACCGATGGGGTCAATAATGCCCTGCTCGTTATCCACTGTATATTCCTGGGGGATCACGTGCAGGATTTTATCCCCAGGCGGGAGTACCAGCTTGAACATGTCGCCGATCAGTTTGTCAATGTCGTCCTGGCTGATCTCGAGGTGGTCGTTGTGCCGCACCAGAAGCCCCCGATGCTGAAGGCTTTTGATGTGTTGTCCGGCGATGCCTACGTGGACACTGTCGAAACCCACTCCGCCGAGGCCATGGCGCACCCCTTCCGTCGCCTGTGCAATGGCATTTACGGTTTTTTCAATATTGGACACGACCCCCCGGAGCACACCTTCCGAGTTGACCTTGCCCATGCCAAGGATTTCGAGTTTGCCATAGGCGTTTTTACAGCCGGCGATCGCACAAACTTTTGTCGTGCCGATATCTAAAGCTACCGCGACATCCGATTTTCGAAAATTTCCATCTTTCATAACCTGTTGGTTTTAGCGCAGGGTTATTGATTCGCGTCAGAGGGTTATCTACCTACCACCTGGCCGCGGAACCTAAGGTCAATAAATTCATATTTTCTCCAGCCCTCATAAGGTAAGGCTTCTTTGTAAAATATTTTCAGGTTGCGCAATTTTTCTGCTGCGTCCTGATAGCCCCCAAAAAGAATTTTCTGGTCCCCGATGATCGGGGCCATGACGATTTCGCCCTGGTTATTGACATAGAGCTGGCCGATCATGGCGCTTAAAAACGGGTCGCCTACGATATCGTGCGCCAGAAGAAAAAGGCTCTTCAGGGTATGCCGTTTGCGCTCCATGAAGTCGGGCACGTGCGGGGGGATATATCCCGAAGCAACAATGACCCTGGAAGAAAAATGCGGCGAAAGGGGCATCTTTATGCCATCTTTATCGAGATAATAGCTCAATCCGTTTTTATCTATGACCCGCATCAGGGGCTGCCGTTGCAAGACCCGGACGTGGAGGTTGTTTCGCGCGTCAATAAATACATCTGCATCGAGGATGAGGGGGTCCTTTTCCAGCATCCGCTCTACCCGTGCCACATCGAGGCCGCCGATCGGCATGCCATCCAGCCGTAACCCGATCGTACGGCTGATGCTGTTGAGGATATCTTCCGATTTGACCAGGTTGCTGCCATCTTCCATGGGTACGACATCAATCTCCAGGGCTTCTATCCTGCTGGAATGTCTGCGTTCCACGGCAGATATGACCAGGGCTGCCCCGAGGAAGAGCGCGCCTACCCACACCAGGCGCTTCAGGCTGTTATCTAAATCTTCGCGGTTCATGCTCCCTGTCTTTTTGCCCTTTGCTCCAGCATCTGCCGGATGGGTTCTACAAACGTATCTATGTCCCCTGCGCCGAGGGTCAGCAAAACACCGGGTTTGATGTTTTGCAGCCCTTCGATGAGCTGGGTTTTCTCCAGCAGCCGTACGGCAGTATTCTTCATGAGGCCCTGCAACATTCCGGCGCTGACCCCCGGGATCGGAAGTTCCCTGGCCGGGTAAATATCCAGCAGGATCGGCTCGTCGAGCAAGTCCAGTGCCTCTGCAAAGCCGGCCGCAAAGTCGCGGGTCCGGCTGAACAAGTGGGGCTGAAAAACCCCGGTGACCCATTTCCCCGGAAAGAGCTCCCGTGCCGCAGAAATCGCAGCTTTCAGCTCGGTGGGGTGGTGGGCATAGTCGTCGAAGTAAGCGATTTCCCCGTCGCGGTAAATTGCTTCGAACCTCCGTTTGACACCACGGAACGCAAGGAGCCCCTGCCGGATACTTGCCTCATCCGCCCCAAGCTGTCGCGCAATGCTGATGGCGAGGGTAGCGTTTTCGACATTGTGCCTCCCTGGAAGCGGCAGCTGCAGGCCCTTCCAAAGCACTTCCGGGCTATGGTAATCGAACACAAAATAGCCATTTTCGACATGGATCGCGGTACTTTTACAATCCCCGTCCTCAATGCCGAAGGTCGTGCAGGGCAAATCCGCAAATTGATCCCTGATCTGTTGCTGCAACCACAGGCTGCCGCCCGGTTTGACCTGCCTTGCAAAGGCGCGGAACCCACTGTCGAGCAGGGTCTGCCGGTCGCCGTAAATGTCCAGGTGGTCGGCGTCCGTAGAGAGGATACCCGCAATATCCGGGCGCAGATGCAGAAAAGAACGGTCGAACTCATCAGCTTCCACGACCACCCAATCGCTTTTTCCCTGAACAAAGTTTGAGCCCAGGTTCATCGCGATACCACCGAGAAACGCGGTACAATCAATACCGCTGCTCCGCAGCAAATGCGTGGCAAGCGAGGAGGTAGTCGTTTTGCCATGTGTACCTGCAATTGCAATGGTTTTCATCTCCCTGCTGATGATGCCCAGCACTTCGGAACGCTTTTTGGGAATGATGCCGCGTGCGCGCAAAGCCTGGAATGCGATATGTGATGCCGGCACCGCAGGGGTGTAGATGGCCAGGTCTGTATCATCGGGGACCAACTCAATCGCTTCGTGGTAATGGACGTGCATCCCCTCGGCCTCCAGGCTGCGGGTCAGCGGGGTCGGGGTGCGGTCGTAGCCATATACCGCTACGCCACGGCCAAGGAAATATCTTGCAATGGCGCTCATGCCGATGCCGCCGATGCCGATAAAATAAACTTTCTTGATATCCTTCAGGTCCATATCCAGTATTGAAAAATTCAGTTTCCGACGTTGCAGAGCGCGATGGCCTCATCGGCTATCGCCTCTGCCGCGTCAGGTTGTGCCAAAGCCCGGATGTTGCGTTCGAGGCTGTGGCGGAGTTCGGTATCCGTAAGTAGTTCTATCGCTACCGGTAGCATTATCTTGCCGGCACTTTCATTTTTGACCATCTTAGCCGCCCCTCTTATAACGAGGGCTTCGGCATTTTTCGTTTGATGGTCCTCTGCTACATAAGGCGAGGGAACCAAAACTGCGGCCTTGCCCAATATACAGAGTTCGGAAATGGTGAGGGCACCTGCACGGCAGGCGACGACGTCCGCGGCAGCGTAGGCCATATCCATCCTTTCGAGAAAGGGCAGGAGGCAAACCTGCGGCAGCAGCGCGGCAGGGCATTCCCTAAAACGCGCATAGTGCGACTGGCCACACTGCCAAATCACCTGGATATCCGGCCGCTGCAATAAGCGCGCAGACGATTCCGCCATGGCCGTATTGAGCGAGTGGGCGCCAAGGCTGCCGCCAAAGACAAGCAGCGTGGGCTTCTCAGGGTCCAGCCCAAAAAATGCCCGGGCTTCCCCGCGGGGAACAGGATGGCTGTACACGGCTTTCCTTACCGGGTTTCCCGTGAGCCGAAGCTTCTCCGCAGGAAAATACCGGTCCATATCCGGGTAAGCGACACAGATTTTCTGGACTTTGCGCGCCAGGATCCGGTTGGTCGCCCCGGCATAGGAATTCTGCTCCTGGATCAGGGCCGGTATCTTTAGCCTGACGGCCACCTCGAGCAATGGCCCGGAGGCATAACCCCCAACTCCAATGACGACATCCGGGCGAAAACTGCGCAGGATACCAAAGGCGGAGATCAGGCTGCTCAGTAATTTCAGGGGGAAGAGCAGGTTCCTGGCGTCAAGCGAACGTTGAAAACCACTGATCCACAAGCCCTTGATCGGATATCCCGCTTGAGGGACCCGATCCATTTCCATTTTTCCTTTTGCGCCGACAAACAAAATCTCCGCCCGCGGCATTTTTGCCCGGATGGCATCCGCGATGGCGATTGCAGGGAAAATATGCCCCCCGGTGCCGCCCCCGCTGATAATGACTTTTATATGTTTTGTGGTTGCGTGCATACTGCTCAGGTATTCAATGATTCAATATACCGGCTTACGCTCAGGATAATTCCAAATGCCACAGACGCAAACAAAACAGACGACCCCCCCATACTCACCATCGGAAGGGTGATCCCGGTTACGGGTAAAAGATGTACGGCCACCCCGATATTGATAAAAGCCTGTAAAATCATACTGATACTGAGCCCGAGTGCAACCATCGCACCAAACGCCTTGGGGCTTTTGGTGACCAGGCGGGTGATACGGAAAAATAACGCCAGGTACATGGCAATGATAATCGCACCCCCGATAATACCGTATTCTTCACAGATAATCGCATAAATAAAGTCGGCGTGTGAAGAAGGCAGAAAATTGCGCTGTATGCTGTTGCCCGGTCCCCGGCCAAACCATTCCCCATTGGCAATGGCAATTTTTGCCTGCTTGGCCTGGTCCCCGTCCATGGGCTCGCTTAAAAATTCATTAATTCGGGATACCCAGGTTTCTACCCGCACATAATCAGGGAGAAAATTACCGATGACGATCAGGAGCGCAAATACCAGTACCCCGGTCATCAGCAGCAATACAATATATTTCACCGATACCCTGCCCACAAACATCATCATGATGGCCGTCAAAAATACCAGTATGGCCGTGGACAAATCCGCCGGGGCAATCAGTCCGCATACAACCGCTACCGGAACGATAACCGGCATGAGGGCTTCCTGGACATCGGAGATTTTGTCCTGCCTGGAGGAAATAATCCTTGCCAGGTAAAGGATAAGGGCCAGCTTTGCAAAATCAGAGGTCTGGAAAGTCACGCCGATCAGCGGCACTGCAATCCATCGGCGCGCATCGTTGATATTGACCCCGAAAACAATCGTATAAATGAGTAAGGGCACAGCGATCATCAGCAGGGTAGGGGCAATCCGGCTGAAAAAACCATAATTCATCAGATGGATGGCGTAAGCAAGGACCATACCGCCCAAAAGGATGATGCCGTGCTTGAGCAGGTAGGCTTCGGTATTGCCTTCCTGCATTTTATATGCCAGCTTACCGGTCGCACTGTACACACTCAGCAGCGAAAAAACGGCCAGTACGACCATAATCGCCCAGATTGAGCGATCGCCCCGCAGTTCAGCAGTCAATTTTGCGATGAATGTGGACATTTGTCTTCGCTATTTAGGTTCATGTGGCTGTACCCCCCGCGAGGCGCGTCCAGCCGGTCTGTAAATAGATTACGATTTACCCATTGCGTTTACGGCTTCCCGGAACTGATCCCCGCGGTCTTCATAATTTCTGAACAGGTCAAAGCTCGCACAGGCCGGTGCGAGTAGGACCGCATCCCCTTTGCCGGCGAAGGATCGGGCGGCTTCTACGGCATCCCGGGCGCTTTTTGTCTCGACCAGCGGAATCCCGAAGCTGCCAAAAGCATCCAGGATTTTGCGGTTGTCGAGCCCGAGGCAGACCATCGCCTTCACTTTTTCCCGTACCAGCGCAAACAGCGCAGCATAATCGTTCCCTTTATCCTGCCCGCCGACGATCCAGATCACAGGCCCCGTCATCGCCTGAAGGGCATAAACTGCCGATTCGATATTCGTGGCCTTACTGTCGTTGAAATAGGTTACCCCGTCTATTTCCGCGATCCACTCCAAGCGGTGCGGTGCATTGATGTACGTGTCGAGGCCCTGCTGTATCGCTTCCTTGCCGATACCGACTTCCTGCGCGGCATGGATGGCAAAGAGCGCGTTCATGGCGTTGTGTGCGCCCTTCAGCGAAGACGCCGACAAATCGAAAGCCTGGCCGCCTGCTTCAAGGCGGCTTCCGGCGAACATACCCTGATGCAGGCCCAGCGCACGTCCCTTAAACCGTGCATTCCGGACGAACGCAAGGGTGTGCGGGTCAGAGGCATTGTAGAGGAAAAGATCCTCCGGGCGCTGGTTCTCGACGATCCGCAGTTTTGCAGCGGCATACTTTTCCAGGGCATAGTCATAACGGTCCAGGTGGTCGGGGGTGATATTCAGCAACATGGCGATATTTGGGCGGAAACGCCCGATATCGTCCAACTGGAAACTGCTGAGCTCGAGGACGTGGATCGCACTGTCGCCCTCGAGCACGTTCATCGCAAAGCTTTTGCCCACATTGCCGCCCAATGCCGCATCTTTACCGCCACTGCGCAGCAGGTGGTGCGTCAGGCGTGTTGTGGTAGTTTTTCCATTGGTACCCGTTATCCCGATGATCATTGCCGTGGTAAACCAGGAGGCAAATTCGATTTCGGAGACCAGCGGGATCCCCCGGGAGCGTATGGACTGCACCAGCGGGGCCTTCTCAGGGATACCGGGACTTTTGACCACAATATCTGCCCCAAGGATTCGCGCTTCATTGTGCCCGCCTTCTTCAAAAGACACTTCCGCAAGGTTCAGGCGCTCCCGGTAATGCGGCTGCAAAGCGCCACGGTCGGAGAGGAATACGGCATATCCATTGTGCTTCGCCAGTAGCGCAGCGCCAATCCCGCTCTCCCCGCCTCCCAATACCACGAGTTTTTGCCTGTTGCTTTCCATATATTATCGAATCTTCAAAGTGATTACCGTTATTACAGCCAGCAGGATACCTACGATCCAGAACCTTGTGACAATTTTCACTTCGTGCAGCCCCTGTTTTTGAAAGTGATGGTGCAAGGGGGCCATGAGGAAAATACGCCTTCCCTCACCCGTTTTCCGCTTTGTATATTTAAAATACGCCACCTGCAGGACCACGGAGAGGTTCTCCACCAGGAAAATGCCGCATAACACCGGGATCAAAAGCTCTTTGCGCAGCAGCAAGGCCATTGCAGCGATGATACCGCCAAGGGTGAGGCTTCCGGTATCGCCCATGAACACCTGTGCCGGAAAGGCATTGTACCAGAGGAAACCGATACAGGCCCCGACCATGCCTGCCGCAAAGATGACCAGCTCTCCCGCGCCCGGCAAGTGCAGGATGCCGAGGTAGTTGGCCGCAATCGCATTGCCGGAGACATAGGCAAAGATGCCGAGCGTGGCCCCGATAATGCCCGAAACACCCGTCGCCAGCCCGTCAAGGCCGTCAGTCAGGTTGGCCGCATTGGATACCGCCGTGACGATGAATATGACCAGGGGCAGGAACAGCAGCCATACCCAGCGATGGGCCTCGTGGTATTCCATCGGTAGCAGCCAAGCATAATCCAGCCGGTTGCCTTTCAAAAAGGGCACATTGGTGAGGTTCGTCTTGTAGTCCCCCTTTTCAAAGGTCCGGTCTTTTTCCTCCACATAGATCATGGATCCGACGCGGTCGGAGTCCTTCAGCCCAACTTCCCATGCGGTGGAAGTTTCCATCCGCACAACGATATCGTCGTGAAAAGTCATCGTCAGCGCAATTATCAACCCCAGGACTACCTGTCCGAGTATTTTGAACCTGCCGCTGAGTCCTTCTTTATCTTTTTTAAAGACTTTGATGTAATCGTCAATAAAGCCAATAATCGCCATCCAGGTCGTGGAGAGCAGCATCAGCAGGATATAGACGTTGTCAAGCCTGGCGACCAGTAAGGTAGGGACCAGGACACCAAAGATAATAATGACCCCGCCCATGGTCGGCGTGCCCGCTTTCTGCCCCTGCCCCTGCAGGCCAAGTTCGCGCACCGTTTCCCCGATTTGCAGCATTTTCAGATAGGCGATGATCCGCTTGCCCAGCAACAGGGAGATGATGAGCGAGAGGATCATGGCGAGGCCGGCACGGAACGTGATATACTGGAACAAGCCCGTGCCGGGCAGTCCGGGAAAGTAATCGTTGAGCCATTCGGCCAGATAAATCAGCATAATCGCGACATTAGTGTTTGTCAATGCAGGGATAGGGCCGCTTTTAGCGCTTCCTTATCGTCGAAAGGGTATTTTACCCCCTTGATTTCCTGATATTTTTCATGGCCTTTTCCGGCGACCAGGACCATATCACCGGCTTTGGCGATTTTACAGGCGGTACGGATTGCCGTTTTGCGGTCGGGAATCGCGATCACCCGTGGTTTATCGGCGGCGCTGACGCCGGCTTCGATTTCGCGGATAATTTCTTCCGGCTCTTCCGAGCGCGGGTTGTCCGAGGTAATGATGACCTGATCGCTCAGGGCACAGGCTACCCTGGCCATCTCGGGCCGCTTGCTGCGGTCGCGGTCGCCTCCGCAGCCAAAGACCGTAATGACCGATACCGCTCCTTTTTTGAGCGCTTTGAGCGTGCGCAATACTTTTTCGAGCGCATCTGGGGTGTGGGCGTAATCCACGATCGCGGTGATCTGGCGCTGGTGGTCAACGAGGTAGTCGAACCTGCCTTCCGCTGCCTCTACCTTGCTGAGGCAGATGAGCGCTTCCGTGGAATCCTGGCCCAGGAGACAGGCGGCCCCGTAGGCGGCAAGCAGGTTATAGGCATTGAAATCGCCGATCAGCCGGGTATGGACTTCCTTTCCGTTGATGTCGAGGTGTAGCCCGGGCAGGGTATTGCCGATGACCCTGCCTTTGAAATCGGCCATCTGCTGCAAGCTGTAGCGGTATATCCGGGCCCTGGTATTTTGTACCATGACCATGCCCCGCTTGTCGTCGGCATTGACCAGCGCAAAGGATGTCTTGTCGAGCGCATCGAAGAATGCCTTTTTGGCTTTGAGGTACCGGTCGAAGGTCTTGTGATAATCCAGGTGGTCATGGGTAATATTAGTAAAGATCGCGCCGGCGAAATGCAGCCCGGCGATGCGCCTTTGATCAATGGCATGAGAGCTTACCTCCATAAATACATAATCGCAGCCCGCAGCAACCATTTTGGCGAGCAGGGCATTGAGGCCGAGGGCATCCGGTGTGGTATATGCCGATGGCAGGATTTGGGTATGGATGCGGTTTTCGACAGTTGAAATCAACCCGCAGCGGTATCCCAGGGCAGTGAAGAGCTGGTAGAGCAGGGTGACGGTCGTCGTTTTTCCGTTGGTGCCGGTGACCCCGACCAGCTTGAGCGATGCCGAGGGGTTCCCGTAGAAAGCACAGGCAATCAGGCCGAGGGCCCGGGCACTGTCGGGCACCTGCAAATACGTCACGCCGGGCCGAAGGGATTCGGGAAGGGTTTCCACGACTACTGCCGCCGCACCGCTGTCCAGCGCGCGCTCCAGAAAAATATGCCCGTCGGTCTGTACGCCCCTGACCGCGATGAAAAGGTCGCCGGGGCCTACTTTCCGGGAGTCGAATACAGGTTGCCGGATATCGAGGGCCGTTTCCCCGCGCGTATCCAGGATGTCCAACCCCCCGATGAGCGATTCCAGGCGCATGTGTTTCATTTAAGTGTTATAGCAATCGTCTGTTTGTTACAAGGGGTGCCCGGGCGCAGCGATTGTAAAGTTACCCGGCCTACGCCGCGTGCTTCTACTTTCAGACCGGCATTTTCGAGTACGTACAGGGCATCCTTGAGCCCCATGCCCTGCACGTTGGGCACCCGCCCTTCGAGTATCGTCCTGCGTTCCATCTTCAAGGAGTCCCGTCTGGCGCTCAGGACGGCCATCTTTGTGGGCGGGTTGCCACTGGCGCTCAAACCGAGATAATCCAGTGCTACCTGCATATCCGCTTTGTAGCCGATATCGAAAGCGGGCAAGCCTGCAGTTGGCAGTGCAGCAGCAGGTTGTGCGTTTACAGGCGGATGGATTTCGAGCGTTGCATAATAACATTTGTCGGAAATCTCGCGGAATACCGGACCCGCTACGTCGCTGCCATAATATCCATTTTTTGTTGGGTTGTTGATGACGACGATACAGGAATAAACCGGATTGTCTGAGGGAAAGAACCCAGCGAAAGAAGCCCGGTACCCACCAATCCGGTTGCGGGCCCCCGTCCTCCGGTAATTGATCTGTGCCGTGCCGGTCTTGCCGGAGAAGTCATAGGCAGCCGTTGATATTTTCTCGGCAGTGCCCCGCTCGACTACCCCCGCGAGCAGCTCCCGGATCATATCCATCGAGCGCCCGGAAGCGATAGCCTTTTTTACGACTGTAGGCTGGAACTTTTCTACGATTTTGCCATTGGAGAGGATTTCGTCCACCAGGTAAGGGCGCATCATCCGGCCGTTATTGGCAATGGCATTGTAAAAGGCAAGTTGCTGCAAAGGGGTCAGTCGCAGCTCGTACCCAATGGCCATCCAGGGCAAAGTGATGCCGCTCCAGCGGTCTTTTGCACTGGATGGCGTTTTGATATAAGGGGCGGCCTCGCCCTCGATTTCGATCCCGGTGGGGAGGTGCAGATTAAATTGATGAAGGCGGCGGATAAAACGTTCCGCACCGCCCGGCTGGTTGTAGAACTGGTTTACCAGTTTGGCCATACCTACATTGGAGGAGATTTCAAAAATCTTTCTGACGCTGATGGAATCGAGCTTTGCGCTTTCAGGAGAAGCGTCAACCATCACATCTTCGTAGAAAATGGTTTTGCCTTTTTCGATATCAATAGAGTCTTCCAGCTTGACCAGGCCGTCTTCCAGCATGGCGAGCATCGTGGCGGTTTTGAACGTTGAGCCGGGCTCTTCGGCATACCCCACGGCGAAGTTGTAGGTTTCCCACCACCCGTCCTGCATCTTTCCTAAGTTGGCGATCGCTTTGATGGCGCCCGTCTTTACTTCCATGAGGATCGCCGTGCCCCATTCGGCCTCGTGGTAGTTCATCGCCCTGAGCAGGGCGTTCTCCGTGATATCCTGGAGGTTGACGTCAATCGTAGTGCGCACATCGGCGCCGCTTTTGGGTTCGATGGCTGCCAGGTCTTTCACGGGCAACCAAATATCTTTGCTGCGGTCCACGCAAAGCATAACCTGCCTTCCGGGTTCCCCACGCAGGTAAGTATCGAAATAGCCTTCCAGTCCAACGGGCTTGATACCGTCGCGCACGTACCCGATCGTGCGCTGTGCGAGCACGCCGAAGGGCCTGCGCCGGTCGCTGTTCGGCTTTGTGATCAGGCCGCCCCTAAACTGTCCGAGGCGGAAAAGGGGGAAATTTTCGATAAAGTGTTTTTCGGCATAAGAGACCCTGGATTTAACCGGGAAATACCTTATGTTGGAGGCCCGCAGCCGCAGGAGGTGTTCGCGGAGGCCGCCGGGCGTATAGGTGTCGTCAATGAAGGTGGCCCAGCAGAGGGCCAGCGAATCCACATACAGGTTGAAATCCCGCTCCGAAGGGGCAACGGCGTCAAAATACAGGTCGAAGTAGGGGATGGAAGTCGCCAAGAGGCTGCCGTCCGCAGAGAGGACATTGCCCCTTTCTGCTTCGATATCGCGTTCGTCCAAGTAGCCTGGTTTCCCTGTGACATTCAATTTGTCACGCAGTTCCCCTCCTTCAAGAATACCGATCTGGACCGTGCGGTACAGCAACAGCGCCGCTACCGGCAGGAAGAGGCCGAACAGTAAGAGATACACCCGGTAAAGGACTTCGTTTTTAATGTCCATCTGCATAGTCCTTTTTGCTTACAATAATCCTGCGCGGTGTGGTCGGGGCGGGCAAAAAATCCTCCTTCCGGAGGCGTTCCGTAAGCTCTGTGCGGCGGCTGTTGTACATATTTTCCGATTCGATGGTCAGGTACTGCCACCGAAGTTCCTTGATTTCCTTTTGCAGGGCCAGGACTTTGCGGGCGTTGCGCTCCGCATAATGGCTGTTTGCGATATATACCACGGCAAGCGCCCCCAGGAAAAGGACGAACATCAGGTTTTTCAGGATGAGCCCTTCCGTGAGATAATCGAGCGCCAAATACTTTCCGATGCCTTTCTTCTTAGCCATATACCCTGGTGGTTGGTGGTTTTCCGAATATGTTTGCAGAACCGGCAAACGGCGGGCCAAAGGAAGACCCTGACGTTGCCTTTTCCATAGTTAATTGACCGTTCAGGCTCCGGGCGTATGCTGCTGCTCGTCCGTCCGTTCGGCGATGCGGAGCTTTGCACTGCGCGACCTGGGGTTGGAACGGAGCTCGGCATCGCCCGGCTGCAGGGCCTTTTTGGTGATGATCCGGTAGGGCCGGTAAATACGGCCAAAAAAGTCGCTTTCCGCCCGCCCGTCCGTATTTCCCGTTTTCATAGAGTGCTTGACCATGCGGTCTTCAACGGAGTGATAGGCGATGACGACCAGCCGCCCGCCCGGCCTGAGCACGTCTATCGCCTGGTCGAGAAAATCCCGGAGGGCGCCAATCTCGTCGTTTACTTCAATACGCAGGGCCTGGAACAATTGTGCCAGGTACCTGTGCCGGTTGCCCCTTATCAGCGGCTCTGCAATGCCGACGAGGTCGGCAATCGTGCGCAGCTCCCGGTGGCCGCGTTCGGCCACGATCGCCTCCGCCAGGGTCCTGGAGTTCCGCAGTTCTCCGTATGCACTTAAAATGGCCTGCAGGCGCTCCGCCGGATAGGTATTGAGTACCCTTGCTGCCGTCAGCTCACCTTGCGCAGTCATGCGCATATCGAGCGCGTGATCAAAACGGAAGGAAAACCCCCTCGAAGCTTCGTCCAACTGGTGCGAGGAAACCCCAAGGTCGGCAAGTATCCCGTCCACCGCACTGACGCCGCTGACCCGCAGGAACTTCTTCAGGTACCTGAAGTTATAAGGGACGAATTCCAGCCGCTCGTCCTGGAAAAGGTTCCGCCGCGCGTCCTCGTCCTGATCGAATGCGATCAGCCGGCCCTTTTTGCCCAACTGCCCCAAAATCAATCGGGAATGGCCGCCCCCCCCAAAGGTTACGTCCACGTAGATCCCATCGGGGCGTATGGACAGCCCTTCCAGCGCTTCCCCGGCCATCACCGCCTCATGATAGCTCATCTTCGCCCTCATTGAACAGGCTTTCCCCGCCCAGGACTTCCTGCGCGAGGTCGGAGAAATCATCGGGCTCCTCGCCTAACATCCGCTCGTATTCTGTTTTTGACCAGATTTCGATGCGGTCGTTGTAGGCCGAAAGCACTACCTCCTTGTCTATTCCTGCATAATCCAATAACAATTTCCCGATCAGGATCCGGTCCGCACTGTCCATAACCACCTTCTGGGCGCCCCGGTAAAAATAACGCACAAAGTCCCGGTGCTTCTTGTTGTACAGGTTCAGCCGGTTCACCTCGGCGCTCGTCTTCTCCCACACCTCCTCAATATACAGCATCAGGCACTTCTCAAAGCCGCGGTTGACTACAAAGGTGTAGGCCTCCCGATCCCCCAGCTGCCCGATCAGGCCACTGGGAAGCCGCATCCTCCCTTTGTCGTCAATCTTGCACTCGTAGGCGCCGATAAGTTGGTACATGGGTACACGTATTCAAAATCATGTCTCCAAAAGTAGCATATTTTTACACATTTTACCACTTTTTCCCACTTTTTAACGTATGATTTGATGTTTTTTATCATGTAACCTTTAAGAATGCGGTGCATGCAATCAAATTGAAAATTAAATATAACTATTTTGGTGATAATTGTGGATGGAGAATGGTATAAAGTGGACACAGTTGCCGATGTCTGAGGAGCTATTTTACCGGCAGGCGAACATGAACCGGTTGAGCAGCCTTGCTGCAAAGGGAAAGGGAAGAGTGGGAAAAAGTGGGAGATTTGAGGTGACAACCCCTACAGCGTCTTCAGGCTTTTTTGTAACTGGAAAAAAAGCCCCGCCAGCGCATCTGCAAGACGCCAAATACCGCCTCCTTGAAAATCCCGGAAGACATCTTCGACGCACCGGCCACCCGGTCGGTAAAGGTAATCGGGACTTCCGTAATGCCGAAGCCGAGCTGCCAGGCGGCAAATTTCATTTCGATTTGAAAGGCATAGCCCACAAAGTGTATTTTGTCCAGGTCAAGGGTCTGCAGGAAACGGCTTTGATAGCAAACGAACCCCGCGGTGGGGTCTTTTACAGGCATCCAGGTAACGAGGCGCACATAAAGGGACGCCCCATAAGAAATCAGGATCCTTCCCAAAGGCCAGTTGACGACCCTGCCGCCCCGCGTATAGCGCGAGCCTACTGCAACGCCCGCACTTCCCGTAGCACAGGCCGCCCGAAGCCGCAGCAGATCCAGTGGGTTGTGGGAAAAATCGGCGTCCATCTCAAAAATATAGGTGTAACCCCTTTCTAATGCCCAGCGAAAACCCGCGATATAGGCTGTTCCAAGACCCTGCTTGCCAGGCCGCTCGAGCAGGAAGAGCTGCCCGGGAAAGGCTGCCTGCTGCTGCCGGACTAAGCCCGCCGTGCCATCGGGGGAACCATCGTCCACAATGAGCAAATGGAAGGGATGCGACAACGAAAAGACCGCACGGACCATCCGCTCGATGTTTTCTTTTTCGTTGTAGGTCGGGATGATTACAAGGCTATCGGACAAAACGACTTTTTTTGCGGCGAATATAGCGGATTTATGTTCGAATAACAACCTTTCTTTAGAAGTCTTGTTGCAATGGCCCCGGCGTAATGAGGTCGTTACATAAATAAAACGCCGCCTTTAGCGGCAGAATATGCTCTTTTGGGGTTGTGTAAAAAGGTTTTTTACGGCGCTTCGCGCCGAATTATATTTTGAGAGGCGCGTCGTTTTCACGATTTCGCGAAGCGAAATCGTGAAAATGACGCGTATCTCAAAAGAATATTCTGCCGCCGAAGGCGGCAAAAACCTTTTTACGCGACCCCGGGCGACCGATGAGACAGCGTCCTTCAATCGCAAAATGCCTTCAGACAAGATCTTTGTCCGACCAGGATTTTTGGAGGGGCCGGAGCTCAAGGTTTTCATCGGGAGGTTCCTGCCCGATCAGGCGCTCCGGATCGCCTGCCAAAGGGCGGATTTCCGTGCCGGGTACCCTAAATACTTTCAGATAATGAAAAAATAGCCCGACACCCCAAAAAAACGCCGTGCTGTACCAGCCGCGACCGGCATCGCCCTTCAGGAATTCAAGGGGGTTGATGCCATTGATAAAAAGATAAACAGCAAGATGAATGAGAAAACCGTTGCGTGCGTCCCGCATTTTTTTGGCCCGGCGCCGTTCTTTTTTTGAAAGGGAGGCCCTGTTATAACCGGCTCTGTGGTAATGCATGGAAATTACTTTATTTGAAGGCCCTGCGGCCCAAAAACCCGCTCAATGCCCCGAGCCCGGATAATATGCCGCCGATCAATCCGCTCACCCAAGGCAGCGCTGCCCCGGGTAAGCCACCCAGCAGTACCCCCATTTTTGAAGCTAAGATACCTCCATTGGCCATCGAAATCCAAAGGGACTGGGCTGCCCACAATACGCAAATGGACAGAAAACCTGCCGTGAAGGCATGAGGGCCATTCTTGGCCAGGGTCATGCCCCCGATAAATGCAATGGGCACGATTGCCCACCAGGGAAAGAAAAATTGGGATAAATACCCCAGTGCCATTAAACTGATCAAGAGCATGGTAAATTTCATATTGTTTCCTTTGTTGGCGTTGATGTTGTCAGACGTTCGGCGTATCTGTTTAGCAGGTTATTGCATTGGGAAATAACGGGTTTGTGTCAAAAGCCATTTGCCGCCTGCAGCGGCAGAATTTTCTTTTAAGAGCCGGTTCATTTTCACGATTTCGCGAAGCGAAATCGTGAAAATGAA
>JBMOJO010000308.1:0-4030 GCA_049315745.1 Saprospiraceae bacterium | reverse complement strand
AAGAGCTGCCACATTTTGCCTTTGCCGCCCAGGGCATCAAAAGGGGTATAGTCTAAGTCGTCGGTGTTTAGGTGTACACTGGTGGCAATATGCTCTTTCATCAGGTGCAGCCATTGCATTTGTTCTTTGGTGAACTTGAACGTAGCGCCCTGTTGTTTTTTCCAGACCCAGGAGGCAAAGTTTTTATTTACCGTTTCGTCAAATGGGGTCAATGCCGCATCAATACCGGTTACCCTTCTCAGCAGCGCTACCAGCGCAATGAGTTCGTCTTTTGGTTGCCCTTCTGCTTGCTCTAATTTCTTATAGGCCTCCCATACCTTCAGGGGAGCCAGGGCGGGCTGATTCCTCAATATTTGCTCACTCAAATCCTTTATCATCTTAAAGGTGAGTTCCCGCCTCCGGTAGGGCTGATCGTAGAAGATTTGAAGGGCAGTGATCTCATCTTTGTGCGCTTCCAGCCAGGATTTAAAGTTTCTAACGAGTTTATCTGCTTCTGCCGCTTCATCTTTTTCCCACTTGCTTTTGGTCACCGTGTCTGTATTGGCCACATCAATGATCTGGTCATACTTTTTGCGAATATCTACCAGCAAGTCTCTCAAATCAGGATTGTGAAAAACAGCCACTGCCTGTTCAAGCACCTGTTGCTGCCGCTCCTGAATCAAGGTTTCCAGGAGCAGAGGTGCGGCGTTTTTATGTTCAGCTTTCACCACCTGCTCGATGTGTTCCTTTGTATCGGGATCATGGGCATACAAAAGCTGCCGCACGACTTCTGAAATGCTTTTTCCTTGTGCCTTTTCTTCAAAAGTTTGCTTTTCATAGTCTTTGATTTGCCGATCAAGTCGCAGCAGCCTGTTCGCTAAAGTGGACATCATTGCTTCACTCCTGTCCCCCACCGCAATCCGTTGCAGTACTTCCTTTAAAGAAACAGATGGCGCCTTTTCAAGTGGCCTGCTATCGGTCTTTTGCGATTGCTCCACCCCAATCGCATCAATGATCACAAAATGATCCTTGGCATATCTGGCAGAAGGTGTGCCGTTAGCCCTTAGTTCCTCCAGGGAGCAGGTTCTGGTTCCGCGTCCCTTCATTTGCTCATAATAGCTTCTGCTCTTCACATCGCGCATGAACAGCAACACTTCCAAAGGGCGGATATCTGTGCCTGTAGCAATCATATCCACCGTAACGGCAACTCGTGGGTAGTATTCATTTCTGAATAAAGACAGAATGGTTTTCGGATCCTCTTTGCTTTGGTAAGTGATCTTTTTACAGAAGTCACTGCATTCATCAAACTCCTCTCTGACGATATCAATGATGTCTTCCGCATGACTATCCGTTTTGGCAAAAATGAGCATCTTAGGCACTTCAAAAGCACCTGTGGTGCTGTCCATCCTGTCGGGGAACATCGCAGGCAGTTGGACCTTTACCTCTTTGATGATCGCGCGTATGGTGCTGAGGTTGACAATATCCTTATCGAGCTGTTTACCTGTGTATGCAATATCCTCATCCACCGCTTCCCAGAACTTTTTCCTGGTAAGGCGCTCGCGCTTATCCACCATTTCGCCCATCTTGATAGAAGCGCCATCCCGGGTGATTTGCGTTTCGATGGTATAAACATTATACGGTACCAGTACCCCATCCACAACAGCCTTTTCATACCCATAATCAGAAACAATATTCTGATTGAAGTAACCAAAAGTTCTGTTATCCGGCGTAGCCGTCAGCCCCACCTGAAAAGCATCGAAGTAGTCCAACACCTGTTTCCAAAGGTTGTAGATACTTCGGTGGCACTCATCAATAATGATGTAGTCAAAAAATTCAATAGGCAGCTTTTCATTATACACCACGGGCAAAGGTTCCTTCGCATACGACCTTTGCTCGTTTGGATTTTCTTCCTCTGCGCGATCATCCAGCTCCGTTCCCTTCAGGATGCTGTACAAGCGTTGAATCGTACTGATATAGACCTGGCTATCTTCCGGAATAAAAGAGCTGCTTAGTCTGCTTACCCCATACAGTTCCGGGAAAAGCCTGTTATCATCCTGTGGTTGGAACTTTCTGAATTCGCCTTCTGCCTGCTCACCGAGATTTTTCGTATCTACCAGAAAAAGAATACGTTCCGCTTTGATATGCTTAAGCAGCCGATACACCGAAGTGATGGCGGTGAACGTTTTTCCCGAGCCGGTAGCCATTTGCACCAATGCCTTAGGTCTTCCAGCCTTGAACGACGTCTCCAGGTTGGTGATGGCATCTATTTGACAATCTCTCAACCCGTTAGGATCCAACGCCGGAAAGCCCTCTGCCATCCTGGACCTGAGCGAAGTATCCCTTTTCAGCCATTTTGCCAGTGTTTTGGGCCTGTGAAAGGTAAACACTTCCCTATAGCGCGGCTTAGGATCTCTTTTGTCCAGAAATTTGGTGATGGTACCTGTGCTGAGGTATAAGAAAGGCAAAGGTTCGTTAGCGAGGTATTTAAGTCTTGCACTTGCATACGCTTCCAGTTGATTTTCATGGACAGAAATCTTTCCGCCCTCTTCTTCGCGTTTTGCCTCGATGACCCCAACAGGCTTTTGGTCCACAAACAAGACATAGTCGGCAGGTCCAACCTCGGTAGCGTACTCTTTTACCGCCACACCTGGAGCTGCATAGAGGTTGATGCTTTGCTTTTCCTGGATAACCCAACCACATTGCTGCAGTTGCAGGTCAATATTATCGCGGGCAAATTGTTCAGGGTTCTGATTGGCCATTACTTGTTTTTGTGTGTTTTCCTGATGTTTAGATTAGAAACGTATCTGTTCTGGGGGTATCCGCGGCTTCGCCGAGAAGGATTATATTTTGGGGTTGTGTAAAAAGTGTTTTGCCGCCTGCGGCGGCAGCATATTATATTGAGGGACACAACATTTTTTCAATTTCGCGAAGCGAAATTGAAAAAATGTTGTGTCCCTTAAAAGATAATTTGGCGCGAAGCGCAGCATTCACCTGCAATTTAGCCTATTCCCCCGACACCATCAAGTACTAACAGGAGAAATCTCTGCCCTTCACCAAATCCGCAAACCTTCGCGGCATTGGCTTTGGGATATACGTTTGGGGTAGTCTAACGCTCCTTTATCGCTTGCCCCAATCCCAGACGACCACTATCCATTCTGTCCCAAGCGGGTCAAAATAGGTATGAATGGGTCTGAAACCGATCCTTTCGTGCGCGCGCAGCGATCGGGGGTTCGTGCGGGCGATTTCCGTTGCCACAAAGTCATATTTTTCACCATAATAATCCCTGAAAGCCCTGTAACAACCGTCCAGGATGCCCATTCCTCTGAAATATTTGTCCACACAGGCCTGCCCGCAAAGGATGTAATGGTGGTCAGAAAAGGGTTTTCCCTGAAAACTTATCGCTTCAAACGCTTTAAACATCGGTACCAGGATGGGAATATCCGCCTGCGACGCACGCGTCATAGCCAATACATAACCAATTATCCTGCTATCCGCAAGGGCAATGACATGCGGTTCCCGATCATTCAGTCCTTTTAATTGCGAGAAGGTATGTTCAACCGTCACAAAACCCTGGGTATTGATTTCTTCTTCGGTCAGGTTTTTGCGTAGGTTCAACTGCTGCAACTGCAGAATACCTTCAAGGTCGGCAATCGTTTGGGATCTGCAATACGTGACCATAGGCTTTTGCGAATTTCCAGGTAAATAATCCACTTGTTTCGATGGGATTTACATGGTTAAAAATAGCGCTTTTCCGCCCACTCGGCGCCTTTTTTTCGGTCACAAAGGGGGTGTGTAAAAAGGTTTTTGCCGCCTGCGGCGGCAGAATTTTATATTGAAACCGCGCTTGATTCATTGATTTTGCGAAGCAAAATCACTGAATCAAGCGCGGTTTCAAATTATTATTTGGCGCGAAGCGCCGAAAAAAACCTTTTTACACAACCTCTCTCAAAACAATATTCTGCTGCTACAGGTGGCAAAAGACTTTTAGTGGCGCTACGCGCCAAATTAAATTTGGATGGAGACATCTTTTTCCTGATTTTGCGAAGCAAAA
>JBMOJO010000307.1:0-4035 GCA_049315745.1 Saprospiraceae bacterium | reverse complement strand
ACCTCGGTTTAAATATAATATTCTGCCGCCGCAGGCGGCAAACGACTTTTGACATCACGCCATAATAATTTATGATACGGTCGCATCAGGCGACCGTATCACTCTCCTTACAACTCTTTTATGCGGATATTCCGGAACCGCACTTCGGATCCATGGCCCAGAAAACCGATATAGCCGGACTTCCGCTGCAGGCCGGGATGGGGGTTTTTATCCATAGTGCCATTTTTGGAAGCCTCCTTTAAATCCCCGTCAACGATAACCGTCCCATTGAGGGTAACCCGGATGTGGTTGCCCTGTATGCGGATCTCTTCCTGGTTCCATTCCCCAACAGGCTTGAGGTAGTCTCTTTTGGCGGGAATGACGCCATATACAGAGCCGTGGTATTGATACGGCTGCAACTTCGCATAGATTGGCGAGGTGTTGTCAAGGACCTGGATTTCCATGCCGACATAAGCTGCATCCCCTTCGAGCGGGGTACGAATGCCGATGCCATTGTTGGCCCCCGGGGTGAGCTGGAACTCGAAGCGGAAGCTGAAGTCGGCATATTCTTTGGCGGTGTAGAGGTTTCCGGTGCCGCCTGCAGCAGGGTCAATGACGATGGCCTGGTCCACCACCTTGTAATCCACTTTATTGCCCTGCCAGTTATCGAGGTCTTTGCCGTTGAATAGGGGGATATACCCTTCGGCGATTTCATCCGGGCTGAGCTGAAAGTTGGCGCTGGTGATCTCCCGGACGTAGATGTTGCGGAAAGCCAGGTTGGTGCCATGGGCCTGCAGTTCCAGTGGGCCTGAGGCGAAAATCGGGAGGTTGCGGTTCCAGTAATTTTCCAGAACCACCTCGTCCGTTACCAGTTCGCCGTTGAGCAGGACGGTGACTTTATCGCCGATCATGCGGATAAAGAAGGTATTCCATTCGCCTACCGGGTTATCTGCCACTTTCAAGGGCTTGGAGGGATTTTTCTGGTTGTTGTACAAGCCCCCGGAGCCGACCTGTGCGCCCACTTTGACGAGGGAGGTATCCCAGATCTGGACCTGAGGCGTTCCGCGAAGGTAGATCCCGCTGTCGCCGTCGCGGGTGATGAGCCAGTCCACCCACATTTCAAGATCCCCATAATCCCGGGTCGTGCAGAGGTTTTCGAACCCTTTGCCCGTAAAGCGGATCTCGCCGTTCATGACCGACCAGTTTTCCGGCAGTCGGTCATCAGCTTCTTTCTGGGCCATGGCCAGTTTCTCCGGCGACATGGCTGCCCTGGAGATCGGGTTTCCGACTAATCCCTGCCAGCCGCTGAGGTCTTTGCCGTTAAAAATGCTTACAAAGCCCTTTTCAGCGGGCATTTTTTTCAACCAGGCCCGCATATTTTCAGCGGTGTAGGCGCTTTCGGGGCCGGTGAGGGCCTGAATCGCTTTTTCCAGGGTTGTTCGTACCGTTTCGCCAAAAAGTCCGCCATTGCCATCGGAGGCGGGGAGGGCGATGCGGGAAACTGCCCAGGCGGCATCTGAAGAAAGGGTAGGATGGCCCAGGAAGGGGGCCACTGCCATGAGGGCAGGAAAGGACTTGATGCGCCCGAGCTGCGCGATCGCCTGTCCTTGCAGCGCTGGTTGAGCATTTGCCGCCTCCAGGGCTTTGCGCAGTTGGAGGACTTTCCGCTCCATGGTCAGCGGGGAAGTGCCGATGATGCTCAGGATCGCTTTGAAACTTTCCTGGCGGGCATTTTCGTCCCCGCTGCCGACAATTTCGAAAAGCTGCTCCAGTGCATCCGCGTTTTTCCATTGTAAGAGCGCCTGAAAGGCGTTGGTCTTCAGACCCGGATCGGTGTAAGCCTGACGGATGAGGGAGAGGAGCTGGTCGCTGCCAATCGCGGGGAAGCAGCCCAGCAGCGCCGGTCTCAATGCCGGTTTTTCCTGCCATACCGCCATCATTTGGCGGTCGCTATCTTCGTCGGCAATGGCGATCAGGGCTGCCTGTACCGCTTGTATGCGTATGTGGTCGGAAGTTTGTCCCAACAGGCTGATGAGTTGGGCAAAATCGCTTCCCTGAGCCAGGCTGGCCAGGGACTGATAGGCCGCTCCGGCAATTTCGGGGTTGGCATCCGCACAGGCGTCAAGCGCAAGAGGAAAAGCGCTTTGGACCCGGCGTGCCGCCAGAACGTCCAACAGCAGGGACTTGCCCGCAGGATTGGCCTTTTTCAGGCTTTCCATAAGGGCCATGCCATCCCCTGCTCCGGCTATTTGGAGGAGCAGTTCGTGCAAGCGCATTTTTTCTCCCGGGCTACGCGGTTGTTCAGCGGCTTTGAGCAGCATCGGAAGGGCTTTTTTGTCAAAAATTGACGCGCAAGCAGTAAATGCAGCAATTTTTACGCTTGAGTTGTTGGCATTCAGCGATTCGACGACCAGGGGTTTAGCGAGTTGATCGCCTGTTTTGGCAAAATGGAGCAGCAGTTCGGCTTTGAGGTCTGGAGCCGCTGTTTTTGCTTTGTCGAGCAGCTTGCGGGAAGCGGCGACATCGCGGATGCGGGAAGCAGATTGCAGGGCAGCTGCCCTGTATTGCGGGTCGGGATGATCGAGGGCGGCGAGGAGGTCGCCGAACGCATCCATGCCGAATTGTGCGGCGAGCACATCGAGGGCAGCCAGGGCAGCACCGGTTTGTGCGGAGTTACTGGAAGCCTTGATGATTTGCCGGGCCAGTTTCTGGCAATCCGCCAGGTGGCCCCTGGAGGCGAGTGTTTCCAGGTACAGGATCAGGGTGCGGGAGGCTTCCGATGGTTCGTAGGCAAACCCAATGGCTTTAGCGGCGGAAAAAAGCGTTTTGCTATCCGCAGGATCGCCCAGGGTAGCAAGTCCCCGCAGTGCAGGGCGTCGCAGCGCAGGATCCGTAGATGCCGATTGTACCCTTAGCAGGCCGGCAGCAGCGGGCGAAGCATATTCTGCGATCCCTTGCAGCAGGATGGGTTTAATGGACGAAGGAGCGTCTGGAAATGCCTTGAGCAGGTGGTCTGCAGCCGCTTCGCTCCTCAGGGTCAGCAGGACCCGAACGGCTTCGGCGCACAAATCGGGATCGGAGAGGTATCCCGCAACAGGGGCGGCGATTTCATTTTGTCCTACAAAGGCCAGGTGGTAGAGAAAAAAGCGCTTGACCAGCGGGTTTTTAGCCTGTTGAAGCGCAGCGGCCAAGGCGGAGGAAACGCTCTCCCGCGCTTCGTTCCTGCCGGGTTGTCCGGCATAAACACTGAGCCCGTTCAGCGCCGTCCGCACCCGAGAATCATCGCCACTTCCATCCGGGACGACCATCGCGCTGAGTTGTCCCAGCCCTTCCGGGCCGAGGGAGAGGGCAGCCACTGCGAGTTGGTCCCGCTGGGCAGCATCCCGGGCAGGGATCTGATTGAGGAGGTCGGCGATTTTGGTATCCAGGGTGCGCTGGTCCTGCGCCAATAGGGTAGGGGAGGCAAAGGCGATCGCCAATAAGAGGGTAAAAAGGTGATATTTCATAAAATGTTAATATGTTTTAATTAAAATTCATGCAAAGAGATCGTATCAAAAGTTTTTGCCGCCTGCGGCGGCAGAACATTCTTTTTATAGACACCTCATTTTGAAATTTCGCTTCGCGAAATTTCAAAATGAGGTGTCTATAAAAGATAATTTGGCGCGAAGCGCCATGAAAATACTTTTTAAACAACCGTCAAATAATCATTTCAAAATGAGGTGTCTATAAAAGATAATTTGGCGCGAAGCGCCGTGAAAATACTTTTTAAACAACCGTCAAATAATCATTTCAATCCGGGGGTGTATAAAAAGATTTTTGCCGCCTGCGGCGGCAGAATATTCTTTTGAGAGACACCTCATTTTGAAATTTCGCTTCGCGAAATTTCAAAATGAGGTGTCTATAAAAGATAATTTGGCGCGAAGCGCCATGAAAATACTTTTTAAACAACCCCCAAATAATCATTTCAAACCGGGGGTGTGTAAAAAGTATTTCGCCGCTTGCGGCGGCAGAACATTCTTTTGAGAGACACGTCATTTTCACGATTTCGCTTCGCGA
>JBMOJO010000057.1:0-18212 GCA_049315745.1 Saprospiraceae bacterium | reverse complement strand
ATCAGGAAAAAGATGTCTCTATCCAAAGAATATTTTGCCGCCGCAGGCGGCAAAATACTTTTTACACAACCTCACACTATTTAGAGAGGC
The DNA here is from genome assembly GCA_049315745.1 of Saprospiraceae bacterium. Taxonomy (GTDB): domain Bacteria; phylum Bacteroidota; class Bacteroidia; order Chitinophagales; family Saprospiraceae; genus JADJPL01. The sequence continues at coordinate 18,122 of JBMOJO010000057.1, read as the reverse complement.
ACATCAATTTTGAAATTTCGCGGAGCGAAATTTCAAAATTGATGTGCCTCTATAGAGATCATTTAGCGCGAAGCGCCGAAAAAAGACCTCTTACACAACCCCTGTCAAAATAGGGTTTTTACACCACTTCACCAAATAAAGTCCTTCGCGGCGAAGCCGCGGATACCTTGGGCAAACAGGTACTTTAAATCATCTCAATATACACAGAAAGCCGTAATAAGGGGGATAATTTACGACGAAATCGGCTTTGTATTCGTCGGAAACGTGGATTTTTACGCCGGCCGATCCGTTATTTTAAGGAATTTCTCGATTTCCTGTTCCAGGTAAAGGGCGCCTGAAGCATCTGTGAAACCGGGAACGAGCTGGATATGCTTTCCATTTTTGAGTTTACATCGCAGGGCGAAGGCGATAATGGGCCGGCGATTAGCGTATCTGGCCACGTACTCTTCGACGTATAACTGGGAAATTTGTGTTGCTGGGATAGCAAGGCGGCGGGGCATGAATGGTATTGGAATGGGGGTATTCCGGATTTCAACCCCGACATTGTCCGCCCGGATTTTTGTGGTGTTGAGCCAGAGGGCAAGCACATAGAACGTCAGGCCTACAGCTGCGGCCAGGTGCAGGCTGATTAAAGCGCCTATTCCCGAATTTTCGGAAACAGCCATCGCGACAAAAGGAATCATAAAGAGGCCCCAAAGGATGGCAAAGATGGTGATGAACCACTTGCGGCGCACCGCGCGCCAGGGGATCTCCACGTAAAGGGCGGACAACTCCCTGCGCACTTCGAAACCCTTGGGAAGGGCGACGGGCAGTTTTGGTTTGGCAATTTGTGGGAGTGCCTCCGGCAACGAGGAAGCGAACCGGAACACGTGGGCGCATTCGGGGCAGGCTGCCGCCATTTCCTGCATATTTATCCGCTCCGGCGGAATTGCGGCACTGCAATTTGGACAAGCGAGCTGTTCAGACATATTTTCAGCAAAATAAAATACTCCGGCTAATGTTATAAAAGACCCTGGCTATTTATTCTTCATCTAAACGTCATTTTGCCCTGCAATAGTGTATTTTTGTCGGCGAGGGCAGCGAAATTTTTTCGGATAGCTGCCGTCAGACTTGTTGCGAAGGGATGCTCACGGGGCAAAAGCGCTTTTCCCACCACGATAACCATCGCTGCAAGTCGGTTAAATTCTCAAGCGATGCAATACGTCAAACTAGGAAACAGCAGCCTGTCGGTGAGCAGGATATGCCTGGGCACGATGACTTTCGGCCAGCAAAACACCGAAGCGGAAGGTCATGAGCAGATGGATTATGCTTTCGGAGAAGGGATCAACTTCTTCGACACTGCCGAGATGTACCCCATTCCTTCCCGCAAAGAAACCCAGGGGAGTACAGAGACCATCATCGGTACCTGGATGAAGCAGCGGGGCGTCCGCGATAAAATCGTGCTTGCTTCCAAGATTACCGGTCCTTCCCCGGCTATGCTGCACATCCGCAGTCCGCTTGATTTTTCCGGGAAGCACATCCGCGAGGCCCTGGAGGCCAGCCTTGCCCGTTTACAGACGGATTATATTGACCTTTATCAGCTTCACTGGCCGGAGCGGCGGATGAATATGTTTGGGAAAAGAGGGTTCGAGTACGACCCTTCCGATCCCTGGCAGGATAATTTTGCCGAAGTCCTTGGGGTCTTGCAGGACCTCATCAGGGCCGGAAAAATCCGCTATATCGGCCTTTCCAATGAAGCGCCCTGGGGGGTAATGCGGGTATTGCACCTTTCCGAAACCCTGGGGCTGCCTCGGCCGGTGAGCATACAAAATCCCTACAGCCTGCTGAACCGGCTATTTGAGGTAGGGCTGGCGGAGATTTCCCTCCGGGAGCAGGTCGGCCTGCTGGCCTACTCCCCGCTCGCATTCGGCGTACTCAGCGGGAAATATATCCGCGGATCGGCTGCTCCCACCGCCCGCCTTCACTTGTTCCGCCAGTATGCGCGCTACAGCGGGGAGACGGCACAGGCTGCCACCTCCGAATACTTGCGGGTGGCAGATGAATTCGGGTTTACGCCCGCCCGGATGGCCCTCGCTTTTGTCAACAGCAGGCCTTTCGTCACCAGTAATATCATCGGGGCTACTACCATGGAACAGCTCCGCGAGAATATCGCCAGTATCCACACCAGCCTCAGTCCCGGGGTGCTCGAAGCCATTGAGAGCATACACCGCAGAATGCCCGACCCTTCACCCTAAACCCGATCGAGTTCCCTTTCAAATACGGACAAAACATTCTATGCGGCTCAAAGATTTACAGGACGCACTGTCGGAATATCGCAGCCTTATCGCCAGGAAGGGCGCCGGGCAATGGCTCTTCCTCTGGGAAACCCAGCGGATATTCCAGGAAAACTGGGACCTCGATGCCCCGGACCTCGCGGCCATGTTCGACCGCAGCCTGGAAAGTACCCAGACCCGAAAGATGTGGAACCGCGACAATTTCTATCCAAAGCGCATGATGCTTCAATTCATGCGCCAGCAACAGGAATTTACACGCCAGATGTTCGCGGGGCTTTTCCGGGAGGACAAATCCATCGAAGGGCGGGCCGGTCGTTTTGTGCTATACTGCGACGAACTGCTCCAGGACCACCTCGAGCGGAACCCGACCGAAAAGGTTTTCGCCCATTATCACGACGACGAATACCAGACCATCTTCCTGTACCTCGCCATGCGGTGGCCGGAAATGTACACCTGTTATGATTTCGGGGCATTCAAAGCGACCCTGAGACGCATCGGCGCCCAGGACATCCCTTTGGCGCACGACCTTGAGCGCTTCGTCAAAATAAGCCGGACGCTTTTTCAGTTGATGCAAAAGGACGAGGCCCTGATTGCCGCGCATCAGCGGAGGTTGTTGCCGGGCCGGGACTACATGGGCACCAGTATGTTGCTCGTTTTTGATTTCATGCAATCCCAAGTATAGCGGTGAAAGTACTGATTGTCCGTTTTTCTTCTATTGGGGATATCGTCCTCACTTCGCCGGTGATCCGGTGCATCCGTCAGCAGAGCGGTGCAGAGGTGCATTTTCTCACCAGGGAAAGGTATAAAGATATCCTGTCGCACAACCCTCATCTCGCGAAGGTTTATACCATCCGGGAGCGGGTGAATGAGGTCATCGGGGCATTGCGGGGCGAGTGCTACGATGCGGTCATAGACCTCCACAATAACCTGCGTTCGTGGCAGTTGCGTTTATCGCTTCCCGGAGTGGCCGGTTATGGATTCGATAAAAGGAACCTGCAAAAATGGCTGATGGTACGTACAAAATCCACAGTCCCTCCTGTTGGGCACATTGTGGCGCGCTACCTGGAAGCCGCGGCGCCGCTGGGCATTCAGGACGACCGGCAGGGATTGGAGTATTTCATCCCGCCCGGACAGGAAGTTGACCTCGAAGCGGTGGCGCAACTTTTTCCATCAGCAGGTGAAAGTCAGTTGCTGGTGCGGCAAGGCCAGTTTTATGCCTTTGCCATTGGCGCGGCGCACGCTACCAAGCGGCTGCCCTGGGAAAAAATCGCGGAAATATGCCGTTGCCTCGATCTGCCGGTAATTTTGCTTGGGGGCGCCCAGGATGCCGGTGCGGCACAACGTATCATTTCAAATTGCCCGGTCATGGTTGCGGATGGTTGTGGTAAATTCACCCTGCACCAGTCTGCTTCGGTCGTCCGCCAGTCTTTCCGGGTAATCACCCACGATACCGGGCTGATGCACATCGCCGCCGCATTGCGGAAAGCGGTCATTTCTGTTTGGGGCAGTACGGTGCCCGCATTTGGGATGACCCCCTATTATCCTGCCGAGGTGCAGGTTTATGAGCGGATGTTCGAAGTGAAAGGGCTCAACTGTAGGCCATGCTCAAAAATCGGGTTCGACCGCTGCCCTAAAGGGCATTTCCGCTGTATGAACGACATCCCCGCCCGGGAGGTGGCCGATGCGGCAATGCGGCGTTTATAATCCAGGGCTGCCACAAAGGTCTTTTGGAGTTGTGTAAAAAGTCTTTTTTCAGCGCTACGCGCCAAATTTAAGTTTGAAACCGACGTATTTTTCGTAACTATTTACCGGGGTATCCGCGGCTTCGCCGCGAAGGATTTTATTTGGTCTGAGGTTGTGTAAAAAGCCTTTTTGCGGCGCTTCGCGCCGAATTATGTTTTGAGAGACACGTCATTTTCACGATTTCGCGAAGCGAAATCGTGAAAATGACGTGTCTCTCAAAAGAATATTCTGCCGCCGAAGGCGGCAAAAACCTTTTTACACAACCCCAGACCAAATATTATTTCTTGGGGCAATGACCTGCTAAATAGGTACTGTTTCTCATAATTTTGTGAAGTGAAATCATGAGAAATTCAAGCGTCTGTCAAAATATAATTTAGTGTATGGTGTAGAACAACGATTGGTACACCGACACGGAACCTGCGCATGGCAACAACAAGCCGGACAAATGCGGGCAGCTTGAGGAAAAAACATTATTTTTGAACCCATGCACTGCGAATCCTACCAAGACTATTATAAAAAGGCCTATCTTTCACGCGCGATTTTCGGGTGTCCGGATAATCCGGTCGTCTGCAGGTGCGTTACAACGATGGGCTTGTCGGGGCGGACCGGCAGGATCTGGGGATGCGTTGTTTTTCCGCCGGGGGGCTTTCTGAGCGTTATCATACGGCCGTAAGGCCGGCACGGGCAGATACGCCGCACGTGCCGTTGGTATCGTAAAATCGTTTAATCATAAAACCGTTCAGCCTAACAAACCAACTTCAATCCTCCAAAACCTATGAAAATACGTTTCTACCTTTTCATGATGTTGTTAGGGGCCCTGGGGCCTGTTTCCGGGCAGGACTTGCACTTCAGCATGTTCAACATGTCCCCCCTGACCCTTAACCCGGCATTCACCGGTGCGTTCGAGGGTACAGCCCGCATAGGGGGGATATATCGGGACCAATGGGCCAGTTTCCTGCAAAACCAATTCACTACGCCGTCTTTTTACCTTGACGTCCCGCTCATGCGCGGCCTGCGCAAACAGGATTGGGTCGGCGTTGGTGCGGTGATGTTCAACGATAAGGCGGGGACTGCCGAGATGAAATATGTCGGCTCCCTGCTCTCCGCCTCCTACCACATGGGCCTTGGCAAAGACGGGCGCAGCCTGCTCACTTTCGGGCTACAGGGCGGCAGCAGCCAGCGCAGTATAGATTTGATGGCCGACGGCCTCAAGTTTGCCGACGAGCTGGACAAGCAAGTCGGCGGAGGGGGCTTGGGTATCGGCAACGGGCTGGACAGGGGGGTGAGGAACGAAGTTTCCTTCCTCGATTTCAGTTTTGGGGCCATGCTGCGCACCCGCCTGAACGATAACGACTTTCTCGAGGCCGGGATGTCCTTGAACCATTTGACCCGTCCCAGATATGGCTTTGCCGGTAACCAGGGAACCCAGGGGCAGCAGGAAAAGGGCGCCCGACGCCCAATGCGCACCGCACTCCACGGCAGGCTTTTGCACCGCTTCTCGGATCTCTTCTACCTCGAGCCTACGATGCTGTTCCAGACGACCGGAGGAGCAGCGGAATTTGCGGTGCAGGCTATCGCAGGCTACAAGATCAATGACGACTTTACCCTGCGGGCAGGGCCCGGAATGCGTTTTGGCGATGCCGCTCAAATTATGATCGGCGGCGACTATCAGGATATCCGTGTCGGGCTCAGCTATGACCTGAACATTTCTTCCCTCAGCAAGATCAGTAATTTCCGGGGTGGGTTTGAACTTGCCGCGCAGTACATCATCAAGATTTACAAAAAACCAAAGATCAGCCCCGCTATTCTCTGCCCACAGCTCTAAACGGGCAAACCAATTTTGCTAATTCCGAAAAATGATCCTCAAATGAGACGTATTTTTTGGCCGATCATAGTCGCTTTTTGCCCTACCGTACTACTTCTGGCCCAACCAACGGGAAAGTCTTCCTATGAAACACGGGTTGCCGTAGCGGGTGAGAAAATGGCAGAAAAAGATTTCTACAACGCCGTCATCCTGTATGAAGAGGCTTTCGAAGAACGCGAGGATGAAAAGCTGCTCCCGCTCATCGCCAGCCTTCACCTCAAGCTACGGGACTACGTCAAGGCGCAACGCGCTTATGGGCGCTTTCTGCGCAGGGATAAAAACAATAAATCCATCGCACTGCGCTTTGATTATGGCCGGGCGCTTAAAATGACCGGCAACTACGACGAGGCTATTGCGGAATTTCAGAAATTCCTCGAATCCTCCCCGGGCGATTCGCTCCGGGAGCTTGTTCAAAACGAACTTTCCGGTGCAGAACTCGGCAAAAAATGGGCCAATCAGGCCCCAAAGCTGGCTATAGAAGCTGCTGAAGGAAAAGTAAACTCCCCTTTTTCGGAATATTCCCCTGCCTTCAGCAGGAGCGGGCAGCTATACTACGGCGGATTCAACAAATCCGAGGTAATCATCGTCGAGGAGGATAACCAGGACGAAGTCTATGCGAAAATCTTCACGAGCCGAAAGGACGAAAAGGGTATTTGGGGAAAACCCGACTCCCTCGATCAAAAAATCAACCGCCCGGGGTTTCATTCCGGCAATGTCGCATTCTCACCAGATGGGAACAGGATGTATTTTACGCGTGCTACCCTACAGGGCAACGAGCTGGCCGACAGTAAGATCTTCCTGAGCGTGGGCGGGGATGGTGCATGGGGCGCAGCAGAAGAACTGCTTGGGGTCAACGGCGACTACATCGCCAAAAATCCCGTGGTTGGAGAACTCTTCGGCAGGGAAGTGCTTTTCTTCAGTGCGAATATCGAAGGCGGGTACGGTGGCTTTGACCTCTACTACGCCACCCTCAAAAGCGAAGGCGTCTATGCAGACCCTGTCAGCCTCGGGCCCAAAATCAATACACCGGGCGATGAGGTGACCCCCTTCTTCTTCAATGGCACCCTGTATTTCAGCTCCAACGGCCATCCCGGGATCGGCGGCCAGGATATTTTCTACGCCGTATGGAACGGCAGCCTCTGGAGCGAGCCCCGCAATATGGGCATAGGGTTCAATACCCCTCAGGACGATCAGTATTTTACCCTCGATAAAGACGGCTATAACGGAGCCCTCACCTCTAACCGTCCGGGCGGAAAATCTGTCTATGCCCGCACCTGCTGTGACGATATCTTTACCTTTACCATCGAAAAAATCAAAGCAGACCTGGTTGTCGGCATCTTCGATGCCAGCGGCAAACAACTCAATGGCGGGTCTATTGCGCTTTCCACCATAGATGCCCTCGGCGAAGGGAGCCCTAAAATCATCGCTAATGCCAATGGCAACCGCTTCGACTTTCCCCTGGAGCTCGATAAGGCCTACATCATCCGGGCCAGCCATCCGGACTATTTCCCCGACAGTGCAAAAATCGTCACCCTGGGCCTCGAAGCCAGCAAGGTTTTCGAACAACGTTTTTCCCTCAAAAAACTACCTCCGCCGCCCGCGCCGGAACCGGAATACGATACCATCACGTTGCAGGAAGCAATTGTACTGGAAAATATTCTCTATGATTTCGACGACGATAAAATCAAAGCCGAAGCAGAATCCGATCTCAATGTGGTGCTGGAAATTATGAACCAATACCCCGATATGGTCATAGAGCTCAGCTCCCACACCGACTATCGCGGCAACGATCTCTACAACGAGCGCCTGTCGCAGCGCCGTGCCGATTCTGCAAAACGCTGGCTCGAACAAAAGGGCATTGCCGTTGGGAGGATCATCGCCAAAGGTTATGGTGAAGGGCAGCCCAGGAAACTCACCCCGCGGCAGGCGGCCCTCGACTCCCTGTTTAAGGCAGACGATGTGCTCACCCCGGCATTTATTGACGCCCTGGCCGACGAGACCGTCCGAGAACTGGCCCACGGCATCAACCGGCGTACCGAGTTCAAAATCGTGAAGGGCCCAACCTCCATTACGATTATGCGCACCAGCCTCCGCAGACAAGGCGGCGAAAAACCCGGGCCCGAGGCCAAACCTGCTACCGCCCCGGCTACTCCGCCCAAACCCGCCGTGAACATCAGCTCCCTCTCCTCCCTGCGCGGCCGCCAGGATTTAAAGGGTGTTCCTATTATGAACTTCAGAGAACGCGTATTTGACTTTGGCAAAGTGACTAAAGGAGAAACCCGCGAACATACGTTCGAATTTGCCAATATCGGCGATACGCCGCTCAAAATCGGGGTCGTCTCCTCCTGTGACTGTACGACTACGGAATACTCTACGCTTCCCGTGCCCCCGGGCGGCAAAGGAAAAATTCGCGTCGTTTTCGATAGCGCGAAGAAAGATGCGGACGAAATCATAGATGTGGACGTCATCCTCGATAATACCGAGCCTGATACCGGCAGACCGATTATCGAGCGGCTGCGCTACCGCTATACGCTACAAAAATAAATCGGTTTTAACGCTCAAATCATCGGAGTATGTCTCTCCAACTCGACCACTTGCGCTATCCCATCGGCAAATTTGCCATGCCGGAGCAGTTTATGCCGGAACAACTCGACCATTGGACGGCAGATATTGACCATTTCCCCATGAACCTGCAACGCGCCCTGGAAGGGATGAGCGAGCAGCACCTGGATGTTCCGTACCGGGAGGGGGGCTGGAGTATCCGGCAAATCGTCCATCACATCGCCGACAGCCACATGCACGCCTTTATCCGCACCCGGCTGGCACTCACCGAAAATAACCCCACGATCAAGGCCTACAACCAGGATGCCTGGGGTAGTTTGGTGGATAGCCGCAGCGCGCCGGTGGAGTGGTCGCTGCTCATCATCGAGGGGGTACACCGTCGGTGGGCCTCGGTTTTGAGGCGGGTAGAGGACTGGGGCGCGAGCTTCGTCCATCCGGAACAACAACGCAGCTTCCGCCTTGACCAAATGCTTGCGCTATATCATTGGCACTCCCGCCATCACCTTGCCCAGATTACCGAAATCCGGCAGCATGCGGGTTGGTAAACTAGGTCTAAACAAATGCCTATGCATACTGTAAACCGTCGAAATTGGCTCAGACTGGTAGGGCTTGCCGGCACAGGTGCGGCCTTTGCCCCGCTGGCGAAGGCTGAATCCACACAAGGCCTTGATTTCCCTACCCGCCCTCTACTGCCTGGGGGGCCTGTGCGCCTTAGCTCCAACGAAAATCCCTACGGCCCATCCTCAAAAGTCCGTGAGGCGATGATCAAAGCCTTTGATGATGCCTGCAGGTATCCTTTTTCCTACACCAGGGACTTGACGCGGATGATCGCTGAAAAAGAAGGGGTCAATCCGGAGCATATCGTGCTAACGGCGGGCTCGACGGAAGGCCTTAAAGTAACAGGGCTTTCCTTCGGGATGCACGGTGGGGAAATTGTCGCTGCAGACCCTACTTTTCAGTCCCTGATGACTTATGGCGAACAGTTTGGCGCCCATATCCACTGGGTGCCGCTCGACTCTGCCCTCACGCATGACCTGGAGGCCATGGAGAAGCGCGTCAATAACAACACCCGTCTGGTTTTCGTCTGTAACCCCAATAACCCTACCGGCACCCTGCTTCCTGCCGAGAAAATGCGCGATTTCTGCCGCTCCATGGCCGGAAGGGCCATCGTTTTTGCAGACGAAGCCTATTTCGATTATGTCACGGAACCCGGTTATCCCAGTATGGTCGAGCTGGTCAAGCAAGATTTCAATGTTATTGTCTCCCGCACTTTTTCCAAGGTATTTGGTCTTGCGGGTATTCGCGCCGGCTACCTCATCGCCCGTCCGGACATCGCGCGCCGGCTTGCCTCAAATTGTATGGCCAACCTCAACATGTTGGCCATAAGTGCTGCAAAAGCTGCGATGGAAGATCAGGAATTCTACCGTTTCAGCCTGCAAAAAAATGAAGCTGCGAAAAAGTACCTCTATAACTTACTGGACGAAATGAAGTTGCGTTATATCCCTTCCCACGCCAATTTCGTTTTTTTCGAAACCCGCAGGGATATTTCCACCTTCATGGCCGATATGGCCAGGCACCAGGTTATCGTCGGAAGGCCATTTCCTCCGCTCAACCAGTGGTGCCGGATCAGCACCGGTACGATGGCAGAGATGGAGGCTTTCGGCCAGGCCCTCAGAAAAGTTGTCTGACCTATGATGCTTCAACTTTCCGATGTCCTCCTTCTCGGTGACCCCAGGCTGTACCAAAAATGTGCTCCGGTGCAGCCCGAGGAGGTCCCTGGCCTTGCCCCTGTGATTGCGGGTATGGCCAATATCGTCAAAGCGTTTCAGGCCAGGTATGGTGCCGGAAGGGCGATTGCCGCACCGCAAGTTGGGGTAATGAAGCGGCTTGTAGTCATGAATGTCTCTGAGCCGGTTGCATTCTTCAACCCGGAGCTGTTCGATTGCAGCGACGCGATGATTGAAATGTGGGATGACTGCATGAGCTTTCCCAATTTGCTCGTGCGCCTGAGACGGCATCAGTTTTGCAAAATGCGGTTTCGCGACCTGGACTGGCAGGAGCGGGTATGGGAACTTCCGGAGGACCTCTCCGAGCTCATGCAGCATGAAATTGACCACCTTGACGGTATCCTGGCGACGATGCGCGCGATTGATGCGCAGTCCTTTTTCTGGAAAAACACGGGTGACCCGGCACCCGGGTAGGATGGGGTTATCCGGGGCTGCAATGCGGCCCCGGGATAAGGTTTTGTTCGTTACATAAGGCCGTCAAGGATCAGGTAAATAGGGTTCCCTGTGGCGCTGCCGGATCTAAATCAAAATCAAGGGTATCTCCGGTGTGCAGCTTTGCAGGGGTATCGTCAGGGGCATCAATTTCTGCGACATCAGCGAGTTTCTGGTCGCTTAGTTTATTTCCCAAAGCCTTCCATCCTTTTACATCAATAAACGCTGCGATGCTCAGTTCGCCGGGAATTTTTTTGTTGCGTACCTTGACCGAGTACTGGATCCGCGGATCGGTTTTTGTTGAGGCGAACAGCAGGCGGGAGTCCTTGTGGTCGGTGAGGAAACTGAAGCGTTGATCGAGGGTAGAGGTTTCGACATGGAAGCGCTTGACCATAGTCCAGCCTTTATGGCCGTCGAAGTGGACGGCGCTGATGATCAGCTCCGGGTCATATTTGCCGATAAAGATAACCTCTTCGGGGCTAAAGCGGCGGTTCTGGTCAATTTCCATGATTTCGTATGCACCCTCTTTGTAGAGCAGGAGGAGGCGATCGCCCGTGTCAAATTCGCCCAGAAAAATGCCGCGTGCGTCGGTATTAAGTTTGCCGCTGACCGCGTCCATCCAGAGCCGGAGTGCGCCGAGGGTTGACTTACCTACTGCTTTGAGCGCGATTTTGCGTACAGGGAAGCGGGTCACCACATTGCCTTGGGCGCTTCGGCTTTTGATCGCCAGTTCGCCAAAATCAAATTCGAAGGTTTTTTTCTTGGCCTTACAAGTAGGGCTAAGGATTACATTGACCACTTCTGCCTCCCCATTGGGGCTGACGGAGAAGTAAAATAACCTGGACCCCTTTTCGCCCGTTGTCAGGTCGTACGCTCTGTCCCGGGTAATTGCCGTTACGTTAAAGCGTTTGGCGTAAGAACGCCCGCTGCTGCCGTCCAGGTAAATCAGGTTATAAGTTGTACGCTCGTCTGCCTTTTTCCATATTGCGACGTGGAGGATATCCTTTCCTACGAATGTTTTTTCCGCGATGCGGGTTACGACAAACTTGCCATCTGAGCGAAACACGATTACGTCGTCAATATCGGAGCAATCACAGACGAATTCATCTTTTTTCATGCCAAAGCCGACGAAGCCATCGGCGCGGTTGACGTAGAGCTTGGCATTATTGGCCACCACTTCTGTTGCCTGGATGGCATCCAGTGCGGTAATTTTGGTTTTTCTTTCCCGGCCTTTTCCGTATTTTTCCAATAGTCGGCGGAAGTAAGCGATTGCATAATCGGTAAGGTGGTTCAGATCGTGCCGTACTTGCCGGAGTTCCTCTTCCAGTGCAGCAATCAATTCATCTGCTTTAAACGTATTGTATTTTGAGATGCGCTTGATTTTGATTTCCGTCAGGCGGATCACATCGTCGGTTGTGAAATCGCGCATCAGGAGTAATCGCTGGTCGCCTTCGGTTACGGGATCTGAGGGGCAGCGTACGTATTGCCTGAGCGCACGGTCAATTGTGGTCAGGACTTCTTCCCAGGATTCGCAGGCTTCGATATCGTGGTAGATGCGGTTTTCGATAAAGATTTTTTCCAGGCTTGCCAGGTGCCATTTTTCCAGGAGTTCGTGTTCTTTGATCAGGAGCTCCTGGCGGAGCAGCTCCTTTGTCTGGAAAGTGCATCGTTCGAGGATTTCCTCAACAGACAGGAAGTGTGGCTTTTCGTCAATAATCACGCAGGCATTCGGGGAGATCGAGACTTCGCAATCGGTGAAGGCGAAGAGGGCGTCAATGGCCACATCTGGGGAGACGCCGGCGGCGAGTTCTACCAGCACTTCTACTTCCTGTGCCGTGTTGTCGGTCACCTGCCTGATTTTGATCTTGCCCTTATCGTTTGCCTTGATGATACTTTCGATGAGCGAACCCGTATTGACGCCATAGGGTAATTCCCGGACGGCGATGAGGTTTTTGTCCATTTTTTCCAGGCGTGCCCTTGCGCGGATACGGCCACCCCTGCGGCCGCCCTGGTAATCCCCGACATCAATCATGCCACCGGTAGGAAAATCCGGAAAGAGCTGCACCTTTTTTCCTTGCAGTATCGAAATAGAGGCCTCGATGAGTTCGATAAAATTGTGGGGCAGGATTTTGGTAGAAAGCCCTACGGCAATACCTTCTGCGCCCTGAGCCAGCAGCAGCGGAAACTTAACCGGGAGGGTAACGGGTTCCCGCTTTCTTCCGTCATAGGACAACTGCCATCGGGTAGTCTGGGGGTTAAAGACGACTTCGAGGGCGAATTTAGTGAGCCGGGCCTCGATATAGCGTGCCGCCGCAGCACTATCGCCGGTCAGCACATTGCCCCAGTTGCCCTGCGTATCTATTAGTAAGTCTTTCTGCCCGAGGTTGACCAATGCGTCCCCAATGGCGGCATCGCCATGCGGGTGGTATTGCATCGTCTGCCCGATGATATTCGCTACCTTATGATAGCGCCCGTCGTCCATTTCCTTCATTGCGTGCAGGATGCGCCGCTGAACGGGTTTGAGCCCATCTTCGATTGTCGGTACTGCCCGCTCCAGAATGACGTATGATGCATAGTCCAGAAAATAGCCCTGGTACATTTTATTCAGGGATGAAAGTCCATTCGCCCCATTCTCTTTGCCGTGCTCTGGTATCTCGCCCATGCCTTTGACCAAAATTATAGTTGTTGTGACAGGTCGTCCCGGGTCGAAAGTGGCTTTACGCGCTACTGTGCCTGCCCGTTGCAACAGATGTGACGACGCTTTAAAATTTAAAACAAAAGTAGTTAAAAAAAATTATTTAAAACTTTTTTATTAAAAAATGTGGGGACGATGCCCTGAAAGCGTGCTATGGAAAAGATGGGGCGCATAAAGCAGCGCCTGCCAAGTTGGAAACGTTTCCTGTGTGGGGTGTTTCCGTTCGTTTCGAAGCGCTTCGCAGCACGTTTTCCGGTTGCCACTTGCAAATTTACATCAATACGAGTACATTTATGGACGCAATGTTCGCTGCCAGGATTTGGGATTGCCTGGCCGGCCTAAAAATCCAGGATATGGACTTCGTATTGCCTGCTAATTTCGGGGAGGAAGATGTGGTTCGCGCATGCAAACGCCAGGAACGCTGGGCACAGCAACTGTTGTATGAAGAATACTACGGAAAGCTAATGGTAGTCAGCCTGCGCTATGCAAATAACGAGCACGACGCGCTGGATATCCTGCACGAGGCTTTTATCAAGATTTTTCAGCATATTGATCGTTACCAGCCGGGCACTTCGCTCTTATCCTGGATGCGGCGGATTGTTGTCAATACGGCGATTGATTTTTATCGGAAGCGTATGCGACGGCGGACGGAGGAACTTGATCATGCGGCGCATATTTCGCAGGAAGAAGCCGATGCCATCAGCCATTGCTCGGAGCAGGAAATCCTGTTGGCCGTCCAGCAGCTTTCCCCCACATACCGGACAATCTTCAACCTGTTTGTCGTTGAAGGTTATTCGCACAAAGAAATTGCCGATTTACTGGATATTACAGAGAGTACTTCCAGGTCTAACCTGGTGAAAGCACGAATGAAGCTGAAAGCGATGCTGACGCGGGAAATAACTGGAAATGGGTACGAAGAAATTTGACACGATAATCCGGAGCAAGCTGAAGGGGATTGAAGTACCCGGGCAGCCAACCGATTGGGAGGCCTTCCAGAAAAAAATGGAAGCAGCCGGCGCTGTGCCGTCAGTTCCCGGACTTGGGCAGCAATCGGATCAGCTGATCTCCCAAAAGCTTCAAAAGGTACCGGTGCATGGGTCTGCATCATCTACATGGCCTTTGTTGGAGCAGAAAATTCAGTTTCGTGCGATTCTGCGCGAAAGGGTCTTTTTTTATAAGTCGCTGGAGTTGTGTCTTGTTCTGTTTTTCACCATGCTCGTATGGCAATGGGCGTACATGCCGGTACTCCCTTCCCCGGCATTTGAAAGCCCCGTTCAGCCAACCGCTGCCGGCCGGTATCGCCCCCCGTACGATTGTGTGGATGCCGACCCTGTTGCACCCGTCCCGGCGGACGAATCGCAGCCCGGCGAAGCAGCCCGGCCACTCGCAATCTCTGCTTCCGTTCGTGGGGTGGAGGCTACCCCACCGTCCTTTCCATCCGGAGGCCTGTCCCTGAATGACCCTACGCCCACGATTTCTGCCGGGGACGTGCTGGTGAAAATACCGGACGCATTGCCTACCCATACGGCAGGGCAAGGGCTCACCCTTGCTTATGCCCTGCCCGAAAAGTCCAGGGAACAAAAGCGCAACGATCCGTCACACTGGGCGGTGCCTGCGATTGCCGTCCCCCATTTCAAGCTGCCGGCCCTGGCACCTGAAGAGTACGAGGAAGGGGTTTTTACTTTGAAAGACCTCCCTAAAAAGGCGCGCCTCAATGTATCCATGCTGGGGTCTGCCGATTACAACGAGGTAATGACCCCGCCGAACTACCTCTATCGCATCAAGGGCTTTGACCGCTATGCCCTGGGATATGGGGGAGGGCTCCTCTTTGGGTTGGAATATGGTCGGATGGAGATCGGTTCCGGGCTTGTATATGCGGCAAAACAGTACCGTCCGCTACCGGTGATTTTCATTAGGGGCAATTTCCAGGATGGCTACATGGGCGAGTCGCTGCAAAATGTACAGCTCAACATGATCAACCTGCCGTTCTACCTGCGCTATGATGTGTTGCGCAAGGATAAATGGCGGGCTTATTTCTCCGGGGGCGCTTCCTTGCAGGTTGCTTTCGAAGCCAATTACTATTTTGCCCCGCCGACGGCTTTCCCGGCTTTTCTTGCCCAGACCCCTGCGGGGGAGTCCCGGCTCCGCAACCGTATCGAGGGCTGGTTCCAGGGTGGGCCGTTTAAGGAAAACAGCTATGTTACCGCTAATATCGCCGTTGGGGTCGAAAGGTTTGTTTCGGAACGCTGGGGGGTATTTTTTCAACCAACCTATCATCGCTCTTTTGGGTATTTTTCCAATGGCCTTGGGCCTAACCTCGACCGGATACATACGCTTTCTATATGGACGGGTATCCGGGTGCGCGTTCTGGACTAAGGGCGGCCCCTCAATCATGGAACAATCGTGAAAGAAGGCTATATGGAGCTTGAAGGCGGGAGGGTTTTTTTCCGCAAATCGGGCAATGGCCACCGAATAATCGTTGCGTTGCACGGGTTCGGGCAGGACGGGCGCGTATTCTCTGAATTGTCCCTGCCTTCGAGCTATTGTATGTATGCGATTGACCTGCCCTGGCACGGCCGCACTTTATGGCAGGCCCCGTTTTTTTCACCGTCCGATTTAGGCGAAATCCTTGGATCAATTTTATGCATGGAACCCAATGCCCGGCATTTCGAAGCGCTGGGCTTCAGCTATGGCGCCGGGCTTTGGCTGAGCGTGCCGGCCTTGGTCAAGACTGCCTGCAGCAGGATGTTTTTGTTGTCGCCAGAAGCTGCCGGGGGGCGATGGCAATCCTGGACTTCTGGCATCCCGCAATGGCTGCGCAGGGTGCTGGGCGTGGCGATACGCTATCCTGCGCCCCTCCTCTTTCTTGCCGGGCTACTCGTCAAAACCGGTCTGCTACACACTTTCGCCTTGCGTTTCATGCGGCATCACCTGGAACTGCCCGAGAGGCGGCAGCGTTTGTTCAGGACTTGGGTCAGTATGGCTAATTTCCCTGTCAACAGAAAGCGCCTTATCAAATGGGTTGCAGAAACCCCGGTCCCGGTTCATCTCTTTCTGGGGGAGAAAGATCTGCTCCTGCGCCCCTCCAGTGTCGGAAGATGGGCTAAAGGCATCCCTGGCCTTACCCTCCATATCCTTCCCTACGGCCATCAACTGATTGAAAGGGTTGTCTGGGAAGAATTCCTGGGCGAATAGACTTGTGACAATGGCCTGCGAGTATAAAACCGACGCAGTTAGCCTGCTGCACCATGCCTTCGTGGCGACAAGGCCCGCTTATCCTTCTGTCAGCGCTTGGAGGCAATGTTGGATCTTGTCGAAGCCAAATGCGCCGAATATCCTGTCCCACTTAACCTTGATTTCTGCATTACAGAGGTTTCCGATACTGCCCTCGTGGGTATGACTGATTTGCCGGTCGGGGTTGAATTCCCCGGCGGCGATCGCCGCACCGATCTCCCGATAGGCGTCCCGGAACGGGATCCCCTCCAGTACCCTTCGGTTGACTGCCTCCACGCTGAAAAGGTAGAGGTAGCGCGGGTCGTCCAGCAATCCCTTTGTTACCTCGATTTGGCCGATAGAAAATGTAGCGATGCGCAGGCAGGCTTTTGCGCTTTCGAGGGCAGGGAACATGATTTCCTTCATCAACTGGAAATCCCGATGGTATCCGGAGGGCAGGTTTGCCGTCAATTGTGCGACCTGCCCGGGAAGGGCTTGCAGCATATTACATCGGGCACGGATCAGCTCAAACACATCCGGATTTTTTTTATGCGGCATGATACTCGAACCTGTAGTCAGCGTATCGGGAAAGCGGATAAACCCAAAATTCTGGTTCAGGAACAGGACCACGTCCATCGCCATTTTCCCCAGCGTCTGCCCAAGTGCTGCAAGTGCAAAAGCCAGGAAGAGCTCCGTTTTTCCCCTGCCCATCTGGGCATTAACTACGTTGTAGCTCAGGTCGGAAAACCCCAGCAGCGCTGTTGTCCGCCGGCGTTTGAGCGGGAACGAGGACCCGTACCCGGCGGCAGAGCCGAGGGGGTTTTGGTTCGCAATCTGAAATGCACTGTGCAATACCAGCAGATCATCCGCCAGGGATTCTGCATACGCCCCAAACCACAATCCGAAAGATGAGGGCATGGCCACCTGGAAATGTGTATATCCAGGCATCAAATTATCCTTGTGGGCCTCTGAAAGTTCCTGGAGCTGATCGAACAGCGCTTGCATTAACGCTGCGAGCACCTGTATTTCCGAGCGAAAGTACAGGCGCAGGTCCACCAGCACCTGATCGTTTCTGGACCGGCCGCTGTGGATCTTTTTTCCCGCTTCTCCCAGGCTCCGGGTAAGCATCAGTTCCACTTGGGAATGGATGTCCTCGACCCCTTCCTCGATCAGGATCCGGCCGGCAATAGCCTCACGGTATAATTCTTTTAAAGCATTATCCAGCAGTACAAAGTCCGGTTCGTCCAGGAGTCCCGATTCAAAGAGCATCCGGATGTGTGCCAGGGAACCTAGTATGTCAAAAGGGGCGAGGTATTGATCCATTTCCCGGTCCCTGCCGACAGTAAACCCTTCGATTTCTTCTAAGACATGGTAGTCTTTTTGCCAAAGCTTCATCTTTCGTGTTTTTTCAGCATATCTGTCCCCGAGGGGTGGTGTGTATGGTAAATAGGCGTTGTGTAGAAAGCCTTTTGCCGCCTTCGGCGGCAGAATATTCTTCTGAGGGGTTGTGTAAAAAGGTTTTTTACGGCGCTTCGCGCCGAATTATATTTTGA
>JBMOJO010000056.1:0-18229 GCA_049315745.1 Saprospiraceae bacterium | reverse complement strand
CCAGATAAAATCTTTCGCGGCGAAGCCGCGGATACCCCTGCTAAATAAAGGCAAAGAAAAAAAATCAAGTGGCTATCAGATAATGATTTAACGGATAGTGGCGTTATCAAATTGATTTGTATTTAATTAAAACCCTGAGGCAAGCCTCCTTTTTGTAAGACTTTTGCAGGTGTTTAGCGCAAAAAGCCTTGGTATTGCCTCAAAAAACTGCCTGTATGAACACCCGGAAAACCTTGGCACGCTTTCACCTTCCCGTGACGCTCTTCCTCTCCCTGTTCTTAAACGGATGTTTTCTTGCCCGCCAGCTTGCCCCTGCGGAGCCTGTAGGCGGCCCAAAGTCCGGAAGCCCCGACCCTATGTATGGTCCTGACCCTGGTGGGCCTCCCAAACCCTCTTCTTATCCAGTCCCCACTCCGGGTTATGATCCAAACCCCAATACAGGATCCTTGCCGACACCCGAACCGCTTTCCGACGAGGGTTTACGGCGCGGCATCACCGATTATGCCGGTCAATTCATTGGGACCAAATACACCGCTGCAGGAAAAAATCCCTCAACGGGCTTCGACTGTTCCGGTTTTACGAATTATGTCTTGTCGGCTTATGGGTATCCTTTGGCTGCGAGCGCACGGCAGCAGGCACAGCAGGGACGGGAAGTGCCCTTGTTAAATGCCCGGCCTGGCGACCTGATTTTTTACCAGCGGAATCCCCGGGACGGGATATTCCACGTCTCGGTAGTAGTAGAAAATACAGGTACCGGGTTATGGGTAATCCACAGTACGACCAGCAGGGGGGTCATCCGGGAGAATATCCTTGCGAGCACCTATTGGAAGCCCTTTATCTACACTGTCCGGGATGTCCTTTCCGGGAGGTAATAGAAAATGCCTTGTTGCGGAAAAAAGTCTTTTCATCCTGCAGCAGCCCGGTCGCGAAAAAGTGGCTGACGTGGTTCAGGGCCTTTCCTTTGAAATTGTACCGGAGAGGCCCTCTCCGCGCAAGGGCGCCTTGTACCTGCTTTTGCCGAATTTGCTTCCATTAAACTGTCTGGCACCACGCTGGGCCTGTTGTTCTTCTGCAGGAAGTTGGTGAAATTCGGCGCATTCCGCCGAGCAGCAGTGGTGGTAAGCTGCTGCACAACCCTGGCATTGGATAAAAAGGATATGGCAGGCGTCGTTGGCGCAGTTTTTATGCGTATCGCAAGGTTTGCCGCATTGATGGCAGTGGGCAACGATTTCCGGGGAGATGCGTTCTCCCAGGCGTTCATCAAAGACGAAATTTTTTCCGATGAATTTATTTTCCAGATTTGCTTCCGCACATTGACGGGCATACTGGATGATTCCGCCATCCACCATGTAAACATTGCGATATCCCTGATGGAGCATGTAAGCGCTTGCTTTTTCACAGCGGATGCCCCCGGTGCAATACATCACAATCGGTTTTTCTTTATGCTCCTGCAGCATTTCACCGACTATCGGGAGGGCTTCCCGGAAAGTTTCGGCATCCGGGCGGATTGCCCCTTTGAAATACCCCACCTCGCTTTCGTAGTGGTTGCGCATATCCACGATAATCGTATCGGGGTGCTCTGTGAGTTCATTGAAAGATTTGGCGTCAAGTGCCTTGCCCCTGCAGGTGACGTCAAAACTTTTATCCTCGAGTCCATCCGCCACAATTTTAGGGCGCACTTTTATCGTCAGTTTGTAAAAAGAACGGCCATCGTCCTCCACGGCCACGTTGAGGCGGGCTCCATTGAGCCAGGAGATGCTGTAAAGGCTGTCCCGAAACGCTTCGAAGTGGCATTCCGGCACCGAAATCTGGGCGTTAATCCCTTCTGAAGCTACGTATATCCTGCCAAAGACCTGAAACCGGGACAGGGCCGCATACAGTTCGTTTCGAAAAGCCCGGGGGTCCTGCAGGTGGTGGTAGCAGTAGAAGGAAAGCGTCATGCGCGCTTCGGCGGTCGAGGCCATACGCGTTTTCAGGAGCTGGTTGTTGATTTTATTGTGTAATGCCTTCATATTCCGGCGTTGAGTATGTGTAACGACTTCATGCCGCCGCGCGGTTCCGAGCGCAGCAGACTCTTAAACCCGCAAATATAGGGATTATCCCGAACCCAAACTGGATTTAGTTGATGATGAGTTTTCCGCTTGCGCCCCGGAAGCGATAGAAATAAAAGCCTGGGGGCAGGTCGGGAAGGTTTACCATAAACAACGTACCATCGGCAGGCTGGAGCTGATACCGGAGTACAGGCCGGCCGGAGGCATCGAAAAGCGTGAAGACTTCGGGCAGATCGAGGGGGATCGTTTCCAGTGTAATCTGCCGCTGTGCCGGATTGGGGAAAACACGAATTTCTTGTCCCTGCAGGTATTCCGGTACTGAAGTGACTTGCTGCATAGCAGCCCGCACTGCCTCGAGGGCGTTGATGCGCCCAAACCCATAGACCGGATTAGGGACAGCATCGCCGGGTAGCCCGCTGCAAGAAAGGGCAGAACGCAGCGGCTCTGCGGTTTTTTTGAGGATTTCTTCTAAAAGGCCTACTTCGCCCCGAAGCGCGGGGTTGGCAGAAATCATGAGGGCGACGGTGCCTGCTACATGGGGGGCTGCCATACTGGTGCCATTCAATGCGGCAAAACCGCCCCCGGGCATTGCAGAGCGTACGGCGGTGCCCGGCGCCACGACATCTGGTTTAATGAACACACCGTTACCATAGGTGACGGGCCCCCGGGAGCTAAAGCCGGCGATGGAATCATTGGCCTGCGAGGCGCCAACCACGAAACCTGAAGGGAAAATAGCCGGCGGGCCGCTGACTGTCTGGCAAGCCGGACCGCCATTACCGGCAGAGACGGCAACAAAAATACCTGCGGCACGGAGGTTATTGACTGCCTGCTCCAGCAGGATAAAGTTGGTAGGGTTACACCCTTCTTCCGTTGCACAATACCAGGAATTGTTGATCACATCCGGTGCCCTGGCGGGGTCAGGCCGGCTGCCGCTAAGGTCAAACGGGGCGAGAAACCACTGAAAGCACTCCAGATAAGTAAAAGGGCTGCCATAGCCACGCTCCATATTCCTGCAGCCGATCCATTTTGCCCCTGGGGCTACCCCGATTTGGTTCCCCATGCCGTCATCTCCCAGCATCGTGCCCATAGTATGGGTGCCGTGGGCGTTATCGTCGCAGGGAACGGCGCTGCGCAGGCCGCAGGGATTTGTGCCCTGTTTATTCAGCGGGCTGAGGGCGCTGATGGCATCGTGCCAGTTGTAGTTGTGGTCGGCAACCGTATCGCGCAGCCAACCTTTGTACCGGTGCACAACGGCGGGATGTTTCCAGTCATATCCCGTATCCTGCCCGCCGATTACGACCCCCTGCCCGGAAACCCCCATGGCCCACACTGCAGGTGCCTGAATTTTGGTGATGCCCCATTCGATACCTTGCCGCAGCCCCAGGGCAATTTCCCTTTCCAGGGGGGGCGCCTGAAGCGTACTGTTGGCCAAAATGGCCGCTACATCATTACGGGCTGCAACAGCGGCGCAGTCTGCGGCGTTGAGGGCGGGCACATATACGGCATTGATAATAAAAAGCGGCTGATGGGGAATATTTCTGCCCCCGAGAAATCCGAGTACACCAACCTGTGCCTGTCTGGCATGCGCCTGAAGCTGCGCAAATACATAAGCCCCTTTTGCCTGTTTTCCCCTCAGCCGGGCGGCCAAACTCAAATCGGCCTGTCCTTGCAGCAGGATCAATGCTTCCGCAGGCCCCGTCTCCATTGCACGTGCCAGCTCAGGATCTACTTTATTGCCTTTCCCCAAGGCAACACCCATTGGCTGGGCGCCAGCCAATCCGGTCAATAAACACCACAGGGCAGCACTCAGAAAAAAGGCTGGCGGAGCATATCGTTTTCGATATAGGTTGACTACCTTCAAAATGGAAAAATGCACTTGCAGTAAAATTTTATTGGCTGAAAATGAATATTTCATTTAAAAATTTGCTTTTTAACAAAAAAAATGCCTTATTGCGCGTCGTTGTTTTTTTGCTCATAAAAATTTAATGCCCGTAAAAACGTGCGGGGAAGCTCTAGACAAGAAACGAACGCCCCGACCATGTACATATCGCCGGACAATATAATAAACTACAATCAATGTAGCCATGGAAAGCGATATCAGATTATACAACGCTGGAACTGGTATGGATCAATGGGAGAAAGCCATGATCGTCCAGTTTTTACAAACCCACAACAGGGGGATCAGTTACCAGTCCGCCAGAGATGCCGTGGATGCCGTACTGAAACAAACGCCTTCTTTTGGTGGTTTCATCCTGACCGGCTGGTCAGAGAAGCGTCTGTGTGCCCTGGTGATGGTCAACCGTACGGGTATGTCGGGTTTTGGGCCGGATAACCTGATCAGCTTTGCCGTGGTTAATGAAGAGGACGAGTGTCACATGCTCCTGCTCGGAAAATTAATCCGCCAGGCAATCAACCTTTCAGACGGCGAGATTGTATTTCACTTGCCTAAACGGCACCCGGCGATCAAATTCTTTCAAGACCTGGGTTTTCAACAAGACTATGTAGAATTGCGTTTTTCGGGGAATTTCAAAAAAGTATCCGCCTAGGCCGGTAAATAATATGCAAGATACCATAATCGAATGCCTCAACAGGGACGTCCGCCTACGCCCGTTGCTGGAATCGATCCCTTTTCCAATCCCCCCCCCTGCTGCTGATAATTTATTCGAAGACCTGCTGCGTTCTATCGTAGGGCAACAGCTCTCTGTCAAAGCGGCGGAGACCATTTTCGGCCGCTTCATACAGCTATTTCCACAGCATATCCCCGAGGCCTATCTCTTGGACGCGCTCCCTGACGAAATCCTCCGGCAAACCGGCCTTTCCCGGCAAAAATGCGCTTATATCCGGAATGCTGCGGCATTTTTCGTCGGGAAGCCAACGGATACCGCATCCTGGCAAACCTGGTCTGACGAAGAAATCCTTCGGGAACTTACCTCGATAAAAGGTGTTGGTGCGTGGACCGTACAGATGCTGTTGATGTTTTCCCTAAGGAGGCCGGACGTATTGCCCCTTGCCGATCTGGGCATACAGACGGCAATGATCCGCCTGTACGGACTACAGTCCAACGGGAAGGCCCTGCAGGCAGAGATGGGCAGCATTGCAGATCAATGGCGTCCTTATCGCTCCTATGCCTGCTTTTATTTGTGGAAATGGAAAGACCTGCCCTAAAAGTCTCATCAAACCGCCTTAACGATCATGTCATACAGCGACGAACAGCAAAAAGCGCTTTTCGCACTTTCAAAAGCATATTTATCGGGGCATGCAGGCCAAACCCCTGCCCGACAGGCTGCAGACTTGCGCCTGCTCATTGCTTATCACGAGTGGAAATACTACATCCAAAACGACCCGGTCATAAGCGATTACGAGTTTGACCTGTTATTCAAACAACTGGAGCAAATCGAAAACGCACACCCCGAATTAGTTGAGCCGGACTCTCCCACCCAACGGGTCGCCGCCGACCTGACAGCTGAATTTCCGACAGTAGAACATCTGGCCCCCATGCTTTCCCTTGCCAACTCCTATGATGCGGCAGACCTCCGGGACTGGGACGTGCAGATTAAACGATTACTGGGGATTCCTGCCGGCGAAGACCTGGAATATACGGTCGAACCTAAGTTTGACGGTGGGGGTATCGCCCTGGTGTATGAAGGCGGGTCGCTTACCCGGGCCGCTACCCGCGGGAATGGCATAGCGGGAGAGGAAATCACTGCCAATGCCCGGGTTATCCGGTCTATCCCCCTAAAGGCGGATTTTCCTGGGGCGGGATTGTACCGGGTAGAACTTCGCGGGGAAGTCCTCATCCGTAAGGAAATCTTCAAGCGCATTAACAAAGACCGGGTCGATGAAGGCATGACCTTGTTTGCCAATGCCCGTAACACCGCGACGGGTGGCTTGCGCATGAAAGACCCCCGGGAAGTGGCCAAGCGTGGCCTGGAGGCTTTCATTTATTCCCTTGCCTTTGCATCCGACAAGGACGGTGCCGGTATATCGGCTATGCCCGATACCCATTGGGAAACCCTTAACCTGCTTTCCGGGCTTGGATTCAAAGTGCCCGGGCACGAGCGCAGGTTATGCCGAAATATTGAAGAGGTGATCGCCTTTTGCCAGGAATGGCAGGAAAAGCGGGAAGATTATCCCTACGAAATTGACGGAATGGTGGCCAAGCTCAACCGCGTTGACTTGCAAAACCGCGCCGGCCTTACTGCCCACCATCCCCGCTGGGCGATCGCGTTCAAGTTTAAGGCGAAGCAGGCCACGAGTAAACTGCTGCATGTAGAATTCCAGGTTGGCAAGATTGGCTCTATCACTCCGGTGGCCAAACTTGAGCCCGTAAACCTGGCAGGGGTGAAGATTTCTTCTGTTTCCCTACACAATGAAGACTTTATCACCAGTAAAGACCTCCGGATCGGGGACACCGTGCTCGTCGAACGCGCCGGGGACGTTATTCCCTACATCGTCAAGGCTATGCCCGAACTCCGGGACGGCAGCGAAACGCCGATCGGTTTCCCGGAATTCTGCCCGGTCAACGATACCCCCCACCCGGTGCGTTTGATCCGCGAGGAAGGAGAGGCAGCATGGCGCTGTCCGGAATGTGTTTGCGGTGCACAGGACCTGCAACGCCTTATTTTTCACGTTTCAAAAGATGCCATGGACATCGAAGGGCTGGGAAAATCCAATGTAGAGCGCTTCTTCGATCTCGGATGGCTGCGCAACCTTCCGGATATCTACCGGCTGGATTATCCTAAAATTGCCGAACTGGAGGGGTTCGGGAAAAAATCTGCCGATAATTTACGCCAATCCGTAGAACATGCCAAGAAACACCCTATTCACCGCTTGTTGCACAGCCTGAGCATTCATCACCTGGGGAAAAAAGTATCGCGCCTCCTGGCCGCCGAAATCGGCCATGTGCTGGAACTCAGAAACTGGCAACTGGATGATTACCTCGATATAAAAGACATTGGCCCTGTCGTAGCCGAAAACGTGATGCGTTATTTTCAGAACCCCAAAAATATTGCGACCCTGGAGGAAATGGAAGCCCTGGGGGTCAACCTTGCCCAAACGGAAGAGGACCGGCCTAAGTTAACCTCGGAAGGTGCCCCGCTTGCAGGAAAGACGATTCTGTTTACCGGAACCCTCTCGACTATGGGCAGGAAGGAGGCACAGCTAAAAGCCGAAGCCGCGGGTGCAAGAATTTTAGGCGCTGTGAGCAACAACCTCGACATCCTCGTTGTTGGCGAAGATGCGGGCAGCAAGCTCAAAAAAGCACAAGCCCTTGGAAGTATTCAAATTATGCAGGAGGCAGAGTTTGTACGCCTGGTCTCCCCTTCTGAAAATTGAGCCCAAGCAATAAAAAGAAAAGAAAAAACGCTACGCCCATGGCATTTTCCAGCGTAGCTTCCACGATAAAAGACAAAAAGACAATCAGGTGCAGGGCAAAAAGAGGGAAATGGGCCCGGTTTTTCCGGTAAAACAAAGGGATAAAAAAGGCCGGAAGAAAAACCAGCAGGCCTATAGCTCCTGATCCGGCTGCGGTATGTAAAAACTGATTGTGCGGCATGAGCCGCTTTTCAAAATCAGGAAACTGCACCGCGTACCGCGCCTCGACTTCTTTGCGGAGGTTTCCCGGCCCTACCCCCAGCCAGGGGGATCCTCTGAAGATATCCCAGCCAATTTTCCAGGAAACCCAGCGGGAAGCGTCGGAAAGTGTGCCTACCGATACGCCTTTTCTGTACAAATCAAAATCATAGCGCATATACCCGATACGGGTACGCACGCTCGGCACCAACCGGTAAGCAAGGATAGGGGCGAGCGCCAGCGCCAAAAGCACTACGCCTCCTGCGAAGTACTTCTTCCGGGCAAACAGGTAACGAATCGCGGCGGCCATGAGCACAGCATAAGTGACCACCAGCCCACTGCGTACCGCAATCAGGTGCTGGGCAATAAAAAGCCAGGCCACAAGCCCTGCCACGATAAACACTTGCAGGCGGTTTTCGGATCCCCCCATTTGAAGGGTACGCTCCTCCAGCAGGTACAGTCCGCCCACTATACCCATCGCCTGCAAAAGGCTGTACCGGATGTGGTTACAAGGCATCGGCATCGGCTGCCCCTGCCGGATCTTCAGATTGATTTCCTCGAAGTGAAGCAGGTAATTGGCCATGATACCCAGGCTTGTTATCCCCAGAAGTATCAATAAAAACCACCAGACCTGAAAATAGCGATGCTTGGGGAAAGCCGGGAGCAGCCAAAAGACCAGTGGAAGCATCAAAAACGGCGCTTTAATGCGCAGGCGCTCCAGTAGATAGGCAGGTTCTTCCGGGGGATAAAATATGCCGGCCAAAACGATTAAAAAATGCAGGCCCACTACAGCAAAAAGGGCAACTTCCCGGTTATGATCGCGTTGTTTTTTTGCAAGGGCATGCCATACCGCTGCCGCACCCAGGAAAAACATACTCAGCGACTGCAGATAAGGGGAATAGACCATGCCCCCAAGTAATAACATACAGGAAAGAACCGCCATTGTCAACGCCCCTTCTTCCTTTTTATTCCAAATTGTATGTGATGGCATACAAGCGATCGTTTACAGTATTTGATTCCAATAGCCTGCCGGGCGCTGCCTCAATCCGGAAGCGCCCCTATTAAAAATGGAGGCCCTCCGTTTCAGCCTCACAAGATATAAATTATTACAGGGCTTGATCAACCTGGTCAGGTACAAGAGCAGGACTTGACTGCTTTTGTGCCAATACACAAACCTGATGCGCAAAAGGTACTATTCAGCGCCAAAAATCTTTACCTTTGTGGCCACAAAATCATTATTCATGTCCGCCGAAGCTATGCAAACCCTGCGCACTATCCTGCAGGAGATCGAAAATGCCCAACCTGCGAACGCAGATGAACTGGAACAATTCCGCATTCGTTTTATCGGTTCAAAAAATATCCTGAAACCGCTGATGGGCGAAATCCGAAACGTACCTAACGAAAACAAAAGGGAGTACGGACAGTTGCTCAACCAGGCAAAGGAGCTTGCAGAATCCCGGTATGCCCTGCTCCACCAGGCGCTCGAAGCGGCCAACGACGATATCGGGGGCCAGGGCATGGACCTCACGCTCCCTGCAGAGCCCCTTGAATTGGGCTCGCGGCACCCGGTTTCGATCGCGATGAACCGCATTATCGCTATCTTCGAGCGCATCGGTTTCGTAGTTGCCGAAGAGCGTGAAATCGAAGATGACTGGCACAACTTCACCGCCATGAACACACCCGAGGACCATCCCGCGCGGGATATGCAGGACACCTACTACATCAAAGACAGTACCGAAATGCTCCTGCGCACCCATACCTCTTCCGTCCAGGCCCGGGTGATGACCTCCCAGCAGCCTCCGATCAGGATAATCGCCCCGGGAAGGGTATATCGCAATGAGACCATCTCCGCCCGCTCACACTGCCAATTCCATCAGGTCGAAGGCCTGTATATTGACAAGGGGGTTTCTTTCGCCGATATGAAACAGACCCTCTACTACTTTGCACAGGAGATGTATGGCCCTAACACCCGGATCCGCCTGCGGCCTTCCTTTTTTCCATTTACCGAACCCAGTGCCGAGATGGACGTATCCTGTTTTATCTGCAACAGCAAGGGCTGTAACGTCTGCAAATACTCCGGGTGGGTAGAAATCATGGGCTGTGGGATAGTGGACCCTCAGGTGTTGCAAAATTGCGGGATTGACCCGGAAGTATATAGTGGCTTTGCCTTCGGCATGGGTATTGAGCGCCAGGCCATGATGCTCTATGCGATAAAAGATATCCGTCTCCTGTTCGAAAACGATATTCGTTTCCTCAAACAGTTCAATGCCGCTTTCTGAGCGGCCAGTAAAAACCCGTACTGATTTATGAAACCTTCGATTCCCAAAGGTACGCGCGATTTCACGCCCGGCCAGGTATATAAGCGCTCCTATATTTTCGATACGATCCGCTCGGTTTTCGTCCGCTTCGGTTACCAACCCATCGAGACCCCTGTGATGGAGAACCTCTCCACCCTCACGGGAAAATACGGGGAAGAAGGCGACCGGCTCCTGTTCAAAGTCCTCAACAACGGCGATTACCTCGCCGAGGCAGATGAGCAGGCGCTCAAGGAGCGGGACTCCCGCCGTCTTACGCCCTCTATCGCCAGGCGCGGCCTCCGCTACGACCTCACCGTCCCTTTCGCCCGCTTTGTAGTCATGCACCTCAACGAAATCCCGATCCCTTTCAAGCGGTACCAGATCCAGCCGGTCTGGCGGGGCGACCGCCCGGCAAGAGGACGCTACCACGAATTTTATCAATGCGATGTGGACGTTGTCGGGTCTGATGCGCTGGTGTACGAAGCGGAG
This sequence comes from Saprospiraceae bacterium, assembly GCA_049315745.1. Lineage (GTDB taxonomy): Bacteria > Bacteroidota > Bacteroidia > Chitinophagales > Saprospiraceae > JADJPL01. The sequence continues at coordinate 7,821 of JBMOJO010000056.1, read as the reverse complement.
CTGGTCCAAATTTACGATGAAGTTTTTACCCGCCTCGGCCTGCCGGTCGTCATTAAAATCAACCATCGAAAAATACTGGCAGGTATTGCCGAGGTAGCAGGCGTTCCTGACCTGATGACCGAAATGACCGTCGCCATTGACAAACTGGACAAAATCGGAAAAGAGGGTGTAAGGGAAGAAATGATTGCACGCGGGATCCCTGCCCATGCCGTCGAGCGAATCGAAAAAATCCTGGAAGTCCCTGATCTCGATGCGCTTGGACTACAACTTCAAGGCAACCCGACCGGGGAAGCCGGCATCCGCGAGCTCCTGTCCGTTTTTGCCTATCTCGAAGGAAACCCGCTTTCCCAGGCGCTCAAATTCGATGTCGCCCTGGCGAGAGGTCTCAATTACTATACAGGTTGCATTTTTGAAGTTCAGGCCGCCAATGCCCAGATGGGCAGCCTGGGCGGCGGCGGGCGCTATGATAACCTCACCGGTGTGTTTGGCCTGGATGGCTTCTCAGGGGTAGGTATCTCCTTCGGCGCGGAACGTATCTATGATGTCATGGAAGAATTGCAGCTTTTTCCTGCAGGCACGTCAGGGGGCTTAAAAGTCCTTTTCGTTGCTTTTGACCTGCCTACACACCGCTATGCCTTCAAGTGCCTGGGAGAGGTTCGCGCAGCCGGTATCGCCGCGGAAATCTATCCCGAGCCCGTAAAGCTGAAAAAGCAGCTCAAATATGCCAACGACAGAGATATTCCATACGTGGTGCTGGTGGGCGAAACCGAAATGCAACAGGGAACGCTGGCCTTGAAAGATATGGCTTCGGGGGAACAAATATCCCTGTCGGTAGATGCCCTTATCCAAAAACTCAGCGCCTGACCTCCCCAGGAATATCCCCACATCGCCTGAAATGTTTGAAGTATTTCTTCGTTAGTGCCTTTATGGAGCCATAGTACCACGTCAACTTTCAATAACTTCAGCAGTTTGGTATATGACAGAATATCGGGATTTATCCGCCATACGTGCCGCAATTGCCGAAGGGCACTTAAGCCTGCCTGTACTTGTGCAAAGTTATCTGGAACGCATCGCCGATACCAGGGATCTAAACATTTATATCGAAGTATTTGAGCAGGAAGCCCTGGCGAGGGCGGAGGCCTTGCAGCGCGCTTTCGAAGCATCCCCGGAGGAAGCAGGACCGTTATTCGGGATGGTCGCCTCGATCAAGGATGTCCTCTGCTATGCCGACCACTGCGTAACGGCGGGTTCCCGTATGCTTCAGGGTTTTACCGCTTTATTTTCCGCTACTGCCGTCGAACGCCTGCTCGCGGCAGGCGCCATCATTATCGGCCGCGTAAACTGTGATGAGTTTGCGATGGGTTCTTCCAACGAAAACTCCTTTTATGGCCCGACCCGAAACGGAGCCGATCCCGAACGCGTTCCTGGGGGTTCATCAGGGGCCTCGGCAGTGTCCGTACAGATGGATACCTGCCTGGTCGCGTTGGGTTCCGATACGGGCGGAAGCGTCCGCCAGCCGGCAGCCTTCTGCGGGGTTACGGGTTTTAAACCGGGCTATGGGCGGATTTCCCGGCACGGGCTGATTGCTTATGGGTCCTCTTTCGACCAGATTGGCATCCTCGCCCATGCAACCAGGGATATTGCTGCCGTCCTCGAAATTATCGCAGGGCCCGATGGCTATGATAGTACTGCTTTACCTGATCCGCCGGAGCCCTACGCTGCGCTGTCGGCGATACGGCAACCGGCACGTATTGCTTATCTGGGTGCGGCCATCTCCCATCCCGGCCTCGATGCCGAAGTGCGCACGCACTGCGAAACGATGATCCTGTGGCTCAAAAGCCAGGGGCATATCGTCGAGGAAGTGGATTTTGAATACCTGGACGATATCATTCCCGCGTACTACGTCCTTACTACAGCGGAGGCATCCTCAAACCTCGCACGTTATGACGGCGTCCGCTACGGCTACCGGAGCCCTGAGGCCCGGGATCTCACGGAAGTATATAAAAAGTCCCGCACGGAGGGCTTTGGCCGTGAAGTCAAGCGGCGCATTATACTGGGCACTTTCGTACTCAGCTCCGGCTATTACGATGCTTATTACAGCAGGGCGCAGAAAGTCCGGAGGTTGATTTCCGGGCGCACCGAAGCGATATTCCGGGATTTCGACGCCATCCTGCTGCCTGTAACCCCGACAGCGCCGTGGAAGCTGGGAGAGACCCTTGAGGATCCTGTCGCGATGTACCTCGCCGATATTTTTACTGTTCATGCAAATATGGCCGGTATCCCTGCAATTGCCCTGCCCACAGGAAAACATACCAATGGCCTGCCGATGGGGCTGCAGTTTATGGCAGCAAAAGGCAATGAGGCGGCCCTGCTCGCCCTGGGCAATTATATCCAAAATAATTTTCCACAATGAACCTTTGGAAAAACGACACTGCTGCGCCCATCTTTTGGCTGCTCCTCCTCCCCCTTATGTTCTGCATGAATAGCTGCGACAATAATCCGGAAGCGAAAAAAAGCGAAAAAAAGCGCTTTGTGGACATCTATACCCGTTTTCTCGTCCCTGAAAACGAGTTTAAGGCCCAGATTATCTTCCTTGAAGGTGACTCATCCGAGCATATACGCCCGGTACAATTGCCCAGCGAAGTTACCTGGAACGGCAACCCGTTGCGCATTAAAAACCCCGGCTCAATGGAACTTCGTTATGAACACCTGAAATCAGGCCCCTATACCGCCCGTCAAGATTTCGTATTCAAAACCGAAGCAGGTGGCTCCGGGAAAATTTCTATTGCGATGGATGCCATTTCGGGCTTCAGCATCGGGCCTACCATCTCCAGGGCCGAAGGTGCTACCCTGGAAATAACAGGGCAGCCCTTGCAGGCAGGGGAAACCCTGCTCCTCCTTTTTACCGATGAGCAAGGCAACACCCTGGAAATTCCGTTTAAAGGGCCCAGGAAATCCAATACCTTCGAGCTCTCCCCCCAAATGACCGGCAGCCTGCGGCCCGGCAAGCATGAGCTCTACCTCATCAAGCAACAGCAACGCGAAAGTGTTCAGCAACAACGATCCGTATATTCGATGGTAGAATGGTACTCGGCAGTCAAGGTTGTTGTGGTCAGATGATCCGCTCCAATCTTTCATCGGTTGTATGGTATGTAATATGCCTCGCCGCCGCAAACCTCTTAGCGGGAACACCTGAGGGCCAGGCACAACTGCCACAACAGACCCTTCGCGGCAGCGTCAGCGACCGCGAGACGGCCCAGCCGTTAGAAGGGGTCAGCATTCAGCTTTTGCCGGGGGCAACAGGCAGTTTCAGCGATGAAAAAGGCGGGTTCCGATTCGAAAACCTTCAGCCGGGGCGTTACACCCTGCTCTTTTCCATGATCGGATATGAGCCTGTAACCCTTCCCCAGGTAGAAGTGAATAGCGGAAAAGAGACGGTCCTGGAGGTTTTACTAAAAGAAAGCCCTACCTACCTCAAAGAAATTGTCGTGGTGGCCAAGGAAGAAGACAGGCCTACCGTCAATGAATATGCGTTAGTCAGTGGGCGGCAGTTCAGTTTACAGGAAGGTAACCGCTATGCCGGCGGGTACAACGACCCTTCGCGCATGGTCATGTCTTTTGCGGGGGTAACTTCTTCCGGGAATGACGACAATAACGAAATCGTTATCCGGGGAAATTCTCCAAAAGGCTTACTCTGGCGCCTCGAAGGTGTCGAAATCCCGAATCCAAACCATTTCGGCGACGGGCAGGGATCTACCAGTGGGATCATCAGCATGGTCAACAGTACAAGTCTCGCCAATTCGGATTTTTTCACCGGAGCCTTTCCCCCGGAATATGGCAACGCCCTTTCCGGCGTATTCGACCTCAGGTTTCGGACCGGCAACGACCAGCGGAGGGAGTGGAAGGGGTTACTCAGCGTAGTTGGGTTGGAAGCTGCCGCAGAAGGCCCTCTTGGCCGGAACGGCAGCAGCTACCGCGTTAACGCCAGGTATTCTACACTCGAACTCCTGCTCCGAAGTGGTTTGGTCAATATCGAGGCCGAGGGGTTCAAACCTGCTTTTAGGGACTACAACTTCACCTTTGCCTTTCCGACCAAGGCCCTGGGCAAGTTTAAGTTTTGGGGCATCGGTGGCAGAAACCTGTCTGAGGGCGACTACCCCGGGTTCCGCGACACCGATGAAAACGGCATGTCTGTCGTTGGGCTTAGCCATCAGCTCCCCTGGAAGGGAAAAGGGTATTTTTATACGGTAGCCGCTTTTTCCGGCGATATCCACCGCTATTTTAGAGAAAACCAATTTTCTGAAAAATGGACCACGACCTACAAAGAGCTGCACCGCCACCGCGCAATGCGGTTTTCCTCTTTTTTCAACCAAAGGCTCAGCAGCTCGGCCAGCCTGCGAACTGGATTCATTCTGAGCCGATTAGGCTATGAATACGACGAAAACCGCTGGGATGGGCGCAACTCCCGCATGGTCAACTGGCTAAGGGAGGACGATGCCACGGGGATGTTCCAGGCCTACTCACAGCTCAAATGGCAACCTTCCGCTGCTTTGACCCTCACCTCGGGCATCCATTACCACCATTTCAAGCTAACCCAGGACGAGCGGATAGAGCCCAGGTTTGGGGCGCAATTTAAAATTTCTGAAAATAGCGCCCTGAATGCAGGCTTCGGCCTGCACAGCCGCCTCGAACCGATTTCCCTCTACCTCTACAAGCGCCAGGGGCCAAACAATACCTTTACCCAGCCCAACAGCAAACTGAAAAGCGCTGCTGCCCGGCATGTGGTCGTGGGATATACTACCAGGCTTTCCCCCCATACCCGCCTGATTGCGGAGGCATATCTCCAGCGCCTGTTCCAGGTACCGGTAGATACAGCCAGCCGAAGTTTTTTCTCTATCCTCAACTCAAGCGCCGGTATCCCGGGCAATATCCTTGAAAACAGCGGAAAAGGCAGGAACACCGGCCTCGAATTGACCCTCGAAAGGTTTCTGGCAGATAACTATTATTTCCTCTTTACGGCATCCCTCTTCAATTCAAGGTACATAGGCAAAGACGGAATATGGCGCAATACCATTTTCAACAATTCCTTTGCCGGCAGTGGCGCCTTTGGGAAAGAGTCCCCTATCGGCAAGTCCAAGCAACATTTCCTCTCTTACAACTTACGACTTATGTTACGGGGCGGCAACCGCTATATCCCTTTCAATATACCCTTATCGGTACAAAGGCGTAGTGCGGTAACTGACAATTCCAAAGCTTACGAAGCCCAGCTACCTCCTTACTGGCGGATAGATGCAGGATTTGGGTACAAGCGGAACAAAGCGCGCAGCACCTGGACCTTCCGGATTGACCTGCAGAATGCCACCAACCGAAAGAACCCGATCAGGGAGCGCTTTGACACTACCCGTCTCACGACCTATTACAATTATGCCCTGCCAATCATTCCTATCTTTGGGATCCAGGTTGAATTTTATTAGGCTGCTTACCTTCCAGATATTTAGCCAAATTCCTAAGGCTTTCGATATTATGGGCAGGGGCGAAGATATCTACAAAAGGGATGGCCGCTTCCATCCCCCGGGTTTTGGGCGCGTACCCCGGCCGGCCGGCCAGCGGGTTAAGCCAGATTAAACGGGCACATCGCTGATGCAACAACTGCATCTGCTGGGCAAGCAACTCCGGGGCGCCGGTATCCATGCCATCGCTCAGGATAATCAGCACCGTTTGTGATCTGACCAGGTAGCGATAATCCCTGTTGAGGGTTGCGAGTGATTCTCCGATCCGTGTCCCTCCAGACCAGGAGGCAGCCTGTTCCTGCAGCTTCAACAAGGCATCGCCATATTCTGCGCCCCTCAGCAGGGGCGTAATCCTTTGGAGCGCCGTTCCAAATACAAAAGTTTCAACTTGCCGGAACGCTTGCTGGAAGGCGAAACTGAACTGGATCAAAAAAAGGCTGTAAAGCTCCATGGACTTGCTCACGTCGCAAACCAGCAATAATTGGCGCCGCTGCCGTTTGGGTTTGGTAAAACGCAATTCGAGGAATTCCCCGCCTTGCCGCAGGTTATGGCGAAGGGTTTGCCGGAGATCGAGCTTAATTTTTTGCCTGGCCCTGACGCGTCGTCTGCTCAAACGGAAGGCAAGCGTACGGGCCAACTGGCGGATCAACTGGCGGATTTCTGACAGCTCGTGATCGTTGAACCTGGAAAAATCTTTTTCAGACAGTGCTTCAGCTCCACTGTAAGCAGCCATTTCGACCGTTCCATCTGTCGGTTTGCCATATAGCCAGTGCTTAAGCGCCTCAAGACCCGGAGCCTGGTTTGTTTTTGCAGGACGTTTTTTTGTGCGGGAATCATTTTTTATCCCCGAATCTACCGCTTGTTCCAGCTCTTTGAAATATTTGGGAAAAAGTGTGTCAAAGCGCTCTTGCTGGGACTTACTCCGCGCGAGTACCGCTTTCAGACAAAGCCGGAAGGCATCCTGATCAAAGGAAAATCCGAGGCACTCAACCGCCTCCAGTGCGAGTATGTGCTCTGCCGGACCAAGCGAAAAGCCCTCCGTCCGCAAAAAACGACAGAATGCCACGACATGGGCGCTCAGGCTGGTATGACGCTGGATAAACTCCGGATTACTTTGCATCCAAAAAAGTATAGTTTATGTGCGGGAAGCCCCTGTCTGCGCAATCTGCGGTGTTTGACACAAAATGCGGCTCCGGTGGGCCAGGGTGTACTGTTTCTCCAAATACGCCGAACCGGTGAAATAAGTTTGTTACAAGCTATCCCATTTAGAGTGGACTCCGGTACGTTCCAGGAGTTCCGACAAAGTCGTTTGAACCTGGCGGATATCCTGCCAATCTTTCAGGATAACCCCTAAGGTTGCCTCGACGATCCGGGGGTCGAGATGGTCAAAATGCAGATTGGCCAGGACGGTGGCCCAATCCAGTGTTTCGGCGATACCGGGGATTTTCTCCAGGCGCATTTGACGTAATTCCTGCATGAACCTGCAAATCTGTACCCCCAGACGCTCATCTATACCAGGTAAACGGGACCGGACGATGTGCAATTCTTTCTCAAAACCGGGATAGTCAATCCACAGATAGAGGCAACGCCGCCGAAGCGCTTCGCTCAATTCCCGCACACGGTTACCCGTAACAATTACATAGGGCACATGTACAGCTTTAACCGTACCAATCTCGGGAATAGTTATTTGCCAATCAGAGAGCACTTCGAGCAAAAAACTTTCAAACTCTTCATCCGAGCGGTCAATCTCGTCAATCAGCAGTACGGGCGCTTTAGCGCAGGTGATCGCCTGTAGCAGTGGCCGCTTCAGTAAAAACCGTTCGCTGAAAATACCCTGTTCCCGCTGTTCTAAAGATTTGGCAGAACCCTCCTCGAGTTTGAGTTGCAGCAGTTGCTGCTGATAATTCCATTCGTACAACGCGTGAGCCGCATCCAAACCCTCATAGCATTGCAGACGGATCAGGTCGGTGTCCAGTGCGCGGGCCATCACTTTAGCGATCTCTGTCTTTCCCACACCGGCAGGCCCCTCAATCAACAACGGCTTCTGTAATTCTATTGCCAGAAATACAGACATCACAATCTCCGGCTCGGAAATATAGCCCTGAGCATCGAGTAGTTCTTTTATCCGTACCAAAGATGGGTGATCGAAATGCATTTTCCTGTAAGGTTTTTTCGGCGTTGCACGCCGAATTGTGCTAAGCGGCTGTCCCACAAACCTCAGGGTTGTGTAAAAAGGTTTTTTTCGCCTTCGGCGGCAGAATATTATTCTGAAACCGACGTGTTTTTCATGATTTTGCTTCGCAAAATCATG
>JBMOJO010000055.1:0-18263 GCA_049315745.1 Saprospiraceae bacterium | reverse complement strand
ACTAAGCTGGACTGCCATATCCATATCGGGCACGATGTCGTAATCGGCAAACGCTGCCTTTTTGCCGCCCAGGTCGGTATCGGCGGCAATACGGTCATCGGAGATGATGTCGTCCTCTACGGACAGGTGGGCGTTACCCAAAACCTCCGTATCGGTGATAAAGTGGTGGTATATGCCCAATCCGGTGTAGGCAAAGACCTGGAAGGCGGAAAAGCTTATTTCGGCTCGCCGTGCATTGAAGCACGCCGTGCCTACAGAGAAGTGGCTGCACTCCGCCAACTCCCGGAATGGATGGCGAAGTATCCTTGATTTTTGCCGCCTGCGGCGGCGAAAAATTTTTTTAGAGAGGTTGTGTAAAAAGGTTTTTTACGGCGCTTTGCGCCAAATAATAATTTGAAACCACGCTTGATTCATTGATTTTGCTTCGCAAAATCAATGAATCAAGCGTGGTTTCAATATAAAATTCTGCCGCCGAAGGCGGCAAAAACCTTTTTACACAACCCCTCATGAAATAAAATTTGGCGCGAAGCGACGAAAAATGCTTTTTTTAAAAATATAAAAGCATAATTCGGCGATTTATACCAAATAATTTTTAGATGGAGGTTGTGTGAAAACTCCTTTCCTGGTGCTTCGCGCGAAATTAAAGTTTGAAACCGATGTGTTTTTCGTGATTTTGCTTCACAAAATCACGAAAAACACATCGGTTTCAAAATAATATTCTGCCGCCGCAGGCGGCAAATCATCCGCGTTCAAAAAAACGCTCCTGTCGGAGACAACTACCAGGCACTAAAATGCAGAACCCGTTGCAAATTAAGAATTTGCAACGGGTTCTGCATTTAAAAACAGTGGGCCTTGAGGGACTCGAACCCCCGACTCTCGCGTTATGAGCGCGGCACTCTAACCGGCTGAGTTAAAGGCCCTGATTTGAGCCTACAAATATACAACTTTTTAAAGGCATCCGTCAAGACCGGCATAAAGATTTCTATTCTCCAATTTTTTTTGAACATTTGCATTTCACGCGACACCCATGCAAAAAAAATATATCAGCCGGGACGAGGCCCTGAAGCGGATGCAGCGCTACTGTGCCTATCAGGACCGCTGCCACCAGGAGGCCAGGCGCAAACTCCTCGACCTGGGGGTCTATGGCCAGGACCTGGAGGAAATCCTTCTTTCCCTTATCGAGGATAAATTTCTGGATGAGGAGCGTTTTGCCCGCTCTTTTGCCAGGGGAAAATTCCAGATCAAGGGCTGGGGGCGGATACGCATTACCTCCGAGCTCAAACAGCGCCAGATTTCAGCCTACTGCCTCCGCAAGGCGATGGAAGAAATTGACCCGGAGGCCTACCTCCAAAAACTGGAACAACAACTCCTGACGCGGGCCGAACAATACCAAAACGATCCCACCAACCCTTTTGAAACCCGGCAACGCCTTGCCCATTATGCCATCAGAAAAGGGTTCGAACCGGAAATCGTCTGGGAAATGCTCAAAAAAATCCTTTAGCGGTAAGCTAATTTCTTTTTTCAAGGATGACGACGTGCGGGTGCAAATCACGGATTACAGCACCCCGGGCGGGGTAGCAGGACTTGGAAAAAGAGTGCGCTTTACCCAGCAACTGCTGCTGAAATATGCGATTAACCTCTGATTGCCCCGGGAACAGCCTCTCCTTTTAAGAAGGTATGTACCGCCGACAGCAATTCCTCCGGTGCATCTGCATGTACCCAGTGCCCGGCACCCGGAATGGTCAGCAATTGCGCGTTTGGGAAATAGGCGTGGATGTCGGGCCAGTCGGAATCCAGCACATAATCCGAGTTGCCCCCTCGTATAAAAAGGGTCTCACCTGCAAAATATCCGCGGGCAACAGGTGGGCCCATAATTTCGGGATAATAGCGGTGCAATACCGGAAGGTTCATCTTCCACTCAAAATGCCCGTCTTTGTGACGGGAAAGGTTTTTCAACAAAAACTGTAAGGTGCCTTTGTCTTCGATAAAACGGCCCAAAACCGCTTCAGCCTCGCTTCGATCTTCTATTGTATGAAGGTCCAAGGCCAGAAGTGCCTGGAAGATGCGCTCGTGCCCACCGGAATATTGTTTCGGGGCAATATCCACCACAATGAGCTTTTCCATCATTTCAGGATACTGCAAGGCAAACTCCATCGCAACCTTTCCCCCCATCGAATGCCCCAGCAGGGTCGCAGATGGCAGCCCCCGCTCGACCATAAAGTCAACGATATCCTCGGCGAGGGAAACGTAATCGTGTACCGGCACATGTGGCGAACGGCCATGATTGCGCTGATCCACCAGATAAACACTGTACTCCTCTGCCAGTTTTTTTCCCAGCGACTGCCAGTTGTCCATCGTGCCAAAAAGGCCGTGGAGGATAATCAGGGGAGCTCCATTTCCCAGATGTTTATAGTTAAGCTCCATGTGCCGGTACGATTTCGAGCGGATTGGCCATATCGCCTTCGAAATGATAGGGGTGGAAACGCGCAAAAAGCTCTTCCGAATACCATCCCAGTTCCCGGGTTTTCCGGACTACATTCTTATGGTGATTGCTCTTATACGCATAGTTGAGCATCGCCCCGGGATTGCGCCAAATACTGAAGGTTGCCTGCTGGATCAACGGGAGCTCGCCTACCCCAATGGCCAGCAGCAAATCTTTGCGGTGTTGCTGTATGGAAGCGCTCACGGGTGGTACATACGTCCAGAACCGCCACAGGTGCTTTGGGAAAATCGTAGCGCGCGTCAGCACCGCCACAGGTTTTTCTTCCTGAAGCTCCGTCCCTGTTTCAAAAGGGTTCTGCCCTTCCCAGGCACCGTGCGCTTTGATCGTCTGCATGAAAAAGGTCTGGTAACGCGCCCTTTCTTTATACGCTTGAAACAAAGGGTGGGTATCGAAGAACGCCCGTGCCGCAACCTCGTTTTCCCAGACGATCATCAGCCCGTAAACCCCAAAATTGGGCAGGATACTAAACCCTTTCCCTGCCCCGCTGCCCAGCATTTTCGCAAAGCGCTGCCCGGGCACCCCGGCCAACTGCTCCGGAGATAGCCCCATCTGCCCCAGGGCCCACCAGCGGTTGCGCAGGCCCTTGTAATGCAGCAGCGTGAAAGTTACAATTTGTTGACTGTACATGCCGTTCAAACAAAAAGGATTTCGCTTGGTTTGAAAAAAGCGCTAACTTTACCTTTCGCGATCATAGAAATATCAGTATCCATTTGCCAGGGGTATCCGCGGCTTCGCCGCGAAGGATTTTATTGTATGCGTGCATGCTTCGCGCGCCTCCGCGCGCAAAGCATGCACGCATACAAAATATATTTCCCGGGACAATGACCTGCTAAATAGATTCAACTATCAAAACAGCCAGAACCGCTTATGCCGGAAAACCCGTTGGAACGGATACGTGCATACCTCAGCAATGGAGAGATTGAAACTGCCCTTCAAAAGCTGGACCTTTGGCTACAGACCAACGGAAAGGCCAACCTGAGCAACGATGTATCGCTTTGGCTGGCCGACCTGCGCCGCGGAGAGCGCGAATTCTCCCAAAGCCTGATTGCCCTGGCAGATTTGCGGGCCTTACAGCAAAAAATTACCCGGGGCGTACTCGTCCTCCTCAACGAACTGGGCAGCGGAAGGCCAGCTTTACATTCCTTTCACTGCTATACCTGCGACCGCGTCGAACAAACCGATACTTTTATCGAATCATTCGAACAAAAACGCCAGGAGAAAAAGCAGTTTTATTTCCTCTACGGCTGGGAAAGACAGTCCCACCTCGGCATGTTTCGCCGAATCGCCTACGAACTCGAAGGGGCTTTCCTCGATGACCTTAGCCCCGGCACAGAACCCGGGGCAAAATCCAGACAAATGGAGCTCCGCCTCCGCCCTACCCGAAAAGAGCAGCTCTTTAAAATAGAAATCGTCAAAAACCTCTTTCACCTCCTGGAAGTCAAACCAGAGGATCACGAGCCGCTACTCGACAAAAGCCTGGCATATCTCGCTTCCTTCAGCCCATTGCTACAGGATTTTTCTGAAAAAGACTATCTCTGCATCTATATCCCCATCCTTTCCTACGACTGGGATGCCCAGGTTACGCCCACTGTGGCATCCTGGGTCATGGAATCTTTTTGCAAAGACCCGCTTCCTGCCAACTGCCCCAACGTACTCTTCTTTTTCGCTGTCGTCTTTGAAGAAGAAGACCAGGACCTGGTGGAAGAAATCAGGCAGGTGGTTGGAAACAGCCGCCATATCCAGCCGCTGCCAGAATTGGAAAAAGTAGCCCGCAGGGATATCCGCCGCTGGTTTTCCGTTTATCACCAGCTTGCGGAAAGTGCAGAGGCCCGGGATACCCTCATCGCCACGCATTTTGGCAATAGCCAAAACCCTGTGGATATGGAGCTCGTAGAACTCAACCTTCGCAAAATCATTGACCAACACAATAACACTTTCGTACAATGAAACTCAGGATCAGTAAGCCGCTCGTAAAAGATTTTGACCCCGAAAAATATATCCTCGACGTAGGCCTGCAACAAGCAGTAGAGGTAGCTATTGCCCTGGACCAACCACTCCTCCTCACCGGAGAGCCCGGCACCGGTAAAACACGACTGGCTTACAAGGTTGCCTACGAACTTCATAAAGACCAGTCCCGCTACCACTTTGCGGCCAATCCACTGGCTTTTTACACCAAAACGACCAGCAGCGCAAAAGACCTGTTCTACCTCTACGATGCCCTCGCTCACTTTCAATCTGCCAACCTCCGCCGGGAAGTCGGAGAGGCCGCGCCTAAATCCGCTCAATTTATCGAACTCCATGCCCTCGGAAAAGCCATCGCCCTGTCCAATCCCGAAAACGTGGATACCTCCCGCTTTCGCACCAGCCTCGGCTCAACTCCCCAAAGCTCGGTCGTACTCATTGACGAAATAGATAAAGCCCCCCGCGATTTCCCCAATGATATCCTCAACGAAATCGAAAACCTCGAATTTCAGATCAAAGAACAGGACAATTATACCATCCGTGCAGGAAAATCCGAACGCATCGTCACCATCCTGACTTCCAACTCTGAAAAAAACCTCCCGGAACCCTTCCTGCGGCGATGTGTGTTCTATCATATCCCTTTTCCCAACGAAGCACAACTGCTTTCCATCGCCAAAGCCCAACTGGGTGCCGATACGCGTCTTGCCGATGAACTGCTCTCCGAAATTATCCAGTTGTTTAACGACATAAGAAAACGGTCAGTGCGCAAAAAACCTGCCACGGCAGAGCTTATCTCCTGGCTCCGCATCCTCGAACTCGAAGAAATCTATACTACTGCCGACCTGCATAAAAACCGCAGCCAGCTCAGGGATAACCTTTCCGTGCTTATCAAAACCAAAGAAGATCTCGATGCCGTAAGGGAATTATTCTCCTGATTCACATGACCGCCTAAAAATAACCACCGCTTGCGCCAACCGCCTGTCCAAACTCCGCTTCCGCTTGAAAGCCTCGTCCGTCGGCTGGAACTATCGGGCTTTCACATCACCCCTGCCGCCCGGTTGAGGATGATACAGGTTTTGGGCAGTGACCCAGGCAAAGGCCTGCTCAAAGCACCCGGACGACTCAAATACCTCTTGGCTCCTGTAGTGGCCCAAAGTGCATCGGAACAAGAAAAATTTTATCTCGTCTTCGATCAGTTTTTTCAGGAAATCAGCACGCCACCCAACTTATCCCCTCTACCCCATCAAGGTTTCTTAGACAAAAACCTATGGTGGCTACTACCCCTTGCTTTTGTCGCAGCGGGCCTGGCCTATTTGTTCTGGCCCAGGAAAAGTAATGCACCTGCCCCACCCTCACCTGTTCTCAGCATCATCGGGCCCACGGCGGCACAGCCCGGGGATACCCTGCTCTTTTCCCTTAACACTCAAAACGCCAATGCCATTATCCCTCCTGTGGCATGGACCCTCAAAGATGCAACGGATGAGACACTGGAACTACAAAAAAGCGGGGATACCGCCTGGGCGGTAATCGCGAACAGCCGAGGGAAATCGCCGGTCAAAATCGTACAAGCCAGCGTTCGCGTACCCGGAATAGATTCCGTTTTTACCGCTTCGACGGCATTTGGGATATTTTGCCCCAATCCTCCGGAATTCCGGGAATGGACACTCCCGGCTTCGCTTGAAGTTGAAGAACCTTTTAACTTCCGTCCACCGGCACAGTTTGGAGAAAATGCCTACTCCTTCGAATGGAGCTTCGGCGACGGAGCAGTTTCGGCTGAAAGAAGCCCAACCCACCGCTATACGGCTGACGGCGTCTATTTCCTCCAGCTCAAAATTACCAGAAAAAATACCGAAGCGATATGTACGGGAGAAATGGTACACCGCATTGCCATTGGGGAAGAAAATATTTTTCTTGAACCCCTCCCGCTTGATTACGACCTCCTCTATCCGCGTGCGACCTGGAGTTGGGGTGCATGGCTGTTGCTGGGCATTCTTGCCATCAGCATTTTTTACTACCTCGTACGCTGGCTCAAACGTCCATTTCCCGAAAAAACACCTATAGGGGCAGCTACCGCCGAAGCTTTGCCCGTCCCGGATAAAGGCCCCTACCTGATTCCATTCCGCTCACAGAACGATCTCATCCCAAGCGAACCGGTACAGTACCGCCTGGCCGATATGTTGCGGGTGAGGCAGGAAGGACTACGCAAGGAAATAGACGTGCCCTCCAGTATAAAAGCAACTATTGACCAGGGAGGTTTCCCCCGGCTCGTCCACCGCACCAACACCCAACCTAGCGATTACCTCATCCTCCTCGACCGGCAGTCGGCCAACAGCCACCAGGCCAGATTTTTCCAGTACCTTTCTTCTGCACTCAGCCGCCAGGATGTCGTCGCCGAAGTGTTTTACTTCCAGTCCGACCCCTACCGACTCTGGAACGCCGGGCACCCCAACGGGATTAATCTCGATATGCTATACCGGCTTTATCCCGATCATCGCCTCATCGTAATGGGCGATGCACACGAGCTCCTGAACCCCTTCGCCAACGATAACCCTGCCCTGCGCCCGGGAATAGCCCAGCTCCTCAGGCGATGGAAGCAGCGCCTTCTGCTAACTCCGATAGCGCCCGGCTCCTGGACTTTCCGGGAGGCGGCCCTGGCGTCCATTTTTGTCCTGTTCCCGGCAGATACCGATGGACTGGCCCGGGCGTCCCAATACATTGAAAACGGACTGGAGCCATCCGACCTTCCCCCTTCCTTCCGTGAATGGCAGCAAACGCTTGAAAAAGAGCGCAAGGACGTGAACCTCAATTATTATCAGTGGAACGCTGTCCGGGATTATGAAACTTGTTTTGCCAACGAGCCTCAACTGCTCCGGTGGGTAAAGGCCCTTGCGGTTTTCCCCAGCCCAACCTGGGAAATTACGCTCGCAATCGGAAATGCGTTGGGTATCGTTCCAAAATTTGATTATCTGCTCCAACTCTCCCGTATCCCCTGGCTCCAACATGGAGACTTACACCCCAGGCTCCGCAAAAAACTGCTCGCCGCGGTTGACCCCCAGGACGAAATTCTTGCACGGCAAGCAGTCAAACAATCACTCGAAGCAGTGGCCAATGCCTCTAAAGAAGGTTTTGCCGGATTCGAACTGCAAAACAACCTCGCCACCCAAAATTTTATCCTCGACCCCCTCGATCCTGATGCCCAATATGCCATCCGTGCCCTCCTGAAAGCAGGCGTTTATGACCAGGTTCAAATTGAAGAACTTGCCCGTGCGGTACCCATCTCCCCCGAATTAGCCATCCGGCAGAAGATGAATAAGTCCATGACCCTGGAGGCTCAACCCCCTGCTGATGAGGCCCTGCAAAAATTCCTCGAAAGCAAGACCCAAACCGCACCAGCGCCAGCGCCTGCACGGCCCATATTTATCCCCGACCTGTGGCGCATGATCCGAAGTGCCATTGCATTCGGCCTTATGATTGCCGTGATGTGGAACCTCGACAGCACACCCTGGCTGTACAAGACTGTATTCGGTGCTCAACCTGAGCCTTATTCCGGACAATCCGATAAAAAAATGCGGGACTACGTTCTCGTGAAAGAGTCTATTTTTATTGACAGTGCCGCCCTGCTGAATAATGAAGGTACACAGCAGTACTACGAGGCTGTCGTACCGGAATTCGATGAACTCGTTCACGGGGATTCCAGCTTTGCCGAAAGTACTGCCCCTTATGCCCTGTCCAACTTCTCACAGGCAATGCGCTTTGAGCCCGGATACGCCATTGCGCAGCACAACAGCGCCAGGCTGTATTTTGCCACCGGGGCCGCAATATTCAATGCCAGAAGAAAAGGGGGTGTCTTAATGAAAAAACCCCTGCCCCTCAATCTTTACCGCACCCTCGACACCGTGTCCCCAAAGCCCTTACCTGCTCCTTTGATCGGCGACTCCCTCGCCCTCGCGTTTTTCAGGGCCGCAGCCCGCGACGAATCCCTCCGAAACCACGCCTGGCATGCCACTGGCCTGGCATTTTACTATATAGGCAACCGCGATTCGGCAAGCTATTATTATAATGCCCTCCAACAGGTCGCATATTTCGATTCCCTCCAACTTTTCCCCAACCTGAAAATCCTGCTTGGCAAACAACAAACCTCCCTCTTCGATATCCGCCTGCGCAACCCCAATGTTCGAACGCTGGAAGCTACACTCGACTATTTTGTGAACCCCAAGGGAGTACCCCGCCTGCGCTGGGAACTTGTTGCAAATGACGAAAAGGGACCTTCTCCTTTCGTCCGCCCAACGTTTGCAGAGGCTAAATTCAGAAGAAATACCAACACCCTCCTGCTGCAATGCCCCGAATCAGCCCCGGAATTCCGTACGACTACCTTGCGCCTCCGCTTACGTAACCTTCGCCAGGATACGCTGCTCCTGGATACGCTGCTCTACTGGCCCAAAAACTGGAATGTCCGGAAAATCCCGGAACAAACCATGCTCAAATCCATCACAATGGATGAACGGACTTCCGAAATGAAACCGTCGTCTTTTTCTATCCTTGGGCAGATCCTCGATTCGCTCAATAACCAACCGCTTGCCGGAGTACGCGTACGACTCGCCGGTAACCCCGGTCAAACACCTGAAACCAGGGATCTGGAAACGACCACCGACGCAAATGGCTACTTTGTGCTCAAACTCGATCAACTCCCCGATTATCGCCTTAAAATTGAAGTCAACCGGGCCGACTATGATCCTTTGATTATAAACCTGCCCCCCATGAACCCCCGGCAGGGAGATCAAAAAATACCCATTATCCGCTTGAAACAATCCCTCAAATCCAAGTTACAGGAAATCAAACTCAGAGATAAAAATATCAATTTCAAGAATCTTAGAAACTCGAACCGTTAATCCATTTTCAACTTAACTCCATCCTTTCCAATGTGCAAGGCCCTTATTTTCTGCCCACGGCCCTGTACATCCGGTCCGTTTTCAAGGCGCAAAACGCCACGTGGGCACACTGCGGCGCAAATCCCACAGCCTACGCACGATGCCCGTACTATGTCCTGCCCACGCTGTGCATACGCCCGCACATCTATCCCCATCTCACAAAATGCCGAGCAATTTCCGCAGGAAATACACTGCCCACCATTCACCGTAATCCTGAAACGGCTGAAAAACCGCTGCTGTAGCCCCAAAATCGCCGCCATTGGACACCCAAAACGACACCAAACCCTGCTCCCGAAAATCGGATAAAACCCCACTCCGGCGACCCCGGAAAATATCGCCCCAATGTAAAATCCATACCACTTGCCCAGTTTATAGCTGCTGACAAAAAACAACCGCGAAGAACCATTCCAATAGGCCCACACCACCAGCACCAGGATCAAACCGACTATTCCCATGACCACGTATTGCACGCCGGGTTCTACTTGCTTCAACGCACCTGGCCGAAAAGCCATAAGCAATATGACCCCCGCTGCCAGTAGAATGACCAATACCAAAAAAAATTCCCGGGTAACATAATAGCCTTGCGGGTTCTTGTAAAAAAAAGCATAGAGCTGCGCCAGCGTCATCACTATAGCCAAAACCAATATCGCGTGAACAAGGAACCGCTCCACCTGCCAGGCCCTCAGCGATTTGTCCGACAGATGCCGGAAGCTGTCACCTGCGGTTTCTGCAAGTCCTCCACAACCACACACCCAGGAACAATACCAGCGCTTGCCATAGTAGTAGGTCAGGACCGGAGAAATAATAAAAATCATGGCAAGACCCAAAAGCAACATCAACAATCCCGGATTTCCCGCTGCAATAAGCCCCTTGAGGTTCCAGTCATGGAAAAAATAATAGTTGAGGGGCCACATATTCTTGAGGTCCGTGGCAGGTAAATTGAAACGCTGAAAAAGCTCCGGCAATAAAAAAGCAAAACCGAGCTGAAAAAACATTACAGACAGGGTACGCAAAAACTGATATCTGTTGTGCCGGTACTTCAACATAAATTTTATCCCCATCACCAGGATCACCAGCGTGTATAAAACCCCGTAAACAAACCACTGGGAAGCAGCTTGCCGCTTGAGCAGAAAACTCAGCGGGTCAAAATAACCGATCAACCCAAAATTTTTGGCTCCCGCTTTACCCTGGCCAAGCAGATGGGGATAAAAATAGAGCAAAACATAAAAGGCAGTGATTGCTGCCCCTAATACCCAAGCCGCTGCACCGCGCCGGGTCAGCCCACCGCCCTGCCCGATACTTAATCCAGCCGAAAATCTGCCGGTAAGCGACATATCCGGATTCGGTTGATTCATTTTATACCATTTTTACCCCCTTACATTTCCGCCCAGGCTGACCGAGACGTAAGGTGCGTACCACTAAATTCCGGATCGAAATTTGCACGGGAAAGGTCCTGGATTACCCGGCCAACAGGTACTTTTTCCCGGATCCATCCCTCACAGACTTCCTGCCTGAAACGGATCCCCATCACATTAATCCCTACCAAAGCCCGGAATTCTGGTTCGAAAACCAGCCGGATACTTTTTTTGCCCCCTGCATCTTCACGATAAACAGAAACATACCCTTCGCCAGGTTCCCGGGGCACTGTCCCGTAAACCTGGTATTCGATATCAAAAAATTTGGCCGAATTGTACCAAATACCCGGGTTATAGACATGAGGCCGGTTGCAAAGGGTGTAAGCCAGGGTTTCGCCCATCATGCGGCCCGTGTACCACATCGCTTCCACCGGGGCCCTTCCTGGCGGTGGCGTCCGCAATTCTGCGCAGTCTCCTACCGCAAAGTGATCGGGAATATTGGTCTCCAGATAAGCGTCCACCAACACCCCCTGCCTGCATTCGATTCCGCTGCCCTGAACGAAAGCGATATTGGGGCTTACCCCGGTCGTCAGCCCTACAAATCCACAGGGAATGCGCTGCCCCCCCTTCGTCCATACCGCACACACTTTCCCCTGGCTATCCCCTTCAATCCGCTCGATTTCGGTATCCAGCCGCAGGTCAATTCCTTTTTCCTGTAAGTGACGGCTCACCATCAGCGATTCTTCCCGGGGTAGGATATTTCCCCAGAAACCCCGTTCACGTATTAAAAAAGTTACTTCAATCCCCCTGCTGTGCAGCATTTCCGCCATTTCGACCCCAATCAACCCTCCACCAATAATCACCGCCCGATGTACCCCCTTAGTAGCTGCCTCCATCTTTTCCAGGTCTTGAATGGAGTAAAGACCCTGTACTCCGTCCAGGTTTTCCCCGGGAACGCCAGGCCTATTGGGTTTAGACCCCGTGGCAATTACTAACTTGTCATACCCTAGTTCACCTCCGTTGTCCATGCTAAGGGTCTTGATAAAAGGATTGATCCGCTCTACCCAGGCACGAAGTAGTTCAATGCGGTTTTTTTTCCAGAACCGGCGTTCGTAAGGCTGTGTATCCTCCAAACGAAGATCGCCCATATAAACATACATCAGCGCCGTACGGGAAAAGAAATAGTCCGTTTCCCCGGAAATCAAGGTAATCCGGTGATTGCCGAGCTTGCGTACAAACCGCGCTGCCGTAACCCCGCTGATCCCATTTCCGATTATGACGACGTGCATAAAAACCATTTTTGATCCAAACCCACAAACAAAAAAATTTTTTCTGTCGTTATAGTAGTTTAGGAGTTGTTCTAATCCCACAATACCCAAAACCTTCTGCTGATGAAACAGCCTTTACTCTTGATCTGCCTTTCGCTTACCGCGCTTTCCTTAGGGGGGCAGGATCTCAAAGTGACCCCTGCTGAAGTAAAGCAGACTTTCAAGGTCAATATCTCAGATCCTTCGCTGAGCCTGGAAGTATATTCCTCCATAGAAAACCTCAGCACCAAAGATACCTTAAAATTAAAATGGAAACGGCGGGAACTGGACAGACCTGCCGCCTGGCTCACGCAGGTTTGCGACGGAATAGAGTGTTTCATCCCGATCGTCAGCAGCAATATTGACCCTGCGCTGGGCCTGAACGCACCCTTCATCCTTCCCCCAAAAGCCAAAGTCGGCTTTATCTTCTACGTCCTGCCCAACCAGGTCGCCGGAAATGGCAAATTCGCCATCAACTTTTCCGCTGTTTCAAAGCCAGACAGTATTCTTGCGAGTATGAACTTTGAGGTCACAGTACAAAACCTCACCACCAATGCGCGGGATGTACAATTTGCACCCAACCTCGGGGTATTTCCCAACCCCGCTGCTGATTTTTTCCAGCTTTCCTTTGTAGAAGGCGCCGAACAGATCACGGTATATAACCAACTCGGCTTGCTGGTAAGGACTTATCTCGCCGAATCCGGCCAACTGTACTCGCTGAATGGTCTGCCCGATGGCATATATATTGTCGCTGTAACTGATCGTCAGAACCGGCAAAGAGCCGTTAAGCTGGTTAAAAGGACGCAAAGGCCATAATGGAGGCCAGAGCCCATCAAGCCGGATACTCTACATAGTTCCTGGGGGTTTCGTACAGGCGTACCCCTAAATCATAGCGTTCGTCCAACCCTGCCCTGAGGATTTTCCAGATTACATAGCAGATGTTCTCTGCCGTCGGGTTGAGGTCCCGAAATTCCACCGTGTCGAGGTTAAGGTTCTTGTGGTCGAAACGATCCTCTACCTCTGCGCGGATGAGATCTGCAAGCTGCTTGAGGTCTATCAGGTATCCCGTGTCCGGATCTACTTCACCGCTCACCTTTACTTCGAGCGCATAATTATGCCCATGATAGTTGGGGTTATTGCAAAGGCCGAAAACCTCGCGGTTACGCTCCTCGTCCCAGTGTGGGTTGTGTAAGCGATGGGCCGCATTAAAGTGTGCTTTTCTGAATACTGCAATCCGCATGACGTCTTGGTTTTTTGTGGTTTACCCGGCTTGGTGAATATTTGAACCTTTCAGACTTGCTGCGCTGGATTTTATCGCGACGGACAAATGCAGTATTTTTCGTCCCCGCGAAGGCCTTTTGAGGGCGCATAGCCCGCGTACGTGACTAAAAAAGCGCAGCATGGGCGAAAAAAATCCGTCTTACCGTATCAGTATCCCATCGCAACAAATCTTTTAATCCAAACAAAAATTCATGCCTTTTGATTACGCTTGCTGAAGAAGGTTCACTTACTGGGCGTCAAATTGTCCATAATTAAATGGCAGCTTTCAAAAGAATTCCCTACTTTTACCGTTATTAAAGGTTCAGCACACAAGCGGATGCGAATCCATGCGCTTAAAAGGCCGAATGAATCGTGGATCAGAAAAAATATTTTGCCTGCGGCAAAAATATAATCGCGACGGAATACTGATTATCAGAGATTTAAACATCCTGTACATCAATATGCGATAACCCTATACCAACCAATGCCCCCTTATGGACACCGGTTAGCGGTGGTCAGGGCCTTAGAAATACGCCCGTTCGATAAATTTTCTTTTCCACGGTATTTCATTCCGAATCAGGCGTGTCTGGAATCCACATCTGCCCGTATAAACCGGCAGCCATGATTTTCGAACAAGTCATCGGTCAGCAAGCAGTCAAGGATCTATTGCGTGAAATTGGCGCACAGGAAAGGATTCCGCACGCCACCATTTTTCTGGGGCCGGCCGGAAGCGGCGCTCTGCCCCTGGCGGTTGCGTGGGGTACCCTGCTCTTGTGTGCCCGCCCGACCCCTGAAGGAGCTTGCGGTGCCTGTACGCATTGTGTGAAATCCCTTAAATACGTGCATCCCGACCTACACTTTTCATTTCCCACGGTTAGTGATAAAGACGGGGCAAAAACGACCAGCGATAAGTTTCTCCCCGCATGGAGAAAAGCAATCTCGGAAAATCCCTACCTGTCGGTCACCGATTGGCTCCTGCAAATTGGAAAAGAGAACAAACAGGGGAATATCACCAAAGAAGAATGCTTGTCAATCTATCACAAATTATACCTCACTTCCTTTGAATCGCCGCGCAGGGTGCTGATCATGTGGTTGCCGGAATACCTGGGAAAAGAAGGGAACCGACTGCTGAAACTTATCGAAGAGCCGCCACTGGATACCTACTTTATCCTCGTAGCAGAAAACGCCGACCTCATCCTGCCAACGATCCTCTCCCGCTGCCAGATGATCAGAATACCGCCCCTGCGCGATGAAGATATCATCACCGCCCTGGACGCACGATTCCCGGAACTCGGGCCCAATGCCGCCGCTATCGCTTATCTGGCAAATGGTAATTTCGACGAAGCCCTCAAGTTGGCCCGTGAAAAAGAAAATGTCGAATCCGGCGCCCTGCTCCACTGGATCAGAAAGGCCTATAGCGGAAAACCTGGGGAAATCCTGCGCTGGTCGGAAGAGGCAGCCACCTGGGGCCGGGAAAAGCAAAAACATTTTTTGCTGTTCGGCCTGCACTTCCTCCACGAGCTGCTGCTGCTTCGCCTCGATGGTGGGCTCGCAGCAAGGCTGCAAGGGGAAGAACTGGATTTCGCCAAAAAATTTACCCCCTATGTGAATGCCGAAAAAATTGAGCAGATCGCACGATTGTGGTCCGAATGCATCTTTTGCGTCGAACGAAACGCCAATGCCAAAATCCTGTTCCTCGACACCTCTATCCAAATGCACCAGATACTCAAAGATCAATATGCAGGAAAAAAGATGGAAGGCATACCGGTAAACCTCATAAATTAATCAACTTTAATTTGTTTAGTCTGTGTTTAAATCAAAATATAATGGGATGTTTAGGATGTAGCACTTGCAGCAGCAGCGGCAGCAGCGCCAAAGGATGCCAGAGCAACGGGGGTTGCGGAAGCGGCGGTTGTAACCGACTCAACACCTTCGACTGGCTCTCTCACCTTGAAATTTCAGATATTGACCCTTATGACGTCGTGGAAGTAAGTTTTAAAAATGGCGCCCACAAGGCATTTTTCCAGGTCGCAGAAACCGCACGTGTCGCAACCGGCGACATGGTTGTGGTAGAAACCGGAAACGGCTACGATATCGGCAAGGTGACCCTGTCCGGCGAGCTGGTGCGCCTGCAAATGAAAAAGAAAAAAGCCAAGCCCCAGGCCGCCAACAACCAGGTCATCCGAAAAGCAAATGAACGCGATCTCGAACGGCTGCAAGAAGCCCGTGAAATGGAGACGCCCACAATGGTGCGCGCCCGTGCGATCGCCCGCTCCCTCGGCCTCGATATGAAAATCGGCGATGTAGAGTTTCAGGGCGACCGCCGAAAGGCAACGTTCTATTATACCGCCGATGGACGGGTAGATTTCCGCGAACTCATCCGCCATTACGCCAAGGAATTTAAAATAAAAATCGAAATGCGCCAGATCGGCGCACGTCAGGAATCCGCCAGAATTGGCGGTATCGGCTCGTGTGGGCGCGAATTGTGCTGCTCTACCTGGCTATCCGACTTCAAATCCGTTTCAACGGCAGCGGCACGCTACCAAAACCTCGCAATCAACCAGGCAAAACTCTCCGGACAGTGCGGCCGACTGAAATGCTGCCTGAATTATGAACTGGACACCTACCTCGATGCCCTCGAGTCTTTCCCGGAAAAATCCGACTTCCTCTTTACTCAAAAAGGAAAAGCTATCCTGGTCAAAACCGATATTTTCAAACGCATCATGTTCTATGTCTATGAACACGAACGGGGAAGAGGGCAGTTCTACCCGCTTGAGGTGGAAAAAGTACGCGAAATTATCGAGATGAACGCAAGGGGGGAAAAACCCGAGGAGTTCGAAATCAGCGCAGCCGTCTCTGCTTATATCGGCGAACCGGCCGAGGTGGGGTTCGCCGACGTGACCGGCGAAATCGAACTGCCGGAAGAAAAAAGACGCCGCAAAAAGAAAAAGAAAAGCCGCGGACGCGAAGCCGACAACCCACAGGCAAAGGATAGCAGCACACATCGCCCGGCACCACCTGGAGCACCTAAACCCCAAATGCGGGAACAAGGCGACAGGAATAGCCCACCGTCCCAGCCTCCTGCGAAAAACCAAACGACCCCCAACCAGGACCCCCCCGCAGCAGGCGATAAAAAACAACACGAGCGCAGAAACTGGAAAAAAAATAAAAATAAACGCAGGTAATTTTTTCGACTCAAATCAACCCAAACATGCAATACGAAGTCATCGTCATCGGCTCCGGGCCGGGTGGTTATGTGGCTGCTATCCGCTGTGCACAGCTCGGCATGAAAACCGCTATCGTGGAACGGTATAACGCCCTGGGCGGTACCTGCCTCAATGTAGGCTGTATCCCTTCCAAAGCCCTCCTCGACTCTTCCGAACATTATCACAACGCCAGCGAAAAATTCGCCCAACACGGCATCGAACTGCAAAACCTGCAGGTCAATATGCCCCAAATGATCCGGCGAAAAGACGAAGTCGTAGGCCAAACCGTCAAAGGGATCGAATTCCTGATGAAGAAAAATAAAATTGATGTCCTCCATGGCCATGGGGCCTTCCTCAACCCAAACCGGATCGCCGTCGCCCGGCCAGATGGCAGTACAAGCGAAATCGAGGGCAAATACATCATCATCGCCACCGGGTCCAAGCCCATCGTGCCCCCAGCTTTTAACTACGATAAAAAAAGGGTCATCACTTCCACCGAAGCCCTCAATATCCAGCAGGTACCCAAACGAATGGTGATTATCGGCGGTGGGGTAATCGGACTGGAGCTCGGGTCGGTCTATGCCCGGCTCGGTACCCAGATAGATGTTATTGAATTTCTCGACCGGATTATCCCGGGAATGGACGGGGATTGCAGTAAAGAACTCCAGCGCGCACTGCAAAAACTTGGCATGAAATTCCACCTGCAACATGCCGTGACCGCTGTATCCCCCGACAACGATAAGGTTACCGTTGAATATAAAAAACGCGATACCGAACAAATTGAGACGATCGAGGCCGACTACTGCCTCGTCGCAATTGGCCGCCGCCCCTACACGCATGGCCTCGGACTCGATAAAGCCGGAGTCCATACGGATGAAAAAGGCCGTATCGCAGTTGATGCAAAGCTACAAACCAATGTGCCCGGCATCTTTGCTGTCGGGGATGTCGTTCAGGGCGCAATGCTGGCCCACAAAGCCGAAGAAGAAGGGATTTTCGTCGCCGAAACAATCGCAGGGCAGCACCCCCATATTGATTATAACCTCATCCCCGGAGTCGTTTATACCTGGCCCGAAGTTGCGGGCGTTGGCCGTACCGAAGAACAACTCAAAGCCGATGGCACCCCCTACAAATCCGGCAAATTCCCGTTCAAAGCCCTCGGACGGGCGCGCGCCAGTACAGACATAGACGGCATGGTGAAAGTCCTCGCCCACCAGGAAACCGATGAAATACTCGGCGTCCACATGGTAGGGCCACGAACGGCAGATATGATCGCAGAGGCCGTAGCGCTTATGGAGTTCAGGGCTTCCGCTGAGGATGCAGCCCGCATCAGCCACGCACACCCTACTTACACCGAAGCGTTCAAAGAAGCCGCTTTGGCCGCTACCGGTAACCGCGCACTACACATATAAGGGCTTAGTGCGGCAGGCTGCTATTTCGGAGACGCCGTCGAGTAGTTCGGCGCCAAATAACAGGCCGCCGGGGCTATGTAAAAAGTCTTTTGCCGCCTGCGGCGGCAGAATATTCTTCTGGGGTTGTGTAAAAAGAATTTTTACGGCGCTTCGCGCCAAATTATGTTCTGAGAGACACGTCATTCTCGCGATTTCGCTTCGCGAAATCGTGAGAATGACGTGTCTCTCAGAAGAATATTCTGCCGCCGTAGGCGGCAAAAACCTTTTTACACAGCCCCAGACTTTTTACACAACAGTGTAGCGATTGCATTCGCCTCGCAAATAAAGAAAAAA
>JBMOJO010000306.1:0-4123 GCA_049315745.1 Saprospiraceae bacterium | reverse complement strand
AACACTTCGGTTTCAAAAGAATATTCTTCTGGGGTTGCATGAAAAGATTTTTTACGGTGCTTCGCGCCGAATGATTTTTTGAGAGACACGTCATTTTCACGATATCGCGAAGCGAAATCATGAAAAACACTTCGGTTTCAAAAGAATATTCTTCTGGGGTTGTATGAAAAGATTTTTTACGGTGCTTCGCGCCGAATGATTTTTTGAGAGACACGTCATTTTCACGATATCGCGAAGCGAAATCATGAAAAACACTTCGGTTTCAAAAGAATATTCTTCTGGGGTTGTATGAAAAGATTTTTTACGGTGCTTCGCGCCGAATGATTTTTTAAGAGACACGTCATTTTCACGATATCGCGAAGCGAAATCATGAAAAACACGTCTGTTTCAAAGGAATATTCTGGGGTTGTGAAAAAAGGTTTTTTACGGCGCTTCACGCCGAATGATGTTTTAAGAGACACGTCATTTTCACGATTTCGCGAAGCGAAATCGTGAAAAACATGTCGGTTTCAAAGGAATATTCTGGGGTTGTGAAAAAAGGTTTTTTACGGTGCTTCGCGCCGAATGATGTTTTAAGAGACATGTCATTTTCACGATATCGCGAAGCGAAATCATGAAAAACACGTCGGTTTCAAAAGAATATTCTGGGGTTGCATGAAAAGGTTTTTTACGGTGCTTCGCGCCGAATGATGTTTTAAGAGACACGTCATTTTCACGATATCACGAAGCGAAATCATGAAAAACACGTCGGTTTCAAAGGAATATTCTGGGGTTGTGAAAAAAGGTTTTTTACTGCGCTTCGCGCCGAATGATGTTTTAAGAGACACGTCATTTTCACGATTTCGCGAAGCGAAATCGTGAAAATGACGTGTCTCTCAGAAGAATATTCTGCCGCCACAGGCGGCAAAATACTTTTCACACAACTCCCGGAAATAGATATAAATATTGATGAATAACTTAGTTAAAGAAAAACCTGATCAACCCACATTTATGACCACTTTTTCACTAAAAAAACACCTGTTTTGGCCTATGCTGGCCATCGCGCTTGGCGCTCAGGCACAGGCGGATATCGCTCCCGATGCTTGGAAAGGGCTACAATTCCGCAGCATAGGGCCAAACCGTGGTGGACGGGCCACGGCAGTAACCGGCCACCCTGCCCGTCCCGGTACTTTTCTCATGGGCGCAACCGGCGGGGGGGTATGGAAAACCGCTGACTATGGCAACTCCTGGGAAAATATCTCAGACGGATTTTTTGCTTCCCCCTCCATCGGCGCCCTGCGCATGGCACCCTCTAATCCGGACGTAATATACGCAGGAACGGGCTCCGACGGGCTCCGCAGCAACGTCATCGAAGGCAGGGGCGTCTATCGCTCTTCCGATGCCGGAAAAACCTGGACGCATACCGGCCTGGAAAAAACCGGGCATATTGGCGCCGTAGAAATCCATCCCGCTAACCCGGAAATCGCCTTCGTCGCCGCAATCGGAAATGCCTTTGCGCCTAATCCCGACCGCGGCGTTTACCGTACCACAGATGGGGGCAAATCCTGGGAAAAGGTGCTTTTCTTGAGCGATACCGTGGGTTTTGCCGACCTAGAATTCCACCCATCAGCCCCAAATATCCTGTATGCGGCAGCATGGCGCGCAGAACGTAAACCCTGGACGATCATCTCCGGTGGCGAAGTTGGAGGGGTGTATAAATCTACCGATATGGGCAAAACCTGGCGTAAACTGGGCAGCGGCCTGCCCTCCGGTATCATCGGAAAAATCGACCTCGCCGTTACGCCTGCCGCACCCGGCAGGGTCTATGCGCTGATAGAGGCGCCGCACCCGACAGGCGGACTATACCGTTCGGAAGATGCCGGGGAAACCTGGTCGCTGATCAGTACCAAAGCCGAACTGCTCGACCGTCCATTCTACTATTGTAATGTGGATGTGCACCCGCTCAACGCGGATGTGGTATTCGTATCTTCCACCGGTTTCTGGCGCTCCGACGATGGCGGCAAGTCCTGGCGAAGTGTGGATACCCCACACGGCGACAACCATGACCTCTGGATCAATCCCAGGGACACCTCCGAGTGGATCCAGTCCAACGACGGTGGCGCCAATGTGAGCAGGGATGCCGGCAAAACCTGGTCCACCCAGGAAAATCAACCCACAGCCGAACTGTACCAGGTAGAAGTGGACGATCAGTTCCCCTATTGGCTGTACGCCGGGCAACAGGACAATACGACCATCGCTATTCCAAGCCTGCCACCCTACGATGCCCCCGGCGGGGCCAAAAGCTTCTGGATGGAGGTAGGGGGTTGTGAAACCGGCCCTGCGGTGCCCAAGCCAGGTAACCATCATATTGTTTATTCCAATTGTAAAGGCTGCTTTGGCGTTTATGACAAGCGCACCGGACAAGAACGGAAATATTTCGTTGGCGCTTCCAATATATACGGCCATAACCCCAAAGACCTCAAATACCGCTTTCAGCGGGTGGCCCCGATTCATGTTTCCCCGCACAATCCCAGCGTGGTGTATCATGGGTCCCAATTTCTCCACAAGACAACCGACGATGGCGTCACCTGGGAAACCATCTCGCCCGATCTGACCGCTTTTGAGCCCGACAAACAAATGATTTCCGGGGCCCCGATTACACGGGACGTTACCGGGGAGGAATTCTACAGCACCATCTATGAAATTATCGAATCCAAGCGCCAGGCCGGAATAATCTGGGTAGGGGCCAACGACGGTCCGATCCATCTGACCCGCGACGGTGGCAAACGATGGACGAATGCCACCCCTTCGATCGTTCCCCCTGGTGGACGCGTGGATGGACTCGAGCCTTCCCCCCATCGCCCCCAAAAAGCGTATGCAACCATCCTCCGTTATCAGTTGGGCGACCCGCGCCCCTATATCGTTAAAACCGAAAACTACGGCCAATCCTGGACCCTGCTCAGCGATGGCAGTAACGGTATCCCCGCAGACTACCCCGTCCGTGCGGTCCGGGAAGACCCGGAACGCGAAGGGCTGTTGTTTGCCGGTACGGAATATGGGCTGTTCGTCTCCTTTGATGATGGGAAAAATTGGATTTCTTTCCAGCAAAACCTTCCCCTTACGCCGATCACGGATATACGGGTATATCGCGGGGATTTAATCCTCTCTACCATGGGCAGGGGTTTTTGGGTACTGGACAACCTCTCTGCGCTCCGTCAATTGACAGCGGAAATCACTTCCCAAAGCGCCCATTTGTTTAAGCCGGCCGACCAATACCGCCTGCGCTATACCCCTGTGAGAGGAATTCCCGACTACCCGGCTCCGGGTATTGTATTCGATTATTATCTGGGCAAAAACGCAGAAGGCGCGGTGAAGCTGGAAATCCTGGATGCAAAGAAAAACGTGATCCGCGCTTTTACCTCTGAACGTCCTGCGGGAGGGCGGTCAAATGCAGTTTCCGCTCCGGATATGGCAACAGGTTTCGTCGTCGCCGGTTATAGCGATGCACTGAAGAAAACGAAGGGCCTGCACCGTTTTGTTTGGGACATGCGCCACCTCGGCCCCTGGACACCTTCAGGTACACGCAGCAGCCGGGGCGCCCCACTGGCAAGTCCAGGAAGCTATTTCATCCGCCTTGAAGTGGACGGGGCTTCCTTCTCCCAACCCTTTAATTTGCTGATGGACCCCCGTCAACTGTCCAGTGGGCTGAAACCTGCCGACCTGCTCGCCCAGGAGGCCCTTTCGCTCCAGGTTGTGGCGCTGGAAAGCCAGGCCAGGCAACTCAATACGCAAACCGAAGAGAAGCTGAAGGCAACTGCAGAAGCCTTACCGGCATACCTGGTACTAAAGGAAATCCTCCAGGCATTAAATACCGAGCAGGGCAGGTATATGCAGCCTGCTCTCCTGGCCCAGATTTCCTACCTCCGCAGCATGATCGACCAAGCTGACCAAAAGCCGGGGAAGGATGCCTTTGAGCGCTATCGCGAGCTCAAAGGCGTCTATGATGGTTTGTTGAAATCGTTCCAGCAGGCAGTGGACTGAAGTTTGAGTTTGTGTAAAGCGTATTTTGCCGCCTTCTGCGGCAGAATGTTCTTCTGAGGGGTTGTGTAAAAAGGTTTTTTACGGCGCTTCGCGCCGAATTTTA
>JBMOJO010000305.1:0-4132 GCA_049315745.1 Saprospiraceae bacterium | reverse complement strand
TTCATGATTTTGCGAAGCAAAATCATGAAAAACACGTCGGTTTTAAACTTAAATTCGGCGCGAAGCGCCGTAAAAACCTTTTTACACAACCCCTCAAATCATTATTCGGCGCAAAGCGCCGGGAAACTACTTTTCACACCATCCCTCCATCATATTTCTGCAGCCCATGGGCAGGGGAACTTTCCTCTACATCCCTCCGGCGAACCATCCGGCATGGGCTTTTCCGAAGCGCAATTCGAAAGGCTTCCAGGCGTTTTGGAAGAAGTGATCTACTTTTTGACCAAAAGCGGTAACCGCTGCCGCTGTCTGTTCGAGCTGTTCGAGGTGCTGTAGAGAGGGCAGGGAAGTGCGCGCAGCGGCAATCATCAGCATGGCTTCTACTTGCGCGAAGGGGGTGTTTTCTGTGGACTGCCAGGCGCCGACCTGGCGGCCTATGGGCTTTGCCTGGCCTTCGGCCCTCAAGGATTGCAGGCGGGTCTTCATCTCAGCAGCGGTTTTCAGGTTGGTCTCTGCAACTTTACCCTGAATGCCGGCGTAGTATTTCTCCAGTTTTTCTGTCAGTGCAATGCGTCGGTCCAGTTGTTGCAGGAGTTGGTACAGGCTGCTCGCTTGTTGCTTTGCCGCTTTTTGCAGGTTGTAGAGGGCGGTATCCACCTCAGGTGCCGGTTCGAACCGGGGGTCTGGCACTACCGTAATATAGGTGGTATCTTTAAAAGAAAGGTATTCGAGGAGGATGGTATATCTCCCCGGGAGTACCGGGATGCCGCGGGTTTCTCCATTGGTCAGGGCAGGGGGCAAGGGCTCAGTTGCTTCGTCGAGTTCCCAGATAAGATAGTTGAGGCCCTGCTGAAGCGCGTCTTGTTCCAGGCGTCGCAAGGGGGTTTGGTCAACGTCATAGATAGTTGCCACGACCTTGTGGTTTGATTGCGGGGCCTGCCGTAGGTAAAAAGGAATGGCAGTTTTTTGGAAGATGCGGTTTTCGCCTTCGAAGGTGGTATGGAACCCCGTCCAGATATTCCCGGGGGGCGCAATAAAAAGTCCTTTTACCTGCACCGCAGCGTTCATGGGCAAAGCAGTAATTACCTCATTAAGGCGGCCTGCGGCGATTTCGCGGAGGCTGCTAAGGTCATCGAGGACCCATATCGCGCGGCCAAAGGTGCCAATCACCAGCGCAGCTTCCTTTTCCTGTACGACCATGTCCATGGTCGAAACTGACGGAAAACCGTTTCTGAACGCTTGCCAGGTCTTTCCTGTATCTGCGCTGACCCACAGGCCGTGCTCGGTGCCCAGGAATACCAGACCGGGTTCGACGGGGTCCTGGACCATACAGAGGGCGTATCCTTTCACTTTCGCTGCGTCCGCCATTTGCTCCCAGTGTTGCCCGTAATCTGTAGAACGAAAAAGGTAGGGGGCGTAATCCCCTTTCCGGTAATTATTCGCGACTATCCAGACCGTACCGGCATGGTAGCGCGACGCCTGGACCTGTGCGATCCAGGCACCTTTTGGCATCCCCCGGACTTTTTCGCTGAGGTTTGTCCAGGTGCGCCCGCCGTCAGGCGTCATCTGCAATTGCCCGTCATCCGTGCCGACCCAGATCAGCTGGCGGTCGAGGGGACTGGGGGCGATACTGAGGATCGTATTATAGGCTTCGGCCCCCGACACATCGAGGGTCAGGCCGCCATAATCCCCTTTCTGATGATCGGGGTTATTGGTGCTGAGGTCTGGGGAAATGATGCTCCAGGTAGCCCCTTTATCGGAGGAGCGGTGGAGGAACTGGGAGCCGTAGTAAACGGCATCGGGGTCCCAGGGGTCTTTGGCAAAACCCGCGTTCCAGTTAAACCGCAGGCGAGTGCCGGGATCTGGCGCCGGCGGCCTTATACTGACGTAATACCCACTGACTTTGTCATAGCGGTACAGGTACCCGTTCTGTGAAGAACCATACCCGAATCGGGAGTTGTCCAGGTCGGGGGCGATGTCGAATCCATCGCCGCCTACCAGATATTGCCAGTACAGGGTACGGATACCCCCTCTTTTCCAGGTATAGGCAGGGCCTGACCAGTTGCCGTTGTCCTGCATGCCGCCATATACATTGAAAGGGGTATCTTCATCGGCATTGACGTGATAGAATTGGGCGACCGGGATGTTTTCCGGAAAGTACCAGCTCTTGCCATGGTCATACGTGATCCCGAGGCCGCCGTCCCCCCCGATGATAAAGTGCAGTGGATCGTCGGGATTTACCCAGAAAGCATGGAAATCGGCATGGATACCTTTGGTTTCGTCGGCAGGGATCATGGGAATGGAATCGAAGGTCAGCCCTCCGTCGCGGCTGATCGTGAGCGCCTGATAAATATTGTACAAGCGGTCGGGGTCTTTGCTGTCCACGGCCAGTTCCTGGAAATAGAAAGGGCGGTTGTTCACATACTTGGGGTTATTGTTGATCATTTTCCAGCTTTTTCCGCCATCATCGCTGCGGTAGAGGGCATTTCTTGCTGCCTCTACCTTGGCATAAACGCGTTTGGGGTTGCTTGGGGCGATCGCAATGCCGATACGGCCGAGGTTGCCGTCGGGCAAACCGGATGCTGCGCCCAATTTTGTCCAGCTTGAACCTCCATCAGTGGTTACGAATAGCCCGGAGCCGGGCCCGCCCGAGGTGAAGGAGTACGGGGTACGCCGGTGTTCGTACATGGCGACGAAAATTTTATTTGGGTCTTCGGGGTCCATGGCCATATCGGCTGCCCCGGTGCTATCGTTGGTATGCAGGATGCGATCCCAGGTGAAGCCCCCGTCGGTGGATTTGTACACGCCTCTGTGCGGCCCCGGGGCGAAAGGGTCGCCCATTGCACCGACGTAAATGGTCTGTGGTGCTGAGGGGTTTATCAGGATGCGATGGATGGCCCTGGTCGCTTCCAGCCCGAGGTGCTGCCAGGATTTTCCGGCATCGGTGCTTTTAAAAATACCCATACCCAAGTTCATGGAATTCCTGGGGTTCCCTTCGCCGGTTCCTGCCCAGATGACCTTGGGGTCGGTTGGGTCAATGCGTACGGCGCCGATATTCTGGGTGGGCTGGTCGTCAAAAACCGGCTGCCAGGCCGAACCGCCGTTTTCGGATTTCCAGACCCCGCCCGATGCCGCACCTACTACCAGGATCCGGGGGTTGTCTTTAGCGGCATCTATCGCGGTAATCCGCCCGCTCATATTGGCCGGGCCGACGTTGCGGATTTTAAGGTTCTGAATATTGGAAAGGTCAAGCCCCTGCGCCGGAAGCAGCATGGGAGAGGAGCCCAAAAGGATCAGGAGATGCACGAATATGCGATTTACCATTGCGATGGGTTTTTGAGTTGCGGAGCGTAGGGTTTATGTCAAAACGGCCATTCGGGCCCCTGCAGAAGTTTTGCCAAAAACTGCTGTAAATATACAGGTCTGGCAATCAGTGCGGCCAGGACGATAAATCCCACGCCAAATAATGCACCGGCAAAATGGGCCCCGTGGGCGATATGGTCCTTTCCGTATTGACGGCCCATGTAGTTGGAGTACCAGAGATAACCAATGCCGAGCACGATCGCAGGCAGCGGCGGAAAGAGGAACCATTGCCAGGGATCCATCGTAATGTAGATCATCACCAATGCAGAGGTCGCACCGGACGCACCCAACTCGCCGTATGCGGGGTTCGAATGGTGCCGGAAATAGGCGGGCAGGCAAGCTACTGCGATGGCGGCAACATAAAACAGCGCAAAGACGGCCTCCCCGGCACCCCGACCGAAAAGGAAGCCGAACAATTGTTCCACGATCCCGCCGAACATATACAGCACGTAGAGATTGATCAACAGGTGCGCAAGGTTGCCGTGTACAAAACCGGCGCCGATGAAGCGCACATATTCCCCATGCCGGGCCACCCGATAGGGAATAAACATGAGCTTCTCCAGGAACTCCGGCTTCTTGAACCCCTGCCAGGAGATAATTGCTGTGATGACGACTAAAAAGGTAGTGATATCCATTGATTTTTTTGTATTTTGAAAAGTTGGCAAACGTCGCTGTGAAAATAAGATTTCGGGCTTGTATGAAAAGTCTTTGGGGTTGTGCAAAAAGGTTTTTTACGGCGCTTCGCGCCGAATTATGTTTTGAGAGACGCGGG
>JBMOJO010000304.1:0-4165 GCA_049315745.1 Saprospiraceae bacterium | reverse complement strand
TAATCAAGTAGATATTCGATATCCCCTTTGGAAAAATTCGCCTGCCGGGTATTGCCGAGGATATCTTCTGCGAGCTTGCTTTTCCGTTCCTGCAACTGGAGGATTTTCTCTTCGATGCTGTCTTTAGTGATAAATTTCACCGCAAAAACGTTCTTGTCCTGCCCGATCCGGTGGGCGCGTGCGATGGCCTGCTGCTCGGTAGTCGGGTTCCACCAGGGGTCGAGGATAAAGACGTAATCTGCCGCGGTGAGGTTCAGTCCGACACCACCGGCTTTGATGGAAATCAGGAAGGCGCGGACTTCCGGATCTTCCTCGAAGCGACGGATTTCGCGCTCCCGCTCGGCCGCCCCCATAGCTCCGGTCAGCATGGAGTAGGCCTGCCCCTCCTGCTCAAAGGTTTCCCGAAAGAGGTCGAGGTATTTCACGAAAGAGCTAAAAAAGAGCACTTTGTGATTACTTTTCCGGATCACTTCCCATTGTTCCAGGACGTCGGTAAACTTTCCGCTTTCGCGCAGGAATTCTTCGTTGGCCAGCGCCGGATGGTTGCAGAGCTGGCGTAGGCGGGTCAGGGAGCGCAGGAGGAGCAGGCGGTACTGCGGGTTGGAAGCATCAAAATTTTCTAAAAGGTAATTGCGAGCGGCAGATTTTTCTCTTTCGTAAAATTTCTTTTGTTCGGGCGCCATTTCCGAGAAAAAGATCTGGGTGCTCAAAGGCGGGAGGTCCCTGGCGACCTCTTCTTTAGTGCGCCGGAGCAGATAGGGGGCTACGAGGGTGCGCAGTCGGGCCTTTTTAGCCTCGTCCTGATATTTTTCGATCGGCGTAATAAACTCGTTTCGGAAAAAATTAAAGGCGCCGAGCAGGTCGGGGTTGATAAACTGCATTTGGGCCCAGAGGTCGGACAAGGAATTTTCAATGGGCGTGCCGCTCAGCGAGATTTTATGCTTTCCGCGCAAATGGTTGATCGCATGGAAAATTTTGCTTTCCCGGTTTTTGATCTGCTGGCTTTCGTCCAGCACGATGTATTCGTACTCGAGTTCCTGGAGAAGTGCTTCATCGCGCAGGGCGGTCTGGTAGGTCGTGAGGATGATATCAAAGCGGTTGAGCAGGCGGGGGTCGCGGTGGCGTTTCTGGCCAACGTGCCGATAGATCGTCAGGGTAGGTGCGAACTTCTTTAATTCGCTTTCCCAGTTAAACACCAGGGAGGCCGGGAGTACGATCAGGGCATGCAGCGGCTGTAGGAAATGCTCGTCTCCTGCCGGTCCACCGAACAGGCCTAGTTGCAGTGCGCCTGGTTCTGCCGGTGATTCTTCCGGTACAGGTTTATGTTCTTTCGCAAAAAGCAAGGCGGCGATGGTCTGGAGGGTTTTGCCAAGGCCCATATCGTCGGCCAGGCAGGCGCCCAGGCCGTTGTGGTACAACTGCACCAGCCACCTGGCACCTTCCAGTTGATAGGGGCGCAGGGTCGCTTTCAGGCGGGGGGAAGGGGCGAAATGCACTTCTTCCAGCACCGTATCGGCAGCCTGTTCTGCGAGCCCCAGTTCTGAAAGCAGGGTGAATTGGCTTCTGTTGAGTTGCAGTTGGTTGCCCTGTTTTCTGGCAAATTGGGCCAAGGATTTGTATTTCTCAAGCCACTCCTGCGGAATCAGGAAGAAGGTCCCGTTTTGCAGCAGATAAAACCGGTTGCCATCGCGGATATTTTTCACCAGTGCGTAAAAGGGTATCTGGAACTCCCCTACCCTGACCTCTCCATGGATATCAAACCAGTCTATCGTGCGCTCTGCGCGCAAATCCATTGAAGCCGGATATAAATACACCACCTTGTCCTCCCATTGCAGGGGGCTCACCGAGAACCCCGCCGTTTCGAGTTGGCGGCGATGGGCAATCAGCCACTGGGCCAAGGCAAACCAGTCCCGTTCGACCCCTTCCGGGATAAAAAACTGGCGGTCTGCCGATTCCTGCAGGCCGGTGGCCTTAAGTTTCTCCAGAAGCGCTTTTTCTGCTTCTATATCCCGCCGCACCTGGACAATACCGATATCTTCCTCATTGATTTCCAGGCTTGTGCGCTTTTCCTTGCGCTCCCGCCAAAGGAATTCCGTTGTGGGGTACGACATATACAGCGTCAAACCGGGCTCTGACATAAACAAGCCCTGCCCCAGTTCGATCCTGCAGCCCAGGAGTTCATTGTGGGAGATCAGTTCGAAGCCCTCGACCTCGATATCGAGCTGGGAAGCTACTTTCAGGATGAATTTCTGGAAATAGGCCTTTACCGAAGCTTTAGGGATACTCACTTCGTCCCGCTGCCGGAAGGGCTTGACCATATTGCCGTTGACATGGGCCAGGCGGTACAGGGTATCGTCCACGAGCAACCAGGCGGGGTTGTTGGTGATCGGGACAACGTCCGGTTTTTTGATTTCCAGGTACTCATTTTCTTTGCGAAGCTTCAGCCTGTACAATACCCCCTCGTCCGTGCGCTTGAACCAAAGTTCGGGCTCCAGCACGATATCGGAAATCTGCACCACAAAATCCTTTACCAGCACGCGTTTGTCCACGTTCCAAGTCAGGGGGAGGCGGTATTCGACGATCAAGGAAAGGAACTCGTCCAGTTTCCGGTGAACGTATGCAAACAGGGCCTTCTGAATTTCCGGCTCCTGGAGGAGTGCCCCGAGTTTTTTTTCCTTTTTACGGGGAGGGCTGAACTTTTTTTCCAGTTCTTTGGGCTGCAGGGAGGTGATCAGGCCAAAAAGGCGGGTGCGCACATCGTCCAGCTCCAGTTTGAAATGCCCGATGGTCTCCTTAACCGCCCTTTGGCGGATATGGGCCAGGAACCCTTCCTGGTCGCGGTTTACAATATAGGCGCTGGGAAGGAACAGTCCTTCCGCCACCTCTGCGAGATTGTACACGACATCGTGTGCTTCCAATACATCCGGAGCAAAAATCATGCGGTAATATTATATGCGGTCTTTTGTAAAAGTACTGAAATCGGTGCCTTCGGATCCATCTGCTGCGGGTATTCCACAAAATGCCGCAATTTTCGCCGCCAATGTCCGGGCATGGCCCTTGTTGGATTCCAGCGACCAGCCGGCAATATGGGGAGTCAGCACGGTGCGGTCGGAGCGCAGAAGATATTGAAACGGCGCGGGAAGTTCCAGCGGTTTCAATGATTCGAACGACAATTCTTCGTACTCGATCACATCGAGTGCGGCGCCGATCACCTGGCCGCGTTCCATTGCCCCTACGAGCGCTGCCGTATCGAGCACGGTGCCGCGGGCAGTGTTCACCAGAAAGATGGGTTTGGCAAATGCGGCAAGAAAATCGGCATTCACGAAGTAGTGGTTTTCGGGGGTATAGGGAATGTGCATGCTCAGCACATCGCTTTCCCGCTGTAGGACCTGGAGATCCACCGCCTCGGCAAAGGCGTCGCCATACCCCGTTTTGAATTTATCATAAGCGATGGTGCGGACTTCAAAACCCTGGAGGCGTCGGGCGAAGGCCATGCCCATATTGCCATATCCAAGGATACCCACCGTTTTTCCCTTCAGTTCCATGGCCCGGTTCCCCGCTCGAATCCACTCCCCTTTGCGCACCTGTCGGTCGGCTCTGCCGAGGTGATTCATGAGCATAAGGAGCATCCCGAGCGCATGTTCGGCCACTGTATCTCGA
The DNA here is from genome assembly GCA_049315745.1 of Saprospiraceae bacterium. Taxonomy (GTDB): domain Bacteria; phylum Bacteroidota; class Bacteroidia; order Chitinophagales; family Saprospiraceae; genus JADJPL01. The sequence continues at coordinate 505 of JBMOJO010000304.1, read as the reverse complement.
CTGCCCTCCGGAGAGGTCAGCACTTCTATTCCCCTGGCGGCCGCATATTCCATATCAATATGCTCCACTCCAACACCGAGACGGGCCACAAACGCCAGTTCCTTTGCTCCTTCCAGCAATTCGCGGTCTATCCGGATCCGGCTACGGACGATAATTCCGAAACAATCGGCAAGAGATTCCAGGATCGCTTGCCGGTCTGCATCGTACATAAACCGGCAATCGAAACCAAGTTCAGGAAGCCTTTTGGAGAGAAAAGGATGTGGTTCGTCAATAAAAATCACTTTGCGGTACCGCCTCGTAGCCATGCGCGATTGGTATGCCTGCTTTGCTGTAAAAGGAGTAAAGATGAGACAGTTTTGGCAAAACCCAAAAAAAATAAAACAAAAAATTGTATGATTTAGTTCCTGCCCCTTGATGTGTTGTATTAAAAGTGTTTTCATGGCGCGGCAGATATTATTTTGAGAGACACATCATTTTTGAAATTTCGCTTCGCGAAATTTCAAAA
>JBMOJO010000054.1:0-18593 GCA_049315745.1 Saprospiraceae bacterium | reverse complement strand
CTCAGAAGAATATTCTGCCGCCGCAGGCGGCAAAATACTTTTTACACAACCCCTCAGAAGAATATTCTGCCGCCGAAGGCGGCAAAAACCTTTTTACACACCCCCTTTAAAACGATAACTTGGCGCGAGACGCCTTTTCGCGGTTTCGGATCGCGAAACCGCGAAAAGGCGTTGTCTGGAATTTCAGAAACCCTGGGCGGTACGGGCTTCCGATTGTTCAAATTTTTCGATAGCGTCCACAAGGCTGAGGAGGTAATCAATATCATCGTAGCCATTGAGGAGGCATATTTTTTTGTAGGGGTCTATCGGGAAGGTTTCAGCGGCGCCGCTGTCCGCGATGGTGATTTTTTGGGCCTGCAAATCTACTTCCAGGGCGCAGGCGGGGTTGCGTTCGATTGCGGAGAAGATCTCGTGCAGGAAGGCATCGCTCACCTGCACGGGCAGCAGGCCGTTGTTGAGGGCATTGCCCCGGAAGATATCGGCAAAGAAGCTGGAGACCACGACCTTGAAGCCATAATCGTGGATTGCCCAGGCGGCATGTTCGCGGCTTGAGCCGCAGCCGAAATTTCTTCCGGCTACGAGGATACTTCCACTGTAAAGCGAGTTGTTGAGTACAAAATCCGCTTTTGGGGCCCCATCGTTGGCGAAGCGCCAGTCGCAGAAGAGGTTTTGGCCGAAGCCTTCCCGGGTCGTTGCCTTGAGGAAACGTGCGGGAATGATCTGGTCGGTGTCAACATCTTCGATGGGAAGGGGTACCGCAGCAGAAAGGAGGGTTTTGAAAGGCTCCATGGGTTTGGACAGGTTTTTCGTGGTGGAAATGGGATCAGGAAATTGCTTCCTGGCGTACATCCACGATCTTGCCGGCGATAGCCGCAGCAGCGGCCATGAGGGGGCTGGCGAGGATCGTCCTGGCACCGGGCCCTTGCCGCCCTTCGAAATTTCGGTTGGATGTACTGATGCAATATGCTCCTGCAGGGATTTTATCCTCGTTCATCCCCAGGCATGCGGAACAGCCCGGCTCGCGGAAATCGAAACCGGCCTCCCGCAGGATCCGGTCAATGCCTTCCGACTTTGCCTGGGCGGCGACTTGCTGGGAGCCGGGCACGACCATGGCCTGAACGTGTGCCGCTTTGCTCCGGCCTTTCACATAGGCTGCGACCAGGCGCAGGTCTTCGATGCGCGAATTGGTACAGCTTCCGATAAATACATGCTGGATAGTTTTTCCCAAAAGGTGTTCCCCCGGGCGCAGGCCCATATATTCCAGGGATTTATCGAACGACGGGCTATTTTCGCCATTGGTGCCCGGGATAGGATCGGAGACTTTCACCCCCATGCCGGGGTTTGTCCCGAAAGTGACCATTGGGCCGATATCCGCGGCGTTGAAATGGTAGGTTTTGTCGAATACGGCATCGGGATCTGAATAAAGGGTTTTCCAGTAGGCAAGCGCGCTGTCCCATTGTTCTCCCTGCGGGGCAAATTTGCGTCCTTTGATGTAGGAGAAGGTGGTTTCGTCGGGCGCCACAAGACCGCCGCGCGCGCCCATCTCGATGCTCATGTTACAAATGGTCATCCGGCCTTCCATAGACAGGGCGCGTATGGCCGAACCGTCGTATTCGACGAAGTATCCGGTGCCGCCCGCTGCAGTCAGCTTCGCGATGATATAGAGGATGATATCTTTTGCAAAGACCCCTGGCTGGAGCGCACCGTCAACAGTAATCCGCATGCGTTTGGGACGGGACTGGATGAGGCACTGACTGGCGAGCACCTGCTCGACCTGGCTGGTGCCGATACCGAAGGCGATACACCCGAACGCGCCGTGGGTAGAGGTGTGGCTGTCGCCGCAAACAATCGTCATACCGGGGCGGGTGAGCCCGAGTTCCGGACCGATGACGTGCACAATGCCCTGGTATTGGTGGCCGAGCCCATAGAGCGAGATATCGAAATCGCGGCAGTTTTCCACCAGTTTATCTACCTGGAACCGCGAGAGCGGCTCTTGTATCGGCTTGTCCTGGTCTTTAGTCGGCACGTTATGATCGGCAGTCGCGACCGTCTGGTGTTTTCTGAACACACCGATCTCCCTCGAGCGCAGTCCGTCGAACGCCTGGGGGCTGGTAACTTCGTGGATGAAGTGGCGGTCTATGTAAATAACTTCCATACCGCCCTCCACGGGCGCTACGACGTGCGCATCCCAAATTTTGTCAAAAATTGTTTTTCCCATGGATATCAGGCAGCTGAGTGAGCAGTTGCGGCTTGTACCGCTTGGTAAATGGCAGACAAATCTTCGTCGCCCACCTCTTTTATGCGGTCGGCGACTTCCAAGAAACGCTTATAGACCTCGTCGAGTTCATCTTTGGTGAGGTTTATCCCCATTTCTTTATAGCGGTAGGCGATGGCAGCCCTTCCGCTGCGCGCGGTGAGGACGATTTTGGAGTGGTCCACCCCTACGTCGAGGGGGTTGATGATTTCGTACGTCTCGCGTTCCTTAATTACCCCATCCTGGTGGATGCCGGAAGAATGGGCAAAAGCATTTCCGCCGACGATTGCTTTATTAGGTTGTACGACGACGCCCATGCGATCGCTCACCAACTGGCTCAAGGGGTAGAGCATCCGGGTATTGATGTTGGTCTGGAGGTTGAGGTAGGGATGTTGGCGCATGATCATGACGACTTCTTCGAGGGAGGTATTGCCGGCCCTTTCCCCGATCCCGTTGATGGTACATTCGATTTGACGGGCCCCGTTTTGGGCGCCGGAGATCGAATTGGCCGTGGCCAGGCCCAGGTCATTGTGGCAGTGGGTGGAGATGGTCGCCTTATGGATGCCATTGACGTTTTCCATGAGGTAGCGGATTTTTGCGCCGTATTCCTCCGGAAGACAGTAGCCGGTAGTATCGGGAATATTGAGGACGGTGGCCCCGGCCTTGAGCACAGCTTCGATGACCTGCGCCAGGTACTCGTTGTCGGTACGCCCGGCGTCTTCGGCGTAGAATTCGACATCTTCTACGAAGGACTTGGCGTATTTGACGGCCGAGACAGCCCGCTCGATGATTTCCGCGCGGCTGCTCTTGAATTTGTGCAGGATATGGGAATCAGAAGTGCCGATGCCGGTATGGATGCGCGGCCTTTTTGCAGAGCGGAGCGCCTCTGCTGCAACGCTGATATCTTTTTCGACAGCACGGGACAGGCCGCAGATGACCGGCTCCCGGATTGCTTTGCAGATGGCTTCTACGGATTGGAAATCCCCCGGGCTGGATATAGGAAAGCCCGCCTCTATCACATCTACGCCGAGGGCTTCCAACTGATGGGCAATTTCGATCTTCTGCTGCATATTTAATTTGCAGCCTGGCACTTGCTCGCCGTCGCGCAGGGTAGTGTCAAAGATAAAAATGCGGTTTTCGCTCATTGTTTGCAATTTTGTAATTTTACGGGGCTTAGCTGGCCGGGGAAGTACGCTATTTGGGCACTGCGGCTTCAGGTACAATCGAGTAAAGATAATGGTGGGAGCGGCTCCGCAAGGCACTAATTTGATTGGTTTTGTCCAAATCAATATTTGGGTAAAAAATGGATAAATAAATGTAAATCAACAACTTGTTTAACTTAAATTTACAATGCCCAAACAGAAAACCGATGATCTCGTACAGTTGATCAACTCCCTTACACGCGCGGAAAAGCGGCATTTCAGGCTGTTCGTTAAACGGAACCAGTCTTCAGAGGACATTCTTTTCCTGCAGCTATTTGATTTTCTTGAAAAACGCGGGGAGTACGACGAAGAGACGATCCTGAAGCGGCTTCCCGAGATCAAGAAGCAGCAGATGTCCAATTTAAAGGCGCATCTATACAAGCAACTGCTCACCAGCCTGAGGCTCCTGAGCGCGCGGGAGGTACCCGATATCCAGATCCGCGAGATGGTGGACTATGCCAGGGTGCTGTACAACAAGGGGCTGTACCGACAAAGCCTCGACATCCTCGCCAAGGCGAAAGAACGCAGCAAGGCCGCCGGTTACCATCCGCTACAGATGGAGGTCCTGGAATTTGAAAAACATATCGAAGGGCAATATATTACCCGGAGCATCGAAGGCAGGGCGGAAGCGCTGACGGAGGAAACCCTCGAACTCGGCCTCGCGATGCAGCAGATGAACCTCTTTTCCAACCTTTCCCTGCAACTCTACGGGCTTTATCTGAAAGTCGGCTTCACGCGCAATGAAAAGGATTTCTTTTTCGTAAAGGAATTTTTCACGGCCAATATTCCGAAAATCCCCTGGCAGGCCCTGGATTTCATGGGCAAAATATACTTCTGTCAGGCACATTTCTGGTTTTACCACATTACCCAGGATTTTGGCTTCTGTTATCGCTATGCCCAGCGATGGGCAGATCTTTTTCGGGACAATCCGCACATGGCAGCGATCAATATGCCCTTATACCTGAAAGGGTTGCACAACCTGCTGAATTCCCTGTTCAACCTCCTGCATGCCCCAAAATTCAACCAGGCCCTCGACGAGCTTCTGGGCTTGCCCGCCCGATACCCGGACCTGATGGCGAACAAGAACAATGAAAGCCTCTTTTTTCTCTACAAATACATCCACCTCATCAAAAAGCATTTTCTGGAAGGGACGTTTACGGAGGGGCTGGGCCTTGTGCCGGAGCTGTTGGAGATTATGGAGGAAGACCGCTATAACTGGGACAGCCACCGCGAGATGGTGTTCTATTACCGCATCGCAAGCCTGTTTTTCGGAAGTGGCGACAGTAGCAGTGCGATTACCTACCTGAATTACATCATCAACGAGAAGGATCCCGATTATCGCGCCGATATCCAGGTCTTTGCGCGTTTGTTGAGCCTGATTGCGCATTACGAGCTCGGCAACGCCCAGTTGCTGGAGTACCAGGTCAAGTCGGTTTATCGCTTTTTAGCAAAAAAAGAAGACCTTGGAATGGCCCTGAAGGAAATTTTCAAATTTTTGCGTCGCCTGACGCGGATCCACCCCCGCGACCTGCCGGCAGCTTTCATCGCGCTGAAGGTGAAACTGGAAAAAATTGCCCTTGACCCCTACGAGCAGCGGCCATTTCTTTATCTGGACATCCTTTCCTGGCTGGACAGCAAGATCGAACACCGGCCTGTCCAGGAAGTCATCAGGCAGAAATACCTCCAAAGGCAGCACGAGCATCGCTCAAACCTTTAGGCAGAGGTACTTTTTCTCTAAAAACTCGTCCATGCCGTATTTTGAGCCTTCGCGGCCAAAACCGCTCGCTTTCATGCCCCCAAAAGGGGCTACTGCGGTAGAGACCAGTCCGGTATTGATCCCGATGATTCCGTATTCCATCGCTTCGGCAACGCGGAATATCCTGCCGACGTCGTTGCTGTAGAAGTATGCGGCGAGCCCGTACTCGGTATCATTGGCCATCCGGACGACTGCTTCATCGTCGGAAAAGGTAAATATCGGGGCAACCGGTCCGAAAATCTCTTCTTTGGCGAGGGCCATATCCATCCTTGCGCCCAGCAGCACGGTGGGCTCGAAGAAGGTGCCGCCCAGGGCGTGCCGTTTGCCCCCGCAAAGTATGCGCGCCCCTTTTGCTTCGGCATCGGCGAGGAGGCGCTCCACTTTATCGCGTGCGGCGGGATTGATCAGCGGGCCGATGTGTGTCCCCGGGGCGCTGCCGTCCCCAACGTTCAGCCCCTTCGCGGCGGCTGCGAGCCGCAGGGCGAAGGTATCGGCGATTTTTTCGTGCACAAAAAAGCGATTGGCACAGACACAGGTCTGCCCCGCATTGCGATATTTTGAAGCGATGGCCCCTTCTACGGCGGCATCGAGGTCGGCATCTTCAAAAACGATAAACGGGGCGTTGCCCCCCAGCTCCAGGGACAGGCGTTTGAGCGTGCCGGCGCATTGCGCCATCAGCATTTTTCCTACGCGGGTAGAGCCGGTGAAGGAGAGTTTGCGCACCAGCGGGCTTTCCGTTAGGGTGCCGCCGACTACGGTGGGGTTAGATGCCGTGACGATGTTCAGCACCCCTGCCGGGATACCGGCTTCTTCTGCCAGGGCGGCCATTGCGAGCGCCGAGAGCGGTGTCGCCTCGGCGGGTTTGACGACGACCGTACAGCCGGCGGCGAGTGCCGGTGCAACTTTGCGGGCAATCATGGCATTGGGAAAATTCCAGGGGGTGATAATGCCGGCCACGCCTACCGGCTGCCGGAGCACCATGATACGCTTGTCGGCTTCATGCCCGGGGATGATATCCCCATAGCTCCTCCGCGCCTCCTCTGCAAACCATTCCACGAAAGAAGCGCCGTAGCGGATTTCGCCAATTGCTTCGGCCAGTGGCTTCCCTTGCTCGGCGGTGAGGATGCGCCCAAGATCTTCCTGGTGCGCGATCATGCGCTCGAACCATCCCCTGAGCAGGACGGCGCGCGCACCGGCGGTCTTTGACCTCCATTCCGGGAAGGCACGGTGGGCCGCACTTATGGCTTCCTGAGTTTCCAACACGCCGAGGTCGGGCACTTCTGCGAGTACTGCGCCTGTTGCGGGGTTCGTCACCGGGAATACCGCGCCGTTGCGGGCGCTAAGCCATTCCCCGCCGATATATGCACGTGTTTTCCAGAGACCGGGGGCCTTCAAATCGGGAATCATGGGCGATTATTTATAAGGCGGTTTGGTAAAGTATTTGAAATCAATGGATAATCTCCGGAAAAAAATTGAGGGATGGACAAAAGTAGAAAATTCTGTTATTTTGGCCCGGGTTTCCGTTGATTTTTACCTGTGTAAAGGAGGATACGCTTGAAAAATCAAAGCTTGCCGGGCATCCCCTGCCGGTTTACGGTGCCGGGCGTTACCGGCCGCACCTGGGCGCCGTCCCACCCGGCCGACGAGTCAGATGGCCCAAAAACGATAAAGAATTACCGACTGGTTTTATATTTACCCCTTCAACACCTTAACACCGCCTATGTACTACCTTGTCAGGCCGATCGCGAGGATTGCGATCAAAGCTTTTTACAGGAAAATTTATATCACGCACCTGGAGCGCATTCCCCGGAACAAGCCCGTCATTCTGGCGGCTAATCATCCTACGGCTTTCATGGAGCCGTGCATCATGGCGATATTCCTGCCGCAGCCCCTATATTTTCTGGTACGCGGTGATTTTTTTGTGCAGAAGTTTTATCGTTTTCTGTTGCGCTCGCTGAAGATGCTCCCGATTTACCGGATTATTGATGCCGGCTACAGCGGGTTAAAGCATAATTTTGCCACTTTTGAGGCTTGTGCCGATTCCCTCGCCGAGGGGTGTACCATCATGATCTTTCCGGAGGGGAATACGACCCATGAAAAGCGGATGCGACCGGTGCAGAAAGGATTGGCCCGGATCGTTGCGGGGACTTATGAAAAGTACCCCGATTTAGAGGATATTTTTGTTATCCCCCTCGGCGTTAACTATACCTATGCCGAACGGCCCCGCAGCGAAGTGCTGATAGATATAGGGGAGCCCATCCCGACGAAGGCGTTGTTCGCTGTTGACCCCCGCCGTGCGATTGTTCAACTGACCACAATCCTGAAGCACCAACTCGAAGAGCGGGTGATCATTGTCGAGAAGCATGCCGACGATGCCCTTGCGGAGCAGCTGCTGCTCATGGCGCGCAGCAGGCAGGCAAGTCAGGCGTTGCCGGTATCGCGCCCCGACAGGCGCCCCCTGGAGACAGAGCTTGCCGTTACGACGCTGATCAATACGATGGCGGAAGGGCAAAAAGAACAACTAGGCCACACAGCAGCGGCTTATTTTTCGGAATTGCAGGCTTTGGGCCTCGACGATGCGGCGCTGATCCGTCCAGTACCGTGTAAAGCCTTTCACCGGCTGGCCTGGTGGCTGAGTGCCCCGCTCGCATGGGCAGGCCGGTTGTTTTGTGCGCCGCCGATGCGGCTGGCCTGGCATATCAAAAACACCCGGGTTGTTCGGATCGAATTCTATGCGCCGGTATTACTTGCGGTTTCTATGGGTACTTTTGTCGTTTATTTCCTGCTCTGGCTCCTGGCGGCGGCGCTGAGCAGGAAATGGGCCCTCATCCCAATGGCAGCAGTCCTGGGTGCGCTGGGCTACTTCGGCATCCTGCACCGCGAGTGGGGCGAGCGGATTGCTGTCGCAAGACGCGTGCAACAACTCGGCCCGCGGGAAAAAATCCGTCTGATGAATATGCGGGAGGAGGTAGTGAAGCAAAGCGGAAGCGATCTGATTTAACTTTGCAGGTTTGTTGTGACGGGATGCACTTAGGGCATACCGCTCCTACCTCCGTTTTTGTTGTTTCGCGAGGACCAATGTCCGGCGCTTTGCCCCATCCTGCATGTTCAGGGTAAGGGAATCCCGGCTCACAGCGGCGATTTCCACAGCTTTTTCCATGGCGTCCTTGTCGAGGGTATCGAGGGTGTACAATAGGTGGCCTTCAATAGAAAAGAAGCCGGACTCTTTGTAATTCAGGGTACTTGTGAAGGCATAGGCAGAATTGGGGTAGAAAGCGAAAGTGATTTCCGCGTTATTGACAGGAAGCGCTTGTCCTTCCTCAAGGACTTTCACTGCTTCCCATTTTCCGATAAGGTCTTTCTTTTGATAAGGGCCGCATGCGGCGAGGGTGAGCAGTAGGGCGGCGGCCGTAATCTTGTGGTCCATGAATGCTGGATTTTATTTTAATTGCGCAATCCGATCTTCCCTTTGAGGTTAATTTCGACGATAAAGCCATCCGCTTGCAGGGCGACATTGCCCACCTCCAGTTGGTCCACCCTTGCCTGGAGGCGGAAGCCCCCGGCAAGGCCGTATTCGTTGAGTTGTTTTTCCAGGGCCTTTCTGGATTCTTCGAGGTTATAGCGCAGGTAGAAATCGAGGGATTCCTGGAGGCGCTTGCGCAGGGTGCTCTTGAGCAACCAGGCACCGCTTTTGAGCAGGAAGTTGCGAGTTTCGAGGGTAAAATCCAGGCCTTCGACTTCGATGGCATTGCGGGCGGAGTTGTAAAAGGGGCGGCCCTTGAGATACACGCTGCCATTATAACTGCCGGACATGCTCAGGTTGAGGATGACTTCCTCCCCCTGCCCGTAGATTTCGATCCCTTCGATTGTGACGGCACGTTTTCCGGAGGTGTAGGTTTCGCCGATGATTTCTTTACCGGCGAGGCGTTGGGCTTCGGCATAACTGACCGCTGCCGGCAGGAAAATCGAAAACCCCGGGACTTGGCTGCTGAACTGGGTATAGGGCGGCAGCGGCCGGCCGCTGATCGCAGGAGGGGCAACCCCGACTGTGATCTGTGGCCTGGCCTCGACGACGATAGTGGTGGTCAGGGTATCTGCATCTACGCGGATGGGGGTCATTCCGATATCCAGTGGGTTGACGATCAGCCAGGTATTGTAATCTGCCGATATTTGTGTAGGGCGAAACATAGATTTCCAGGTGTCGGCAACCATTTTTCCGATGCCGAGGTCGGTCGCTACCGCCTCGTCAATGGCTTTGGCGATGGTTTTGCGCATATTTTGCAGCGCGAGATCGGCCAGCAGGCCGACCGGCAGGTTAATGCCCGCAATTTTGAGCACGGGTTTTTCCAGCCAGCGGTAGTTGACAATCGTCGTCTGCGTGGCGAGCGACCAGTCGGGTTTTACGGTATAGGCCGTGTTGAAATCTATGGAAATTTTGCCCTGGGCATCTACTGTGGTGATCCCCGCATCGTAACGCACCCAGATCGCTGCCGGGACGGTGAACGAGATGGCCTGCCCCTCCATGCCGAGTTTGATTGGGGCAGCTTTGGTGGCCCGGATCATCATGCGGTCGCCATCGCGGAGATCTTTATCTTCGTACAATACCCCTTCGAGTTGGGCATTGACCGTCTTTTCCAGGGCAGAAATTTTTATGGCTACCGGAATATAAATCGAAGACCTTTTCTCGCTCAGATTTGTTGCATAATTTTCCATAGGGCGGGTCAGTGGCTTTGGTGCGGAACAGGCAGTGGCAGCCACCAGGGCGCACCAACAGCCCCATCCCGGGAATGATCGGATCATACGTCGCTTTTTTTTTTAACAAATATACGGGTACTTAACCAATGTTGCCGTTAAACCGCAAAATCATCCTTGCCTCGCAGTCGCCGCGCCGCAGCCATCTGCTTCGGGAAGCCGGCCTGTCTTTCGAAATCAGGCCAACAGACATCCCCGAAGACTTTCCCGAAGACATGGACGTGGACCAGGTCGCCCCTTATCTGGCACGGAAAAAGGCAGAGGCTGCCCGCCCGTGGATACAGTCCGATGAAATCGTCCTGGCTTCAGACAGTGTAGTCATCCTGGAGGGCCGTATTTTCAATAAACCGCAGGACGATGCCGAGGCTTTTGCCATGTTGCGGGCGCTCTCGGGCAAAATGCACCGGGTCATCACCGGGGTTTGCCTGATCTCAAAAACGCAGGAGATGGATTTTTCCGGCGAAGCGAAAGTCTTTTTCGAGCCCATGGACGATGCCGAGATTGATTTTTACGTCAGCACCTACCGGCCCTTCGATAAAGCCGGGGCCTACGCCGTACAGGAATGGATTGGATTGTGCAAAATATCCAGGATCGAGGGTACGTACAGCAATATTATGGGCCTGCCGATGGATTTGGTCTATAAGGCATTGAAGACCTTCATTTAGGCAGTTCCGCTGCCGAGCGGTCTGCGAACAACAGCGTGCCGATACGCACTAAAGTGGCGCCTTCTTCCAGTGCCACCAGATAATCCGAGGACATGCCCATGGAAATTTCACAAAATTCGGGGTCACCGAAAAAGAACCCGGACTTCAGCGTTTGGAAAATTTCCCTTAGGTTGCCGAATTCCCGGCGTACAAGGGCTTCATCCTCGGTAAAGCTGGCCATACCCATCACCCCGGCGATGCGCACGTTCCGGCATTGGCGATACGCCTGCGCCTGAAGGAGTGCCTTTGCCTCGTCGGGGGTAAGCCCGAATTTTGTCGCTTCACCGGAAATGTGGAACTGCAGCAGGCAGGGAATGACCCTGTTCGCCTTAAGGGCCTGCTTGTTGATTTCCAGGAGCAGCTCCAGACTGTCCACAGATTCGACCATCGCTACGAAAGGGGCAATATACTTGACCTTGTTCCGCTGGAGGTGGCCGATCATGTGCCACTCGATATCTTTGGGCAGGCGCTCGTATTTCGGGCAGAGCTCCTGGACCTTGTTTTCCCCGAACCTTCGCTGGCCTTTTGCATACAGGGCCATCACCTCCCCGTCGGTCTTTGTTTTTGATACGGCCACCAGTCCGGCACGATAAGGGGCCAGTTGCCCCAAAATAGCGTCAAATATATCCTGCATATTAGAATAATCCGTTGATTTCGGCATCTACCATACTTACCACCTTGCCCAGGTCTTCGGGGTTTTGGGCAAAATCTACCTCGTCGGCGTTGATAATCAGCAGGGGGCCTTCCTGGTAGCCGGAAATCCAGGTCTCGTAGCGTTCGTTGAGGCGACGCAGGTAATCCAGGCTGATGCTGCCTTCGTACTCCCTGCCCCTCAACTGGATATGGTCCACCAGCGTAGGGATCCCTGCACGGAGGTAGATCAACAGATCCGGAGGCTGGACCTGGGAGGACATGGTGAGGAACAAATCCTTGTAATTGCTGAAATCCCGCGTGGACATCAGCCCCATGTCGTGCAGGTTGGGCGCAAAAATATGGGCATCTTCATAAATCGTACGGTCCTGTACGACCGTCCGCTCCCCGGCGAGGATTTTGAGGATTTGCTGATAGCGTTTGTTGAGGAAAAATATCTGGAGGTTAAACGACCACCTTCTCATATCTTCATAAAAATCAATTAGATATGGGTTATCATCCGTAGATTCATAGTGTACTTCCCAGGCAAATGTTTTTCCCAACTGGGTACAGAGCGTGGTTTTGCCGGCCCCGATATTTCCTGCGATCGCGACATATTTCACGGCTCGGGACTTGGTGTTAGCTGTATTCATAATGCTATTTTTGGAATTCCTGGACGGCCAGGCAGGGATGCTCCCGCGCCGGCAAAATAAGGAATAAACCGGATAGAAAACAAACTTTGAAGGCAACGAAATCTTAATCCGACTTGTTGTGCAGGCCGGCGTGCCGTTCTGCCCGGGCTTTTCAACAATTCAGGCAGATACAGGTTTATAATACTGGTTAAACATAAAAGGGCCGGGGCAGCCATGTAAAGCGCTTCCCATTGTAGGACTACCACAGGCAGGATAAAGTTGCTTCTGCCGTCATATTATCCTTTTACAGACCCCCCAGCATCAAATATCCGTCGTTCGCCGATTATTTCTTGAATCGCCTCGAAAAAAAGATTATGCAGATAGACCTTGCCTTAATTTCACACTTGGAGCATTTGTCGCGGTTAGAGCTTAGTGAAGCGGAGCGTGCCCAGCTGCTCACCGACCTGAACAAAATCCTGGGGATGATGGAGAAACTGCGTGCCGTGGACGTCGAGGGCGTGGCGCCGTTGGTATATATGAACGACGCACCTAACCCACTGCGGCCCGATAGGCCGGGTGGCCAAAGCCTTCGGGAAGATGCTTTGCGCAACGCACCTGAAACCGACGGGACGTATTTTCTGACCCCCAAAGTCATTGACATCAAAAAAAGCTGAGGGCTTTTTTAAAAAACGGATTATGGCAAAAACGATTATTTCCATTCGGGAGCTGCGAAAGGTCTATCAGATGGGCCTCAATGAGGTTGTTGCCCTGCAGTCGGTGTCCCTGGACATTTTCAAAAACGAATATGTTGCCCTGATGGGCCCTTCCGGCTCGGGCAAATCTACATTGATGAACCTCATCGGGTGCCTGGATACCCCAAGTAGTGGTTCCTATTTCCTGAACGACAAGGAGGTCAGCACTATGTCCGACCAGGAGCTCGCGCAGGTGCGCAACAAAGAGATTGGCTTTGTTTTCCAAACTTTCAACCTGCTGCCCAGGTTGTCGGCCCTGGAAAACGTGGCCCTGCCCCTGGTCTATGCTGGATGGTCCCGGTCCAGGCGGATCGAGAAAGCCGCCGAAATCCTGAAGGCCGTGGGGCTGGCAGATCGTATGGACCACAAGCCCAACGAGCTCTCCGGGGGCCAGCGACAGCGCGTTGCGGTGGCCCGGGCACTGGTCAATGACCCCTCGATCATCCTTGCCGATGAGCCCACCGGCAACCTGGACTCCAAGACCTCCTACGAAATTATGGCACTATTTGCAGAAATCCACGCGGCAGGGAATACGATCATCCTCGTCACGCACGAACCGGATATCGCGGCGCATGCACACCGGATTGTCCGCTTGCTCGATGGAAAAGTGGAGAGCGACCAGGCAAACAGCAATATCACGAACCCGGCGGTACCGGCGGCTACATCTTAGGGCCGGCAGCGGCCTTAAGCGCCTGGCACACGGTATCCCGTAACGGACTAATTTCAACAGAATGGCTTTCAAAATTTATACCAAAACCGGGGACAAAGGAGAGACTTCCCTCTTCGGCGGCAGGCGTTTGTCCAAACATCACCTGCGGATAGATGCCTACGGCACTGTGGACGAGCTGAACGCCCATATCGGATTGGTGCGCGACCTCGCAGGCCCACCCGAAGTGGGTATCCAGCTTTTTGAGATCCAGAACCGCCTTTTTGTACTGGGTTCCAGCCTCGCCTGCGATCCGGAAAGCCAGTCTCTGGCGCCCGATTTGCAGACTGCGGATATTGAGGCGCTGGAGCAGGCAATAGACCAGATGGAAGCGGTATTAAGCCCCCTAAAGAATTTTATCTTACCGGGCGGGCATCCTGCCGTTTCGCACGGCCATATTGCACGTTGTGTGTGCAGGCGTGCCGAGCGCCTCTGTGTCGCGCTCGCGCAGGAGGAGCAGGTGGACCCCATGATCCTGCAATACCTCAACCGACTCTCCGACTATCTTTTTGTGTTGTCCCGTTACATCGGAAAATATTCTGGTGCAGAAGAAGTGATCTGGAAGGGCCGGGGCCATAGCGACAAATAGGTGAGGCAAATGCCCGTAAAACGGCGTATCTTTGCGGCATGAGCACCTGGAAATCAACCTGGGACCGCCTTCCCGTCTTCCTGAATTACCTGCTGATCCTGGCTGCGATCGGCCTGACCTCCCTTTTTTTTCCCAATAAGTTGCGTTTCAGGTTTGAATATGAGCCGGGCAAGACCTGGCCGTATGAAGATTTGTATGCGCCGTTTGATTTTGCGATCCCCAAAGACAAAGGTGCCTACCGGCAGGAAATCAACAGCCTGGTGGACGGCCTGTCCCCTTTGTACCGTCGGTTGGATTCTCTGGAGGCGCGCCAGATTAAAGCGCTGGAGCAGAAATTCGAGTCCCAGTTGGGGGCGATTGAAAAAGGGCAGTTCCCGGATTTGCGCCGGCGGCCTCAAAAGTACCGTACATTTTCACTTGGATATATCCGCGGGGTTTTTGAGCGGGGAGTCATACAGTGGGAGGGGGAAAATCGCCCGGTGCAGGTCGGTATTGTACATGGCAAGGCTTCCAGGATGCGGCCGGCAATGGAAATAACAGACCTGAGCCAGGCCCTCGCCCAGGTTTATGACTCCCTTCGCCTGAGTGGACTGCCCGACGTCGAGTTCCTCTTTCCGATCCTTACAGAGGTGATCCTTCCCAACCTGCGCTATGACCACGCGCTCAACGAACAGGTGGCCGCAGAGGCGAGGGCCTCGGTATCACCGTTCCAGGGGATGGTACAAAAGGGGGAGTTGATCGTTGAGCGGAGCGGGATCGTGACAAAAAGGGCATACCAGATGTTGGAAGGCTACCGGATGCAATACGAGCAGACCCTGCTCGAGAAGCGGTCGGGAATCTGGCTCTTTGCGGGCTATCTCACCCTTACGCTGACAATTTTTGGTTTGTTACTGGCGTACCTGTGGTATGCTTATCCATTTATTATCAGGCAGTTCAACCAGTTGATCCTGATATTACTGTGGCCGGTACTTTTTGCGTATCTGCTTTCGGTGGTTCAGTCGGGCAGTACCGTAAGTCCCTATCTGCTTCCATTCGCCATTGTCCCGATCGTGATAAAAAATTTTTACGATAACCGTCTGGCCTTATTTGTGCATTTGATCGTCGTGCTGATCGCCGGGTATTTGTCGGCGTTGGGTTTTACATTTATCTTTCTTCAGCTGGTCGTCGGGATTGTTGTGGTGGTAAGCCGCCAGGACGCGCACAACTGGAGCAGGTTTTTCTATTTGGTCGCCTTGGTATCCATTGTATCGGTACTTGTCTTTTTTGGGTTGGAGATGACTGGAAAAGGGAATGTCGAAGCAATTGACTGGAGCGTGTTTTCCTGGCTTTTTATAAATAGTTTTCTCGTATTGCTGGCCTACCCGATTACTTCTTTATTGGAGCGCCTGCTCGGTCTGGTATCGGTACTGCGTCTGGCCGAGTTGACGGACACCAACCGCCCGCTGCTTCAGTTGATGGCGAAAAGGGCACCGGGCACTTATCAGCACGCGCTCCAGGTCGCCAACCTTGCGGAGGCGGCTGCCCGGGCAGTAGGGGCCGATCATCTGCTCATAAAAGCAGGCGCTTTGTACCACGATATCGGAAAAACCGTGAACCCTGGGCTGTTCATCGAAAATCAATCCGGCAACAACCCCCACGATGAAATGGCTTTCGAAGACAGTGCCCGGCTGATTATCCAGCATGTTGTGGAGGGTGCCGCGCTCGCCAGGCGCTACGGGTTGCCCCGGATCGTTGCCGATTTCATCTTTACCCATCACGGCACGATGCGGGTGGAGTACTTTTTTAGGCAACTTCAGCAATCGGATGCCGTGGCAGCGGAGGAAAAAGAAGGGCAGTTTCGCTACCCCGGGCCAAAGCCGATCACCCGGGAAGCAACGATTCTCATGATGGCCGATGGCATAGAGGCGGCCTGCCGGAGCTTAAAGCAGCCCACAGCAGCAGCGATTGACGCCATGATCGAACGGCTGATGAAGCAAATTGAGGCCCAGGGCCAGTTCTCGGATTCCTCGCTCAGCTTTGCCGAAATGGAAACTTGTAAAAAGGTATTCAAAGGCATGATGCACTCTGTGCACCATCTGCGGGTGGAGTATCCGGAATGAAGCGCCGGGGGGCGGTTTCCTCGGCAGGTTCTTCTGCTACGGCCTGTTCTGCCTGTTGGCCGGTTTGATAGGGACAGTGCCTGCAACCACTTTTACAACAATAGCCACGAACGCGCAGGTAATGGCCCGTGAAGACCCAGCGGCCATTTTCCAGGTAGTAATCTTTCCCCTCAATTAATGCCCCCATTGCCTGCAGGAATAGGCGAACGCTTGAGGAAAAGGGCAAAGGCCCCAAACATGACGGCCGTATAGGTCAGGTCGCCGAGAAGGGTATTCCAGAAAAATGGCAGGCCTGCGATATAACAGGCCATCAACCCGGCTAAGTCCTGTGGATAAACTTTACTGCCCTGCCAAACCGCAAAATTGGTAATGAGGAAAAAAAGCAGGGAGGCCCCGACCGAAGCCCCGATGAGCCGCGGGACACGGATGTTTTTGAGCGTCAACCATCCAAGGGCGGTGATCATCGCAAAAGCAAGATAGATGGAAACACTGCTGAACCAAATGAACCCCTCGGGATAATATTGTGGAAATTGTGGCTTCAGGATGAGGTTGTTGAGGATTAGATCGCTGAGCCATAAGGCTGCGAGGGGGGCGATAAAGGCCGTAATCCTGCGACCAAAACAGGCGCCCCCAAATAAGGCTATGGCGCCAATTGGTGTAAAGTTGTGGGGGTGCGGCAGCAGTCTGACCATTGCTGCCGACAGGATGAGCGCTATGATCAGGCGATATCGAAAGGTAGTGTTCTGCATTTTCATGTGCCTTTATTTTCAACCACAAAGGTAGTGTTTTGAGCGGACTAATTTAAGTTTGCCGGCAGGTGGATTACAAAAAACTTTCCCTTCGGGGCGCTGTTTTGGCGCTTCTGCACTGCCGGGCGGGGTTGCCCCATGGGATTGTGCATCATTCGCCGCCTGCGGCGGCAGAATATTCTTCTGAGAGGTTGTGTAAAAAGGTTTTTTACGGCGCTTCGCGCAGAATTATGTTTTGAGAGACACGTCATTTTCACGATTTCGCTTCGCGAAATCGTGAAAATGACGTGTCTCTCAGAAGAATATTCTGCCGCCGCAGGCGGCAAAATACTTTTTACACAACCTCTCAAAACATAATTTGGCGCGAAGCGCGGAACAAAGACTTTTTACACGGCCCCAACCCTAAAATATCCTATTGCCCAACCTGCACCGCATTGTTCATACGGTTCAGGTCGGCGAGCCGCAGGGAGGGGTCTATCTCTATGGAGAAAACTTCTGTCAAAGGCACCTGGAGTTGAAGTTCGTACTCCGCATTTACCCAGGACCAGTCAGGGGCGACCTGAAAAGGGACATCGGGGTTTTCTGCGTTTTTCTGGCCACGCATTAAAGTAAGCGGGATATTGATCAGTGTTTTTTCTCCATTTTTATAGGTGACCAGAACGTCCACCGGCATGGGCATACGGCCAATGCGTTCCAGGACGACGACGGCGTTGCTGTCTGCCCCCACTTTCGCCTCTTTGACCCCATAGTCTATCGTAGCGGTCGTGTTGACGAAGTATTCCTTGTACCAGTCGAGTTCTATTCCGGAGACTTTCTCTATCACACGAATGAAATCATTGGCATTGGGATGTTTCATTTTCCATTCGGCATAATAGCGCAACAGCCCTTTATCGAGGGCCTGCTTGCCGATGACATATTCCAATTGTTTGAGGAAAACGCTGCCTTTGCTGTAGGAACCGACCGAATAGGCGCGGTTGGTGCGGAAATGATCTGCATGGGTACTGAGCGGCTCTTCCTGTCCGCTCCGGACCAGGGAGAAATAGGCTTCGTAATTGCCGGCTTGCGGAAAGTCCTCCACTTCGCCGGGAATGAGGTTCAGCGAACGGAGGTAGTTGATCACTTCGTCGGTGGCAAAATCCGTGAAACCCTCGTCCATCCAGGCATACAGGCTTTCGTTGGTGCCCAGCGCCATCTGGTACCAGGAGTGCATGAGTTCGTGTACAGATACCCCAACCAACCCCTCCAGGGTACCTTCGCCAAGAATAAGGGTGGCCATCGGATATTCCATCCCGCCATCGCCGCCCTGGATAAAAGAATATTTCTTGAAAGGATACTGCCCGTAGCGCTTGTTGATGAAGTCAAAGGCTTTGTCCATAATCTTGGGCAGGGAGTCCCAGGTGCTTCGGGTTTTATCGTTTTCCTGAAAGAAGAAATGCAGGGTAAGGCTGTCGGGACGCACCAAGCGGGTGTGCTTGTATTCTGGATCTGCCGCCCACACAAAATCGTGGACGTCCCGGGCAACAAAGTGCCAGTGCAGTTTTTCGCCCTTTGGGGGTTTGACGCGGACCCCTTCATCGGTATATCCGTGCCCAACCGCTTTCGGGTTTTGCAGATAGCCGGTGGCAGCGACGACATACTCAGGGGCGAGGTGGAGGGTGACATCAAAATCCCCCCAGACGCCGTAAAATTCCCTTGCGATATAAGGGTTGGCATGCCAGCCCTGATAGTCGTATTCGCACATTTTAGGGTACCACTGCGCCATGGAATA
>JBMOJO010000303.1:0-4206 GCA_049315745.1 Saprospiraceae bacterium | reverse complement strand
TTAACGATTTCGCTTCGCGAAATCGTTAAAATGACGTGTCTCTCAAAATAATATTCTGCCGCCGAAGGCGGCGAAAACCTTTTTACACAACCCCCAAAAAAATCCTTCGCGGCGAAGCCGCGGACACTACAGGTAAGACAAACCGTTTTTTCACCATTATTATACTCCTCTTCCCACCATGAAAATGTGGCCTTTCATCATAATCCTCTTTTTTTGTGCCCTGCAGGCCATTGGGCAGCACGAGCAGGCACCGCGATTGTTTCATTTTAACCGCCTGGAGTACGGAGCGCACAACCAGAACTGGTCGGTTGCCCAATCTTCGGAAGGATTCCTTTATTTTGCCAATACAGAAGGCTTACTGGAATTCGACGGCTGCAGCTGGAAATTACACCCTTTGCCGGAAGGACAAACCGTACGTACCGTAGCGGCAGGGAAAGAAGGCATCATTTTTACCGGGGCTTATGAGGAGTTTGGTTTTTGGAAGCGGGATGCCCTGGGCAAACTCGATTATCAATCGCTCAGCGACAAATTGCCCCATGGGTTAGTGGACCAACAGGAAATCTGGCATATTTTGGATGATGGCAAGGGTATCTTCTTTCAGTCGTTTGGTGCCTTATTTTATTATGACTATCAAAAAATTACCAAGGTGCCTATTCCGGGCACGATAATGTTCCTGCAAAAAGTGGACGGCCAGGTCTTTGCGCCGGTTATAGGCAGGGGGATATTCCGGTTCAAATCAGACAGAAGCTGGGCCTTCGTGCCCGGCAGCCAGGTTTTCTCCAATAAAACAATTACCGGACTGGTTGCCGACAATGGGGGTATGCTGGCAGCGACCCAGGAAGCCGGGCTGTTCCGCTATAATGGCAAGACCTTTTCGGTTTGGGAGCACCCTGTCAATAATGCCCTTGGAAAGTACGGCGTAAACAAAATCCTGAGGTTGAGCGATGGAAGGCTTGTAGTAGGGGCTATTTTGAACGGCCTCTACATCTTTCAGGGCGATAACCAGGGATTTCTGCACCTCAACCGGGTTAACGGACTTCAGAACAATACCGTGCTTTCACTTTTTGAAGACCGCTCCGGAAATCTCTGGGCCGGTCTTGACCAGGGTATTGACATGCTCGCCCTTGGCGACCCACTCATCTATTATTCTGATAACCAGGGCGAATTCGGAACAGTTTACGCTGCAAGAAGCTTTGAAGGCCGGCTCTACCTGGGGACCAACCAGGGGTTATTTTCCGCTCCATTCCAGGATGGACGCCTGCTCGGGCCATTTACCCTGTTGCCTGGCACACAGGGGCAAGTCTGGGAATTAAAGGTATTTGACGGGCAACTGCTTTGTGGCCATAACCAAGGCACTTTCCGGCTGGAAGGGAACCGTGCCGTTCCGCTCAGTCCGATGACCGGGGGCTGGAGCACCATCCCCCTACCCGGCCGTCCGGAAATTTTACTTCAGGGCACCTATACCGGAATTGCCATTTTTCGGAAGAATGAAAAAGGGCAATGGGTTTTTTCAGGAAAAATGGACGGATTATCCTGTCCGATCCGGTTCCTTCAGGCCGATCCTGCAGGGTACCTTTGGGCAGTTAACCCTTATGAAGGAGCATTTCGCCTTGAAATCAGCGGGGACGCCACGCGATTGCTGCGCATTGACACCATAGGCGTGCGAAGCGGGCTTCCTTCTGAATACAACCTTTCTTTTCTGATGGAAGATGGGCAGTTGCGGATCTGGTCCAAAGACAAGTACTACCGCTGGGATGAAAAAACCCGCCGCTGCGAGGAAGCGCCACTGCCCCACCATAGCGGTTCGGGACTAAGCAACGGCAAATGGATCCTTTTAGCTGACGGTTCCCGCTTTCAGGTAGTTCAGGACCGCGTTGCGTGGATACGCGACAGGAAAGTTGCGGAGTGGCTGCCGGTCAATCTGGTTAAAAATAACGAGACCATTGAAATTTTGGGCGATGACCTCTATTTACTTTGCCTCGACAACGGTTTTGCGCTGCTCCCGCTCAAAAACCGAAAACCCGGCTTGATCCCTCCAGCACCGGTAATCAAATCGCTCAGTCCGACGGAGAATATCAAGACGGGTGCCAGCAAAAAGCGTCCGGTGTGGACCATCCGGGACGGCACGATTATTTTTCCGGCTCAATTCAACTCCATTGAGGCGCAATTTGCCGCCCCTTTATTCACCCAAAAGCCAGCTTTCCGCTATCGCCTCCGGCCCCTGATGGAAACCTGGTCGGAATGGACTTTTGAAAACAAAAGGGAATTTACCAAACTTCCTCCAGGCGCCTACACCCTGGAGCTTCAATCTGATCTTTCCGACAGTACTGCGCACATTCAATTCCAAATTTCGAGATACTGGTATCAGAGTCCCTGGTGTTATGTATTTTTCGCATTAGTCCTTGCCGGACTTGTCAGCCTGCTTTACCGTCTGCACCATTACCGCCTTGCCGTTCAGCGCAGGAAGCTCAGTATCGAGAAGGAGCGACAATTGCACAGCCAAATGCTGCAAGCCCAGGCCGAGCAACTCCAGATGGATGTACTGGGAAAAAGCAGCCAATTGGCCAACTCGACCTTCAACCTCATCCGGAAAAACGAAACCTTGCTGCAAATTAAAGAAGCCCTGCTCCGCGTTAAATCGGATATGGGCGAGCGCTTACCGGATAAATCCCTGGAGCGCATGATCCGGTTGCTCGACGACCATCTCAGCGACGAACAAGACTGGGAAATTTTTGAAACCAACTTCACCCAGGTTCATGAAGTCTTTTTGAAAAAACTAAAAACCGATTTTCCCGACCTCACCCCCGGGGATTTGCGCCTTGCAGCCTACCTGAAGATGAACCTGAGCTCAAAAGAAATTGCACCCTTGCTCAATATCTCCATCCGTGGAATCGAAAACAAACGCTACCGCTTGCGCAAAAAACTTGAGCTCGACAACGACGAAAACCTCACCTCATTCTTGATGCAGTATGGGTGATTTTTGTCATTGGCGTAGTCTTGGTGAGGTCAGATTTTTATCACATTGCTCAAATTACCGTATTATTGTAGGAATCTAAAAGCCATACCCTTATTTACTTTTGCGTATTAGTAGCAGCAGAAAAAAATATTTTGCCGTCAAAACAAGCAAAAGCACAATAATGGAACAATGGCGTAGTAGGAAACAAACAAAAAACGATTCTGCAAAAGGGGTAAAAACCAGGGCAGAGGCTGTGTAAAGCAGCCTGAAATGTCGTCAGATATACCCGAACGGCAGGCAACAAAAAAAATAAACTGCATGAGCATGTACCCAGGGCGATTATTATCTGGTATGGTATTCGTTTCTTTCCTGACCTTCTTGCAAAACGCCCGGGCACAGGAAATTTTCTTTTTCCGGGACGCCAATAATCCCGGATATTACGACTCTGGTCTCGCTTTCAAATCCGCGCCGAGCATTTTAGAGCAAACAGGGCCCTCAGGTGATAAAATACCTACCTCTACTACGGCATTCCTGGGCAACAACAGCCTTCGCCTCCGGTGGACTTCCAAAAGCGGGGGCGACTGGTCGGCATTGGTCATTGCCCCGGGTTTCCCATTTCAGAATATTGCCGTAGCCGACACCCTATCTTTCCAGGCGTACGCGCCCGATGGTTTGTCCAAAAACCACTGGCCATTGATTTTCATGGAGGGTGCACCTGGGGTAACCAAATCCCGGAAATATGCGATTGCAGATTTTGCCGGCGATCTTCAGGCAAAAGTGTGGACTGAAATCAAGATTCCGCTTTCCGTTTTTTTTAATGACCCTGCCCAGACCGGCATCCAGTTTAACCAGATAAAAGCCATTATTTTTGGACAAGGCAGCGCAGACGGGCAGGAACATACGGTATTCATAGATGAAGTTAAAGCCTATAAAGGCGGCGCCGTTTCCGGCCCCCTCGTTCCGCCGGTACGGGTAAACGCGGTTGGATACGAGCGCCATATTGAAATACAGTGGACGCTTCCCGCAGCCCGACCTGCCGGGTGGTCGGTTTATCGTTCAGACAATGGGGGAATCTCCTTTTCCTTGCTCAAGAACCTGACCGGCAGCGACTCCATCTGGATTGACTTTCCGGCAACAACCCTAAGCGGCCCATTCTCCTATCAGGTACGTGCAAGGAGTTCGGGTGGACAAGAATCCGCTCCCTCCCCAGCTGTTTCATGAATTATGAGCCGGACCGTTCTAGCCCAGGT
>JBMOJO010000053.1:0-18791 GCA_049315745.1 Saprospiraceae bacterium | reverse complement strand
CACTGGAAGGTTCAGTCAAAACAGCTAACGGAAAGGTCGTGCTTTTTGAAAAAAATGGCAGCCTGCGGGCCCAGTTCAATGTCGGCCCATATCCGGATATGGTCGTGTTTACGCCAGATGGGAAGAAGTTGCTCACGGCTAACGAGGGGGAGCCTGCAGGGGATTTCAGCATAGACCCCGAGGGCTCGGTGAGTATTATTGATATCGCTTCCGGGATGGTCCAAACGGCCGGTTTTACTGAATTTAACAGCAGGGCGGCAGAGCTGCGCAATCGTGGAGTGAGGATTTTTGGCCCCAAAAACCCCTCCGTTGCCCAGGATATGGAGCCGGAATATATCGCAGTAAGCCCGGATGGCAGCCGGGCGTATGTGACGCTGCAGGAAAATAATGCCCTCGCGGTAGTAGATATCGCAACAGCAAAAGTATTGGATATACAGGCGCTGGGGGTTAAAGACCACCTCAGCGGGACCCCGCAGGTAAAGGCGTTCCCGCTGTCACCGGTGTCGGCCTTGCCGGTTGTGGGCATTCCTGTTTTCAGGGATAGCCTGCCCCCTATTCGACTGGGGGGGTTCTCCGGCCTGTATTTCGAACCAAAAGAATCAACAGACTCGACGTACGTTTTTTACACTGTAACCGATCAGGGGCCGGTCGAAGCAGCAGTGCCGATGTCACTGGCCCTGGGCGGGGGGACGGAGCCGGCGTTTAGCGACCTCAGGCCCTACCAATTGCCTGCCTATCAGCTGCGTATGGTGCGTTTGATCTATAACCTAAACCGGGGCACGATCAGCCTGGACGGGATCGTGCCGTTGAGCCGTCTGCAAAATGGCATTTCCACCCCGGTTTCGGGTCGTACTAACCTCATCGGCTTTGATGAAATACCGGTAACCCCTGCCCGGCAGGGTACCGATTATAATATTGTAGATTGGGTGGATACCCTGGCAAAAGCAGATTATACAGAGCTCCCCTTCGATCCGTTCGGAGGGGATATGGAAGGTATCGTCCGGGACCGCAATGGTTTTTTCTGGCTTTGCGATGAGATCAGGCCTTCTTTGTACAAGTTCACCGCAGACGGGGTTATGGTTGACCGGTATATCCCCGAGGGCACTTCGGCACTGGGGTTGATCGACCTTGGGGCCGGCGCGTATGGTATCGAAACCCTTCCGGGGGTTTATCGAAAGCGCTGGGCCAACCGTGGGTTCTCGGCAATTGCTTATGATTCTGCAGCGCATGTGCTATATGCCTTCCTCCAGACACCTTTGGATAACCCGACTGCGGGGGTTCGGAACAATACCGATGTTATCCGTATCCTGGCAGTCAATGCGGCAAATGGAGTGCCCATAGGGGAGTATATTTATCTGTTGGAAAGCAACAGGGGTTTTTCCCCGGAAACCGCCATTAGCCGCGTGGACAATATCGGGGATGCGGTCTATAAGGGCAGGGGGACTTTTTGGGTCATCGAACACGATGCCAGTCTCCCCGCTCAGGAAGGGGGCAAAAAGTATATTTACGAGGTTAGCCTTGTCGGCGCTACAAACCTGATGGCAGATACCGCGCTGGCAAAACGCGCCGCAAAAGAATCCTCTTCCGGACCTTCCGACAAGACCCTCGAAATGATGAGCGCCGGCGAACTTGCTGCTGCAGGGGTGCGGCCCGTCAGCAAGCGAAAGATCCTAAACCTTCCCGATGCAGGATATTCAGTCGGGGCAAAACCGGAGGGTCTTGCACTTCTGCCACGAGGTGCCGTGGCAGTGCTTAATGATAATGATTTCGGAAAAGCAGGTACGGGCAACGATGATGTCTCAAGCCTGGGGGTGATCACTTTTGGCACCAATCACGCATTGGATGCAAGCGACAGCGATGGCGGGATCAAAATTGTCAACTATCCCGTTTTTGGCATGTACCAACCGGATGGTATTGTAGCTTTCGAATATAACGGAAATAATTATTATGCGATTGCCAACGAAGGCGATGCACGCGATTATTCGGGGTTCAGCGAGGAGACGCGTATAGGCGCAACTACGTTCAAACTTGATCCTGGGGTATTTCCGACAGCAGATTCCCTCAAGCAGAACGCAAGATTAGGCCGCCTGCGCGCCACAAATGCCTCGGGGGATGTGGATGGCGATGGCGACTACGATCAGGTCTTTGTTTTTGGAGGGCGCTCCTTTGCTATCCTGGATGCGTTCGGCAACTTCATCTTTGAAAGTGCAAATGATTTTGAATCGAATGTTGCAAAAAATTCCACTTTCGCCGCTTTTTTTAATGCGAACAACGATTCCAACGCCACAAGTTCCCGCGATAGCCGAAGCGATGATAAAGGACCCGAGCCAAGTGCGATTGCATTCGGTGCCGTGGATACCAATCAGTATATATTTATCACCCTGGAGCGAATCGGAGGCATAATGGTGTATCAGGTGAATGACCCAAAGCAGCCCTTATTTATGGGGTACTTCAATAACCGGAACTTTACAGCAGCTGCCAATACCCGTGCTGCCGGGGACCTCGGGCCGGAAGACGTCGTTTTCATCCCTGCCGATCAAAGCCCGACGGCGAAGCCTCTTGTCGTACTGGTCAATGCCGTAAGTGGGACGATCACGGTTTTTGGTATTGGGGATGCTGTGACCTCCCTGCGCGGGCCGGTGGTAAACGCTCCGCAGTGGCGCATTTCGCCCAACCCTGCAGCAGACGTCGTATTTTCAACGCTTGCGGGCGATTACCAGATTTTTAGCGCTTCCGGGCAGTTGATCCTGACCGTTCGAAATACGAACCGGATAGACGTCGGGCACCTGCCCGCAGGTACGTATATTTTGCGGCACGGTAATACACAAACGGCTACAATTTTTGTGAAAAAATAGATTGGACGGCTTGCGGTAAAGCCTGTACATATCACCGCCCTAAGCAGAACACCCGGGATGCACCAAAAGACGGGAGACTTCGCCTAGGTAAGTTTTGCTCATCTCGACCCGCTCAGCGGCCGTCCATCGATGGCAGCCGCCATGAGTTCGGGGAATTGTGCGGGCGTGCAGGCAAAGGCAGGAATTCCAAGATCGGCAAGCCGGGTGGCTATCCGGCGGTCAAAAGCCGGTGCGCCGCTGTCGTCCAGGGAAAGGAGTACGATCATGCGGGCACCTGCGGCGCAGATGGCGCCTGCCTGTGTAATTAATCCTTCGGGGGCCGGCCCTTCCATCAGATCGGAAAGGAGGATAAAAATTGTTTCGCCCGGGCTCTCCATCAGTTGTCGCCCGTAAGCCAGAGCCTGGGCAATATGGGTGCCCCCGCCAATCTGCGTGGCAAAGAGGAGATCAACCGGGTCGGAGAGTAAATGGCTGAGGTCGGCAATTTTCGTGTCAAAAACGACCAGGTGGGTCTGTAGGGCGGGGATCGAGGCAGTAATACATCCGAGGATACCGGCGTGGACGATGGAACTTGCCATAGAGCCGCTTTGATCGAGCAGCAAAATCAGCCGTTTTAAGTGATGTCGCGAGCGTCGCCTGCCAAAAAGCCTTTCGGGGATTATTGTCCCCAATGCCGGCTGGTAATGTTTAAGGTTCGCAAGGATAGTGCGCTGCCATTCTACTTCGTTTTGCCGTGGCCGGCGCGTGTGCCGGAGCTTGTAGAGGCTCCCGCGTATGGCCGAAAGCAGAGGTATCTGTAAGCGTTGCTGCAGGTCTTCGGCGTAGCGGCGTACCAGCATACGGGCCGTTTCACGGGTCTGATCAGGTAATATTTTGCTCAGGGAAAGCAGGACGCCGATGAGGTGGGCGTCTGGCTCGATCATGGAGAGTAGCTCGGGTTCGAGCAGCATATTGCGTAGTCCGAGCCGCTCCAGGGCATCCCGCTGCATCAGCTGTACCACCGGGACAGGAAAGTAGGTACGGATATCCCCCAGCCAGCGATGTACCTGAGGTGCACTGTCGCCAAGCCCGCCTTGTCTGTCGCTTTCATACAGGGCGCTGAGTACCTCATCTATGGCGGCAGCGTCTTCTTCTGACCCGGCAATAGGGGCTCCTGCGCCAAGAATTAGCT
The DNA here is from genome assembly GCA_049315745.1 of Saprospiraceae bacterium. GTDB lineage: Bacteria > Bacteroidota > Bacteroidia > Chitinophagales > Saprospiraceae > JADJPL01. The sequence continues at coordinate 14,765 of JBMOJO010000053.1, read as the reverse complement.
TCCAACGGGTATATTGGTCCATTTAGATCGTTTCTATGCGTGGAATATAGAGAAATTTTGCGACTTTTGACTTTGGAAATTTTAACGTGTTGCGACGCGATCTCCGAGGCCTGAAAATGGTTTTTTTCGTCTGCACCGCGCCTTTTGTTGTTCGCGCAGCCGGGTTTTATTCCCTGAAAAAGGTGCCGTATGGACGAAAGGTCTAGTGTTTTTAGGAAAGTGGTTTTTGTCGTAACAATTCTTTTTTGTCAATAAAGCCTTAATCCATTTGGATCAGCAGCCTTTTCGGGAATTTTCCAGCGAGCACCACGAGGCGCTGCACTCTATCCGCACCTCCAGGATTATCCTGCCTATTTTGCTGGGACTGGCTGCGGTGGGATATTTGTTTTGGAGGCATTTTGACCTGGAAGAATTTTCCAGGATAAACTGGACCAGGCATACCTATTTCTGGATTGGTATGGCTATCCTCCTGAGTATTATCTGGCACCTGACCTACTCCTACCGTCTGAGGGCACTAACCAAAAAAGCATTTTCCTGGTGGAAGTGTATTGAATTAATTGTAATCTGGGAATTTAGTTCCGCGGTTTCGCCTACCAGTTTGGGTGGATCTGCGGTGGCATTTTTCATTTTGGCGCAGGAGAAGCTCTCTGCAGCACGCACAGCGACGTTTGTGCTCTACACCATCGTTCTGGACAGTCTGTTTCTTCTAACAACGGTACCTATTTTATATGCGATTTTTGGTGCGGGGGTTTTGCGGCCTGGGGCAGAGACTTTTGCAGATACTGAATTTTGGGGATATTATTTTCTGATTGCCTTTTGTATCATGCTCACTTATACGCTGCCCTTTTATTACGGGCTTTTTATCAACCCCCAGAAATTGGAGCAGTTTCTGGGAGCGGTGACGAACAACCGTCTGTTGAGGCGTTATCATGAGCGTGCGTTGGTATTTGGCAGGGATATGGGTATAGCCTCAAAGGAATTGAAGAATGAACCCTGGCAGTATCATGCACAGGCGATTGGTAGTACCATCATCGTATGGATGCTGCGCTTTTTGATCATCAGTGCGCTGCTCATTGCATTTCTGCCCGATTTGCCTTTGGATATAAAAACGCAGTTTGAACTTTATGCCCGGCTCGAGACCATGTTTTTTGTCATTGCCTTCAGCCCTACACCCGGTGGGGCGGGGTTAATTGACCTGTTATTTGGGAGTTTTTTGACGGACTACGTTTCCAATTCGACGCAGGCCACGATGATTGCGACCATCTGGCGTTTAATTTCCTATTATATCTATCTTTTTCTGGGCGCCCTGATTGTGCCGAACTGGATCCGGAGGAGGATTAACGAACGAAGGGCACGGCAGGCGGCAGGAATCAGCAATTGAGGGATTAATAAAATATAGCGTATGTTATTGCAATATATCACCTGGACGGCTTCTCCGGAAATTGTTTCGCTTGGGCCGATTACCCTTCGCTGGTATGGTCTTTTATTCGCATCAGGTTTTCTGATTGGGCTCTATATGGTCCGGAAAATGTTTCTTGCAGAGAAGGCCCCGGAAGAATGGTTGGACTCCGCTTTCATTTATATTGTCAGTGGTGCAGTTTTGGGGGCTCGATTGGGACATGTATTCTTTTATGATTGGGAATACTACCGGGAGCACCTTTCGGAGATTCCCAAAATCTGGCATGGCGGGCTGGCGAGCCACGGTGGTGCAATCGGTATCATCCTGGCACTTTGGATTTTTTCTATACGGGTTTCCAAAAAATCCATTCTTTGGATCCTGGATAAGGTCGTAGTGCCTACAGCGCTGGCAGGGTGTTTTATCCGCCTTGGCAACCTGATGAATTCCGAAATTTTGGGCAAGCCTACCGACGTGTCGTGGGCGTTTCGGTTTGTGGCAGCCGATGGCCCGGAGGCGCTGCCCAAACACCCCGTTCAACTCTATGAATCCATTTTCTATCTAATCAGTTTTATTATTCTCTATCGCGTGTACTGGAAAACGGAAATGCGGCACAAACCCGGTTTTCATTTCGGATTGTTCATGGTGCTCATCTGGGGCATCCGATTTTTTATGGAGTATTTCAAGGAAAGCCAGGGAGGGTTCGAATCGGCATTCAACAACGTGCTTAGTACCGGGCAGTTGCTCAGTATCCCGTTTGTGATGATCGGCTTGTATTATGTGTTCAGGAAAAACCCGATAGCTGCAGGGTAACGGTGCGTTTTACTATACCTCACGCCGTCAGGTTTTGAGCGTTGTAGGATGCCAAAGTTCCTTGGATTTCGGCAGTTCAGCCGCAACACTATGCACAAAACCTGGCAACGCACAGTATAAATGTATGGCAGGGTTGGTGCCGTGTTATTTCTCCGACCGGTGATAAATATCCAGACAGCAGGAACAAACTTACCCCAAACCTTGTATAATTTGAGCAATTGACGGAATATTGCATCGCCTTTTAAAAACGAAAATTTACGATCAGATGAGCGTCATCGAAATGCGCGTGCCCCCGGTTGGAGAATCTATCAAAGAAGTTACCCTTTCCAGGTGGTTAAAGGAAGACGGTGCCATTGTAAGGCTCGACGAACCAATTTGCGAATTCGAATCCGATAAAGCAACGCTGGAATTTCCTGCCGAAGCAGCGGGCAAACTCATCTATGTAGCAAAAGAAGGCGATGACCTTGAAATTGGTGCCCTGGTGGCAAAGATAGATACCTCGGCAGCAGCAGAAAGTCCGGCAGCCGCCAGTGCTGCTCCCGAAAAAACAGAATCTGCACCGGTCCAGCCTTCAACTTCTGAGGCACCCTCCTACGCAACCGGACACCCCTCGCCCGCAGCAGCAAAAATTCTGAAAGAAAATGATATTCCCGCTGCAGCGGTAAAAGGTAGTGGGCGCGAAGGTCGGATTACTAAAGAAGATGCGCTAAAAGCGATTGCAGAAAAGCCTGCACCCGCTTCTACTCCTGCACCTTCCGCACCCCCTGCAGCGTCTGCCCGGCCAACTTCTCCTGCAGCAGCATTCAGCCGTGGGGAAGAGCGCAGAAAAATGACCAGAATGCGCCGCACGATTGCCAAGCGCTTGGTGAGTGCAAAAAATGAAACGGCCATGCTCACCACTTTTAATGAGGTGGATATGAGCGCAGTAATGGCCCTTCGGGAAAAGTATCAGGAGAAATTTCAGGCAAAATATGGCATCAAGCTGGGCTTCATGTCCATATTTGCCAAGGCTTGTGCGAAAGTCTTGCTGGAGATGCCCGATGTCAATGCCCATATTGATGGGGATGATCTGATTTACCACAATTATGTGGATATTTCTTTCGCCATTTCAACGCCTAATGGCCTCGTCGTTCCTCCGGTGCGGAATGTTGAATCCCTCGGGTTTGCCGATATCGAACTGCAGCTCAAAGATCTTTCGACAAAGGCCAGAAATGGCTCCCTCAGTCTCGAGGAAATGAGTGGGGGAACGTTCACGATTACCAACGGGGGTGTTTTTGGATCCCTCCTGAGTACGCCTATCATCAACGAGCCCCAATCGGCTATTCTGGGGATGCACGCCATCAAAGATCGCCCGGTTGCGGTGGATGGCAAGGTGGAAATCCGCCCGATGATGTACCTCGCCCTTTCTTACGACCATCGCGTGATTGACGGAAGTACTTCCGTTACCTTCCTGGTAAAAGTCAAAAATTTGCTGGAAGATCCGGTGACTTTGCTGCTGGATATCTAAAATACTCGTCAGGGCTTTCTCATTAGTAAGGGGTTGTGTCAAAAGCCTTTTCTTGGCGTTTCGCACCAAATAATAACTTGAAACCGTGCTTGATTCATTGATTTTGCTTTGCAAAATCAATGAATCAAGCACGGTTTCAATATAAAGTTCTGCCGCCGCAGGCGGCAAAAGCCTTTTTACACACCCCAGGCCTGGAATATTGATTATTCCGTGCTGCTCAGATGTTTCTCATAGAGGTTGTGGATACCTAAAATAAGCACGCCAACCAATACGGCAACGACTACGAGAGCTGTATTGAGCAACCCTTCAACGCCAAACGAAAACCGGATCAGAATGGTCGAAATGATGAATCCGGAATTGCGGATAACCCGGTGGAACTTATCGGAGTTGTATAGTGAAATTAATAGCAGGAATACATCCGTGAGAATGAGGATGATGAAAAACTGATCGAAAAATATCTTGTTAAGGTCGTTAAACTTTCCCAGCATCTGGCCCACAGAGAAAAAACTCGCATATATCCAGTTTCCGAAACTGTAAACGGCTAAAGCGAGTAAAATGATGACAAGAACGATGGCAATACTTTTCTTTTGGTTAATAAACCCTTCCGTTTCCGGGGATATTCGTTTTTGTTCCGGGTTACTTTGTGGCTTCCGCTCATTAAAACGATAAAACAGATAAATCAGGAAAAACAAAATAAGGGTGGTCAGAATATCAAAGGTGAGCTGGAGGTCGGCTTTCGATGAGAACCAACCGGAGGTGAGCTCCATATTGCCCAGGTCTTTGAAAATCCTGCGAATGGTAATCAAAGTGATGATCTCATACTGTTTGCCTATATATATGGTGATGGACCTTGGCAAATAATAGACCAGCAGATATACTTCAAATACAAGGATGAAGGAGAAAGGCGTATAAATAGCCGAAATGGGGTTGGTCAGTAATTCGGTATAGTCCCCGGTTTTGATAATTTTGAAATGGGCGAGGGAGATCAGCAGGAGATGCAGGATAAAGCTGATGATTGCACCCACAATAATCACCTTTTCAGCCTTGTCTTTCGCTATTTTCGACAAGAGGCCGGCGTAAGCGAGCGCTAGAAATTTCTTTTTTTGCTCCATGGCATAGATATTTGGGGAACGATATCCCGAACCGGGGCTACGCCCGGTTTATCGTTCCGGATTAGGTTTTCTTCGAACCTCTTTTCGAGCCTTTCACAAAAAAAGTAGCGTCTTAAATTGCGGGTTAAATCATTCGGTCTTTTTGAGCGATAAGGCGAGGCTGAGTTCGTTCAGTTGCTCGGGGGCAATTTCGGATGGCGCGTCAATCATCATATCCCGTCCCATATTATTTTTGGGGAAGGCGATGAAGTCCCGGATAGAATTTTGTCCGTTCATTACGGCACAAAGGCGGTCAAAACCGAAGGCGATGCCACCGTGCGGAGGCGCCCCATATTCAAAAGCGCCGAGCAGAAAACCAAACTGGCGCTCGGCTTCTTCTTTGGTGAAACCCAAAAGGCGAAAGTTTTTCTCCTGTAATTCGCGGTTATGGATACGGATAGACCCGCCTCCAATTTCAACGCCGTTGATGACCAGGTCATAGGCATCTGCGCGAAGGTCTTTAAGCACCTGGCGGTCGTCACTGGCCATGCGCGCTACATCATCGGGTTTGGGAGAGGTGAAAGGGTGGTGCATCGCGTAAAAGCGTTGGGTATCTTCGTCCCATTCCAGCAGCGGGAAATCTACTACCCAAAGCGGTTTGAATACGCCTGGTATCATCAGCCCAAGCTGCCTGCCCATTTCGAGGCGCAGATCGCCGAGCTGCTTGCGGGTTTTTTCTGTCTCACCGGCAAGTACAAGCATGAGGTCGCCGGGTTGGGCGCCCATCGTTTCTGCCCACTGGCGAAGCTCATCTTCTGAAAAGAATTTATCTACCGAAGATTTTAAGGTCCCGTCCGGGTTATAGCGCACATAGACTAATCCCTTTGCACCAATTTGAGGACGTTTGACCCACTCCGTCAGCTCGTCGAGTTGCTTGCGGGTGTATCCTGCCTGCCCGGTAGCGGTAATCCCTACGACGATCTCTGCACTGTCAAAAACCACAAACCCCTTTCCTTTTACAAATCCGGTCAATTCTTTAAAAGCCATACCGAAGCGCAGGTCGGGCTTGTCAGAGCCATATTGCTGTATGGCATCGTCGTAGGACATGAGGGGGAAGTCGGGCAGCTCGACATCAATGGTTGAGTGGAAGAGATGCCTGGTCAACCCTTCAAAGGTACGCAAAATATCCGCCCGGGTAACAAAGGCCATTTCGCAGTCAATCTGCGTAAACTCCGGCTGCCGGTCGGCGCGCAGATCTTCGTCCCGGAAGCATTTGACGATCTGGAAATAACGGTCCAGACCAGCTACCATGAGGATCTGCTTGAAGGTTTGAGGAGATTGCGGCAAGGCATAGAATTGACCGGGGTTCATCCGACTGGGTACCACGAAGTCCCGCGCCCCTTCCGGCGTACTCTTGATGAGAAAGGGGGTCTCTACTTCCACGAAATGCTGGTCGCTGAGATATTTGCGCACTTCCAGCGCTAATTTGGAGCGGAATATAATATTGCGCTGTATAGGGCTGCGGCGCAGGTCCAGGTATCGGTATTTCATACGGAGCTCATCGCCGCCGTCGGATTCGTCGTCAATGGTAAAAGGCGGTACTTTCGATGCGTTGAGCAGTTTGAAAGCTGTTGCGACGACCTCCACATCGCCTGTGGGACGGTTTGGGTTCTTGGCGCTGCGCTCCCGAACGCTCCCTTCGATGTTGATCACAAATTCGCGGCCCAGCCGACGCGCCTGCTCGCATAAGCCGGCGTCTGATTCCATGCTGAACACGAGCTGCGTGATGCCGTAGCGGTCCCGCAAATCAATAAAAGTCATACTCCCCAAATCGCGTACGGCCTGGACCCAACCACTTAAACGGACGGTCTCCCCGATATTGGCCATACGTAACTCCCCACAGGTATGCGAACGATACATCAGAATTTTATGTTTTAATGGTTAAAAGTACGCAAAAATACAATAGACTTGTTGCGATGGGTTATTGCGGTGGGAAAAATGTGCTATTTTTTGTCCCTGCGAAGGCTTTCTGTGGGTGTAGCTGTGCTCCTTGACAGAAAAAGATACAGCGTGGGCGAAAAACCCATTTTGCGCTGTGAGTATATCCTATCCCAACAACGCTGAGCTAAAAACGGGATACACTGCTGTTTTTAGCCCAGGATGGTCGTATCGCAACAAGTCAGACATTCCGGAGAAAACGCTGCGTTAAGGATTCCCAAATCGTCATAAAAATTCGCACTTTTGCATAAAATATTATCGCCCATGAACTCCTCCTCAAGGGTTTATACCATACTGTCCTGCTTTTGGTTTTTTTTTCCCGCGCTCTTGCTGGCACAAACCAGGGGGACGGTCTTTATCAATGGGGATGTATATGAGTATATGCTGGACGACTGCGGAGATACCATTATTCTGGCTACCCTCAACGATATTGCTATCTCTTCCATACGTCATTTCAAAAGCCCTGAGGAGTACAATAAATACCGGCGCTACCGCAGGTATGCGTATATGGTGTTTCCTTATGCTTCCGAAGCAATCCGTATTTTCCGGGAGCTCGAGCATACTACATCCACGATGCGGGAAGGGGAGCGCAAAAGGCATATCAGGAAGCTCCAAAAAGAACTGAAAGAAAAATTTGAAGATCCCCTGCGCAATTTGACCCGCACCCAGGGAATGATCCTGGTAGAGATGATCGAAAGGGAACTGGATACGCCATTGTATGATCTTATCCGGGATCTTCGCGGTGGTTGGAATGCGTCCTATTGGAGTACGATGAGCAGCATATACGGATATAAAATCCGGGAGGGGTATATCCGGGGAAAGGACCCCATCCTCGACGTGGTACTGGATGATGTCAACTTTAATTTTTCCCATACTTATCCTAAAGATGAATAACGTACCGGACCGGCAGGAAGCGGCTACGCCCCGGCCGGCAACGCCTTCAGAGCGCAGTTGGGGCCCCGGCAGGGCCAGATGGCTGCGCCTTGCGATGATTGTCGTTGTCGTCATTTCGCTCCTTACGCATATCTTGCGCCAGCGCCCGGGGCAAACCGGGGAAGCGGTGCCCCAACCCCCTCCCCGGGTAGATGATGGCCGCTCCATAAGTCTGAGATCAGCTGCCCTTCAATTGCGGGGCTGGGATTTTGAACCCGGCGGTGTGGGAGAACGCCTGCTCAAATTTATCGAGAGCGGAGCCCCGGATTACTCCCGGACAGCCCTGGTATTCAAGAATATAGATTTTTCAGCAGACACCCTTAAGGGGTTTAGCCTGTCCCAGCAAAAAGAACTCGATGACCTGGCCAGGGTAATGGGCGTATTTCCCGATATCCGGGTGGAAATCGGTACACATAGCGACCAGGGAAAGGACCTCCTGCTGAGTTATACCTTGTCCCGTCAGGAAGCAGAAATCATAAAGCGCTATCTGCTGAAAAAGGGGGTGCCCATGGATCAATTGGAGACAAGGGCTTATGGCTTTGATTTTCCACTCACGGATAATCTTTCCGATGCAGCAAAAGCCCAGAATAGGCGGGTAGAGCTCCTGATCCTGGAAATGGGCCTGTTTCCCCAAGGTAATCAAACCAATGCCGATACCGCGTCCTTTGGTAATTAAAAAGTACTGGATATTATGGAAGTATTCCTGCATGGCCTCGCTATGAAATTACACGGGGAGTTTCGTTATGACCGCCTTTCCCGTGCGCTATACGCAACGGACGGCTCTATCTACAAACAATGGCCGATGGCCGTGGCTTTTCCGAAAAATGAGGATGACCTTAAGGAAATTATCCTTTTTGCAAATACACACAAAACCCCGCTAATCATGCGTACCGCAGGGACCTCCCTGGCAGGGCAATGCGTTGGGCAGGGGATCGTTGTAGATACCTCCCGCTACCTGAACAAAATCCTGGAATTAAACCCTGAAGAACGCAGTGTATGGGTGCAGCCAGGGGTAATCCGGGACGAACTCAATGCCTTTTTGAAGCCTTATGGCCTTTTTTTTGGCCCCAATACCTCCACGGCCAACCGCGCTATGATCGGAGGAATGGTCGGCAATAACTCCTGTGGCACGACTTCTATCGTATATGGAAATACGCGTGATCACGTACTCGAATTGCGCTGTCTGCTCAGCGACGGCTCTCCGGTAGCTTTCGGGCCGCTCAACGATGCAGAAATTGCTCAAAAACTCGAAGGGGATCAACTCGAAAATCAGCTATACCGCCAGATTTTTGGTGCTTTGAAGGATTCCGGACAACGTGCCGAAATCGAGCGGGAATTCCCCAAACCGGAGATCCACCGGCGAAATACGGGTTATGCCGTAGATATGTTGTTGAGGCAGCGCCCCTTCACACCGGGCGGTCCTCCCTTCAACCTGGCAACCATGCTTTGTGGCTCGGAAGGCACGCTGGCAGTCACTACCGCTATTAAACTTAGCCTGGACCCTCTTCCAGACCCCCACGATGTTGTCGTTTGCCCACATTTCAATAGCGTCAACGAAAGTATGCGTGCCGTCCTGATTGCCATGCAGCACCGCCCCGACGCTTGTGAACTAATGGATAAAATCATCCTGGACTGTACCCGCGATAATATCGAACAGCAGAAAAACCGTTTTTTTCTGGAAGGCGACCCACAGGCGGTTCTGATGATCGAATTCCGGGGAAAAACGCCGGAAGAAGCTGAAAAAAAAGCCGATGCCCTCATTGCGGATTTACAAAAGGCGGGAATGGGCTATGCATTTCCCAAAATACCCGCCCCCCGGAGCAAAAGCGTTTGGGCTTTACGCGCTGCAGGTTTTGGGGTCTTGTCGAATATAAAAAGCGAAGCAAAACCACTGGAATTTATCGAGGATACCGCAGTGGACCTTCCGGATCTGCCCGATTATATTGATGAGTTTGGCCGGATTATGGAGGGCTATGGGCAGCAGGTCATCTATTACGCCCATGCCGGTGCAGGGGAGTTGCACCTCAGGCCCAGTATCAATCTGAAAACTTCGGAAGGGGTCCGGCAGTTGCGGAATATTGCCGAAGTATCAGCACGCCTGGTGAAAAAGTACAGGGGTTCGCTCAGTGGGGAGCACGGTGATGGCAGGGTGCGCGGGGAATTTATCCCTATCGTGCTTGGAGAAAAAAATTATCAGCTCCTGAGGCAGATAAAATATACCTGGGACCCACAAGGCTTACTTAACCCCGGAAAAATTGTGGACGCCCTTCCCATGGACGAGGATCTGCGTTATCCACAGGACCAGCCTGCGCCTAAGTTCGCCACAGTTTTTGACTTTTCCGAAACTGGAGGTATCCTCAAAATGGCAGAAAAATGCTCGGGGTCAGGGGATTGCCGCAAATTGGCTTTTTCTGGGGGTACAATGTGCCCCAGCTATATGGTGACCCGCAACGAAAAAGACAGTACCCGCGGCAGGGCCAACGCGCTCAGGGAGTTTCTGACGATGAATGTAAAGTCCAATCCCTTTAATCATCCTGAAATATACGAAGCGATGGATTTGTGCCTTTCCTGTAAGGGTTGCAAGTCGGAGTGCCCGTCGAATGTGGATATGGCGACGCTTAAAGCGGAATTTCTCCATCAATACCATCAGTCGAATGGCATCCCTTTTCGGAGCAGGGTGTTTGGGAATATTGGGAAAATCAATGCGCTGGCTGCAAAAGTCCCGCGCATCAGTAATTTTTTCCTGAAACAGCCCGCTACAAGTTTTCTGATAAAAAAAGCATTGGGGATTGCACCGCAGCGCTCGCTGCCTCCCGTCAGCCGTTCCTTGCGTAAATGGTTTGAAGGTTCGGTCGGAAAAAATACCCCTAAGGCCCCTAAAGGAAAGGTATTTTTCTTTTGTGACGAGTTCACAAATTATAATGACGTCCCAATTGGAAGGAAAGCTATTGAGCTGCTGTGGGCTTTGGGATATGCGGTGGAGATGCCGCGGCATCCGGAAAGCGGAAGAGCTTATTTTTCCAAAGGCATGCTTGATGAAGCCCGTCAACTTGCACAGGAAAATGTGAAAATTTTTCTGCCTCTGGTCAGCGCCGAATCACCACTCATCGGCCTGGAACCTTCTGCTATTCTGGGGTTTGTGGACGAGTATCCAAGACTTGTCGGGGAAAAGGACCGGGAAGCGGCCAAAAACCTTGGCCGCAATGCATTGCTGCTGGAAGCGTTTTTGGTGCGTGAAGCCCAGGCCGGGCGAATAGGCCCCGAATATTTTACTCAGGAAAAAAAACAGGTATTTGTGCACGGCCACTGCCATCAAAAGGCTTTATCGGGGGCAGGGTTTACGGCACAGGCGCTGAGCCTTCCCGCCAATTACGAGATATCCCTTCTGGAGACGGGTTGCTGCGGAATGGCCGGGTCATTCGGTTACGAGGAGGAACACTATGTACTCAGTATGCAGGTAGGAGAGCTTGCGCTGTTTCCACAGGTAAGGAAAATGCCCGAAGGGGCCGTACTTGTTGCGCCGGGCACCAGTTGCCGGCACCAGGTACTCGACGGTACGGGAAGAAAAGCCCTGCACCCTGCAGAAGTACTCTGGGAAGCATTGAAAAAGAATGCGTACAATCTTCAAGTTTCTGCATAAATTTGTCTGATATTTAATCAATCGTGTCTATTGGGTCGGATGATCGGTATGCGGCAAACACAGATTTTTTTGTCGTCGCCGTTTGGCAGGCAAATGAAGCCTTTCACACTTTTGTTCAAAGGGCATTCAGCTTGCTCCCTACCGGATAGATACCATTAATACATAATGGGCCCTGATTTACTTTTTACCATTTTTCTTGTCTTTCTGAACGGTTTCTTTGTTGCAGCAGAATTTGCTATCGTAAAAGTCCGTATTTCTCAAATCCAGGTACGTACCGATAATAGCTTCAGTGCGCGGATCGCCCATAGTGTGGTCAGTAATCTGGACGGCTATCTGGCAGCGACCCAGCTCGGCATTACCCTGGCCAGTCTTGGACTTGGCTGGATTGGGGAGGAAGTCGTTACCAGCCTTATTCTTGCTGCCATGCATGGTACGGGCTTGTCCCTTGCCGAAGAAACCGCCCATCAGTTGGCAGTTCCGGTAGCTTTCGTCACGATTACAGTTCTGCACATCGTATTCGGCGAACTCGCGCCAAAATCCCTCGCGATCCGTTTTCCGACAAATACGACTATGGCGGTTTCAATACCGATGAAGGTTTTTTATTTCATCTTCCGGCCGTTTATTATCGTACTCAACGGATTTGCCAACTTTACCCTAAGGCTCATTGGGATTGAGCCGGTACCGCATTCAGAAATTCATTCAGAGGAAGAGTTGAAGCTCATCATTGCGGAGAGTGCGGAAGGCGGGGCTATTATGGCTTCAGAACGCGAGCTTATCCAAAACGTCTTTGATTTCGACGACCGCACCGTGCGGCAAATCCTCAAACCGCGATCCCAGATTTCCGCGCTGGAAATCAATACGCCCCTCAACGAAGCGATTGATTTTGCAATTTCCGAGGGGTATTCCCGATTTCCCATTTTTGAAAACGATCTCGATAATATCCGAGGGTTTATCCTGGTGAAGGACTTGCTTGCCCAATACCGCAGCCCTCAGACGAATAAGCAACTGCGGGATATGGTGCGGGATATCACATTCATCCCTTCCAGTAAAAAAATCAGCCAGGTACTGCGCCTTTTCCAGAAAAACAGCACCCAGATCGGTATTGTGGTAAATGAATTCGGGGGGACGGTCGGTCTGATTACGCTCGAAGATATTATTGAGGAACTGGTCGGGGAAATTCAGGATGAAACGGACTCAGAAATGCCTATCGTAGAGAAGTTGACCGACACAACTTACCGCATTTTCGCCCAAAACCCAATTGATGAAATTAATGCCGGCTTACCCGCGCACTTTCCGGAAAGCCAGAATTATGTCACGCTGGCGGGATTAATTCTCGAATATGCCGATACGATTCCGGACAAGGACCAGGAGATTATTATACCGCCCTTCAAAGTAAAGGTGTTGAAAATGCTTCAGAACAGCCCGGAATTAATCGAAGCCACCCTGATTCCTGCAGAAGAAAGGCGGGAATCGGAAAACGGATAATCTCATGGCCTTAATCGAATGTGTTCCCAATTTCAGCGAGGGCAGAAATCCGGAAATTATCCGGCAAATTGCGCAATCAATCGAACAAACGCCAGGAGTTTTTCTGCTCGATGTTGATCCCGGCAAAGCGACCCACCGGACGGTAATGACCTTTGCAGGCCCTCCGGAAGCAGTAGTGGAAGCGGCTTTTCAGGCGATTAAAACGGCTGCAGCGCTCATAGATATGCGCTTTCACCAGGGCGAACACCCGCGTATGGGCGCCACCGATGTCTGCCCGCTAATCCCCATCGAAGGGGTTACTATGGAAGAAGCGGTTGCCTGGGCGCGTGTCTTGGGCGAGCGCGTTGGCCGTGAACTTGGGATTCCCGTCTTTTTATACGAAAAAGCAGCTTCCAGAAAGGAACGCGTCAACCTGGCAACGATCCGCTCGGGAGAATATGAGGGACTGGAAAAAAAACTTGCAGATCCGGATTGGTGCCCCGATTTCGGCCCTGCCCGTTTCAATGAACGCTCCGGGGCAACGGTCATCGGCGCCCGCGAATTTTTAGTGGCCTATAACGCCAACCTGAATACGACCTCTGTGCGTAGGGCAAATGCCGTGGCTTTTGATGTGCGGGAGCAGGGGCGCATCCTCCGGAAGGGGAATCCGGTTACCGGCCCCGTTGTCCAGGATGCCGATGGCAACCCTGTGCGTATTCCGGGTTCCTGTCGTGCGGTAAAGGCCATCGGCTGGTATATTGAAGAATACGGGATTGCCCAGGTCTCCATGAACCTGACGGATCTGGCACAAACTTCCCTGCACCAGGCTTTTGAAGCGTGTTGTGAAAGTGCGGAAAAACGCGGGATGCGGGTCACCGGCTCTGAACTGGTAGGTATGGTGCCTAAAAAGGTATTGCTGGATGCCGGGAAGTATTTTTTGCATAAACAAGAGCGCTCGAAAGGGATATCAGAGGAGGAAATTATCCGCATCGCAGTGCGCACCCTCGGCCTCTCCGAGCTCGCACCGTTCGACCCCCGGCAGAAAATCCTCGAATACCGCCTGGAGGATCTCCGAAAAGAGAAAAAACTCGTTGACCTTTCACTCAGTGGTTTTGCAAATGAAACTGCATCTGAAAGTGTTGCGCCCGGGGGTGGTTCAGTAGCCGCTTTTGCCGGTGCGCTTGCAGCCAGCCTGGGTACGATGGTGGCCAACCTTTCCAGCCATAAGCGCGGCTGGGAAGCGCAATGGGAATTTTTCTCCGATTGGGCAGAAAAGGGCCAAGCCCTGAAAGATAGCCTGCTCAAGCTGGTGGACGAAGATACAAAGGCGTTTCACCAGGTACTGGAAGCCTTCAGACTGCCCAAAGTATCAGAGGAAGACAAGCAAAAGCGCGCAATGGCGGTAGAAGCGGCTACCCACTATGCGATTGAAGTACCTTTTCGCACCATGCAACAGGCTTCTGTCTGTTTTGACATCCTGGAGGCAATGGCGGAAAAGGGCAACCCCAATTCGGCAAGCGATGCCGGGGTAGGCGCCCTCTGTGCCCAGGCCGCTGTCCTTGGCGCCTGGCTCAACGTCCAGACCAACTTGCCCGGCCTTAAAGATGCAGCCTATGCCCAGGATATCCGCTCCCGCGCAGAAATCATGGCCAATGAAAGCCATGAGCGCTGTGCCCGTATCCTGGAGATCGTGAAGCAACACTTCTAATGATAATTCGACGCTTCGCGCCAAATTATGTTTTGAGGGGTTGTATAAAAGCCTGGGGTTGTGTAAAAAGGCTTTTTACGGCGCTTCGCGCCGAATTTTATTTTGAGCGACACGTCATTTTCGCGATTTCGCGAAGCGAAATCGCGAAAATGACGTGTCGCTCAGAAGAATATTCTGCCGCCGCAGGCGGCAAAAGACTTTTTACACAACCTCAT
>JBMOJO010000302.1:0-4233 GCA_049315745.1 Saprospiraceae bacterium | reverse complement strand
AAAGTTTGGACCCGACGTGTTTTTCATGATTTTACTTCGCAAAATCATGAAAAACACGTCGGTTTCAAAAGAAAATTCTGCCGCCGAAGGCGGCAAAAACCTTTTTACACAACCCCAAATAAAATCCCTCGCGGCGAAGCCGCGGATACCCCTGGTAAATAGATACGAAAATGACGTGTCTCTCAGAAGAATATTCTGCCGCCGTAGGCGGCTTTTCACCTATAACACAGCTTTCACAGGAGCTATATCCCAATTTTGCGACTATGCCCGAAAAGCCTATATTTGTAGAAAAATAAAACATGCTTTTCCACAGGCTCAAGGTATATGTCCTTTTTCCTATTCTGCTCCGGGCGTTCACCACATCTTTATCTGCCCAGTTACCTGCCCTGCAATGGGCTGAAAAACAAGTGGCCAAAGGACTAACGTGGAAACAGGTGCATACGGATACGCTTTTTGCCAGCCGCCAGAACCTCAACCTCCTGGAAATTGACCCCCGCAAAAGGTCGTTCAGCCTGGCATGGTCGCCAGATACCCTTATCGCCACCAGCGCTTTTGCTGCAAAAGCCGGAGCAGTTGCCGCGGTGAACGCCGGATTTTTCGATACCCGCAAGGGTGGGTCGGTGACCCTGCTCAAAGTAAACGGACAGCTTATCAACCGCAGCAACGAAAAACACATTCGGGATAAAAGCGAAATCCTGCGCGGCGCCCTGGTGATCGGAAAAGGAAAAAAAACCCGCATCAAGGCTGCCGGACCGGATAGCCTCTACTTCAGCAGGAAATATCAAAACGTACTGCTGACCGGCCCCCTCCTCCTGAGTGACGGTATGCCGGTAGAACTCGCCAAAAGGGCCTTTAACGATAACCGGCACCCACGCACCTGCGCCTGCGTTACCGACGAGGGAAAAATCCTGCTGCTCACCGCAGATGGCCGTACCGACCAGGCATACGGGCTTTCTTTGCCCGAATTGACCGCACTCATGCAGCACCTCGGATGCCGGGACGCCGTGAACCTCGACGGCGGAGGCTCCACCACCATGTGGATATCCGGACAACCCTTCGGCGGTATCGTGAATATGCCCTGCGATAACAAACAATTCGACCATCTGGGCGAGAGAAAGGTGGCCAACGCCGTCCTCGTACATTAACTTTATTATGCAGGCACAGCGGGAAAAACAATTGCGCAGGCTACAACTCGGTACGCTGGTGATCGGGATCGGCCTTATGGGGGTAAAAATGACCGCCTGGTGGATCACCGGGTCCAACGCGATCCTTTCCGATGCGCTGGAGAGCATCATCAATATCGTTGCCGGTGGCTTTGGATGGTACAGCCTCCTGCTGGCCGCCAAACCCAAAGATACGAACCACCCCTACGGACACGGCAAAATCGAATTCCTCTCTGCCGGCTTCGAGGGGGCCCTGATCGCCATCGCCGGTATCGCAATTATTGCCAAAGGGATTTATAACTTTTTCTACCCGCAACAACTGGAATTCCTCCGTACCGGAGCCTTCCTCACGGCATTTTCCGGTGCGGTGAATTATCTGATGGGATGGAAACTTGAATATGAAGGAGAAAAATCCCAGAGCCTCATCCTCAAAGCCAGTGGCAAACACCTGCAGTCGGACGCCTGGTCGTCGCTGGGTATCCTCATGGGGCTGGGGCTCGTGATCTATACCGGCGTCCAATTCCTCGACAATATACTTGCAATCTGCTTTGGCGCCATGATCATTTACACCGGCTTTGGGCTCCTCCGCCGCTCCATCGCCGGGGTCATGGACGAAGCTGACCCCGCCCTGATCAAAGCGCTGATCACCAAAATCCAGGAAAACCGGTCCCTTAACTGGATTGACCTGCACAACTTCCGCGTCATCGCCTACGGTAAAAACCTCCATATAGACTGCCATCTGACCCTGCCCTGGTACCTGAATGCCGAGGAATCGCATGCTGAAGTCAAAAAACTGGAACACCAGGCTTCAAATTTCGGGCAATCCCCGGTGGAATGGTTCATCCACGTGGATCCCTGTAAACCCATTTCCTGCCATCTGTGTTCTAAAGACGATTGTGCCGTCCGCCGGCACCCTTTCGAGAAACAGGTGGAGTGGAAACCCGAAAATGTAATGATCAATAAACCGCATTGAATATGCAATTTGTCCAAACTGCCGAGCGGGTCTCGCATAAAGACCGTTCCGATAACTACGTCTTTCAGCGTTCTATCCTCGCTTATGTGGAAGCAGCAAAATATGTCTCCGGGAAAGTACTCGAAATCGGTACCGGCAGCGGGTACGGCATCGAGCTGATCGCCTCCCATGCCAGGGAGTTCGTGACGGTGGACAAATACCGACCGGCCGTCCTCGACGAACCCGGATCCTCCGCCAAGGAAAACATCCATTTTCTGCAAATGACCGTCCCCCCGCTCAAAGGTATCCCCGACGATGCCTTCGACTTCGTCATCAGTTTTCAGGTAATCGAACATATCGAGGACGATAAAAAATTCGTCCAGGAAATCCACCGCGTACTCAAACCGGGCGGAAAATTCATCCTCACCACGCCCAATAAGCCCATGTCGCTCACCCGGAACCCCTGGCACGTGCGGGAATATACCCCTGCTGAACTGGAGCGTTGCCTGAAAACAGCTTTTGCCCGGGTCCAACAACTCGGCGTCTTCGGAAATGAAAAAGTCCAGGCGTACTACGCAAAAAACAAAGCCGCCGTCGAACGGATCACACGCTTCGATGTCCTGAACCTGCAATACCGTTTGCCCCGGCAGCTACTTCAAATCCCTTATGACTTGCTCAACCGACTCAACCGTCAGCGACTCCTGAAAAGCGATACCGCCCTCGTTTCCGATATTTCCATGGAAGATTTCTGCCTCGCCCCTGCTTCAGATACCTGCCTCGACCTGTTCTTCATCGCAGAAAAATAAACAGCAGCAGTGCCCGCCGGAATCGCCAGAAATACTTTTGCAGAAATCAGGCCACATAAAGTACCAGCCCTTTCAGATAACTGCCTTCCGGATGGAAAAGACTTACCGGGTGGTCGGCGCCCTGTGTCAGTTCGTGCAATACCCGTACCTGGCGATTGGCCTCCAGCGCGGCGGCCACAATAGAATCGTGGAACAACTGCCGATCAACCACCTGTGAACAGGAAAATGTAAACATCAGGCCGCCAGGGGCTAACTTTTTCAGGGCCAGCGCATTGAGCCGGATATATCCCTGTACGGCGTTGTGGCGCTTGTCCAGGCTTTTGGCAAAAGCAGGGGGGTCCACCACCATCAGATCGTATGTTTTCTCTGCCTGACGCAAATAGGCCAGGACATCGGAAGTGATGGCGGTATGCAGCCCGGGCGCAAATCCATTGAGCTTGACGTTTTCTCCTGCCGTCGCGAGCGCACGCGCAGAAACATCCACAGCATCTACATGCGATGCGCCGGCGGCAAGGGCATATACCGAAAAACCACCGGAATAGCTAAAAGCATTCAGGACGTTCCTCCCTTCGGCATAGCGGGAAAGGAGTGCCCGGTTGTCGCGCTGATCAAGGAAAAATCCGGTTTTTTGCCCGCTCTCCCAATCCACCATAAACTTCAGGCCGTTTTCAACGACCACCCCCGGGGCGGCGTCTCCGTACAAATAGCCGTTTTTACATCCGGCCGCGTACTTCGCCGGCAGGGTCTCCTGGCTCTTATCGTAAACGGCTTTCAGTTGTGCCCCATAGGCCGCCCGCAATGCCGCAACAATCCGCTCGCGGTCGCGGTGCATCCCGATCGAGTGGCACTGCAGGACAGCAACCCCGCCGTACAGGTCAATCACCAGCCCCGGAAGTCCGTCGCCTTCCCCGTGTACCAGCCGGTAGCACCGGGTCGGCGTTCCGTCTTCCAATCCGGCCTTTTTGCGCACCTCCAACGCATCGCGCAGCTTACCGTCCCAGAGCTCCTGACCCAATGGCCCCCTGGAAAAAGTCAACAGGCGCACGCTGATACTTCCATACTGAAAGTGCCCCATCCCAAGAGACCGCCCGTCGTAAGCCTGCACTTCCACCCAGTCGCCGTCTTCCAAACCCTGCGGCTGCCGGTCAATAGCCCCGGAAAATACCCATGGGTGAAAACGCAGCACGGCTGCTTCTTTTTTATTTTTTAAGCGAATCGTTTTCAAAGAATTTGATGTTTATGTTTTTTAATCGCAACATATACTTTAGTGCAATAGGTTTTGTGCAAAAAGATGAAACCTTGGAGTAATTAG
>JBMOJO010000301.1:0-4237 GCA_049315745.1 Saprospiraceae bacterium | reverse complement strand
CGAAATTTCGCGAAGCGAAATTTCGAAAACGATGTGTCTCAAAAAATCTAACTTGGCGCGAAGCGCCATGAAAATCCTTTTACACAACCCCAATAGGATTGTCCAGCCGCGCCAAAAGCAGGATGGGGGCCGCCAATCCGGCGGCCCCCATCCTGCTTTCATTTCCCCTTTACCATTTTGCTGAAGTTGGAGGGCAGCAGGCGTATTGTTTCCCCGCTGAGGCGCTCGATGGAGTATGCCAGGAGGATATACATTTCGGTGATCCCGGGTACGGGAAAGAAGACCAGGGAAAAAAATGGCAGGAATTTGGGCAGGTCTTTGATCTGGTCGAATGCGGCCGCTATTTCCTCCTCGCTGGGCAATCCCTGGCTTTTATTAATCCCTAATTGATGCTGGAGCAGTCTGCCCAGGGTGAGGGCCATATCCCGGGTCTCGGTAACTTCTGCCCCTGTTGCTTTGCGCATTTTGTGCAGGTTATGCGTAAGGGCCCTGCCGATGAGGGCCAGACTGCTTTTTCGTCCACTCAGGAAGGGGATTTTTTGTCCAAAGCGCAGGAGGAACCCACCGAGGGCAAGCTGGCTTTCGATGAGATCCTGTTCCTGAAGGTCCAGTTTAGCAAGCAGCTCGTGCAGGTATGCATCCTCCGATTCGTGGATTTCGCGGTCGGCATAGACTACCAGCAGGGAAATATCCAGCAGGTAGCGCCTCGCGGTCCAGTTCAGGTCTGGGACCTGCAGGTGGGCGAGTTTCAGCCCGTCGCGGAATAGGACTTGCAGGCGTTCAATTTCCCTGGGGGTAAAAAAGTGGGAGGATTTTTCGAAATGGTGTTGCAAAACCCTTTCCCTGCGCTTGATTTGGCTATCGCAATGGGCAGCGGCGATGATGAATTGCATCGTCAGCCACTTCATAGCTTTTTTGCGTTCGAGGAGTTTTTTAAAGTCTTCCTGGCCTAGTTGATGTCCTTGTGCGACGATATCCAGGTATTGGATAAAGAAATACCAGTCCCAGAAGAGGTGGGTATTGATCCCCGATTTGCGCCAGTCGAGCCAGTTTCGGTAAAAGGTGACCCGGTGGCCGAGGAGATATTCTATACTATGCCCGCTTTCGCCGTTATGCGCCTGCATAATTCCTTGATAATAGCCCCGGATATGCAGGGCTACCTGGTCAAGCGCCTGGCTATATGCGGTGCTGTTGGGCTGTAATCCCGTCTGTTTTTCCAGTCCGCCATACAGGATCGTATCAATGAGCAGCAGTTTTGTGGCCCAGCGCGTGCCTGGCTTGTCAGGAGGTGCGGGTTTGAAAGGATAAAGAAAAGGGAACCCATAGATCAGACCGCTATGCAGGAGCAGGGAGTAGAGGGGGTTGCCCCAGCTTCCCGCGCCCTGCGGGGCAGTTTCAGAAAAACCCAGTTGTGCCGGATCGGGAATATCCGGCACAACTGGATGGGTTTTTCTAAGGGCAATATATTGATCGAACCAATCCGGGGATTGGAAATCAATATGGTTTTCATCAGCGTCTTTATGCCTGAACCAGCGCATTAATTTTTCCCTCCTTCTTTGCGGGCCTGCTGCATCGGGTTCTCCGAGGGGCCTCCGCCCCTGCGCATGCCGCCTTCCATTTTAAAGAGTTCAAATCGCGACAGTTGATTTTTGCGTGGGAAGGTATTGTTCGCAGTATCCACATCTGCCGTTTCTTCGTTGGGGTCGAGGACAACTTCGGAAACTGCTTTTTCAAAAACAAATACCTTGCTGACTTCTTTGTCGTTGTAGCGCCAGATTTCTGCGGGGATGCGGTGGTCGGTCGAGCTGCCGTCTTCAAAAACAAAACGCAGGATCAGGGGCATGACCAGGCCGCCTTTATTGCTGAAATCGAGCTGGTAGAAATGCTTTCCGGAGGAGAGGATTTCCTGCTCTTTGGGCCCCAGGGAAGCCAGGTACTGCTTGTAGCGCTGCATATCGGCAGGTGTGACGTTATTGGGGTCGTAGGTGTTGTAAAAGTCGAGCAGCGCAGGGTTGCGTTCGACCGCAACGGTAGGCAGGTCGCGCTTATTATTCTGGATGGTCACATCCCTTTCAAGCTGGGCTTTGGCGTTTTGTGCCGCAACCGCCTTTTCAACCTCCGGATTTTTGGAATCCAGCCGGAATTCCGTTACGTTGTCCAGGGAAATATCCACATTGTCTGTCGTATAGAACCAACCGCGCCAGAACCAATCCAAGTCCATGCCAGAGGCATCCTCCATGGTACGGAAGAAGTCGGAAGGGGTGGGGTGCTTAAACGCCCAGCGGCGGGCATATTCGCGGAAGGCAAAGTCGAAGAGTTGCCTGCCCATAACGGTTTCGCGCAGGATATTGAGCGCCGTAGCGGGTTTACCATAGGCATTGTTGCCAAACTGGATAATAGATTCGGAATTCGTCATGATCGGGTTCTGGACACTTTTGTCGGCCTTCATATACGGAACGATCGTGCGCGCAGGGCCGCTGCCGCTGGGATAATCGCGCTGCCATTCCTGTTCTGCGAGGAACTGGCAAAAGGAGTTGAGCCCCTCGTCCATCCAGGTCCACTGCCTTTCATCGGAGTTGACGATCATGGGGAAGAAGTTGTGCCCAACTTCGTGGAACACGACAGATAACATGCCGTATTTAATGCGGTCGGAATAGGTGCCGTCTTTTTCCGGACGGCCGTAGTTGAAGCAGATCATGGGGTATTCCATCCCATTGGAGGCCTCGACGGAAATCGCGACGGGGTAGGGGTAAGGGAAGGTATGCTTGGAATAGACCTGGAGGGTATGTGCCACTGCTTCGGTCGAGTACTGGCCATAGAGTGGGTTTGCCTCTTTGGGGTAGTAAGACATGGCCATAACAGTGCTGAAAGGCGCCCCATCTATTTTTACGCCCATTGCGTCCCAGATGTATTTGCGTGAGGTGCCGAAAGCAAAATCGCGGACATTGTCGGCTTTATATACCCATGTTTTTTTGGTTGTAGCCTTGGTTTTTTCTTTTTGGGTTGCCTCTTCCTGGCTGACGATCACTACAGGCTTACTCGCAGTTTTAGATGCCTCAAAACGCTGGAGTTGTTCAGCGGTGAGCACCTCCTTGGGGTTTTGCAGCACTCCGGTAGAGGCTACGACGTGATCAGCAGGTACGGTTATGGCGACGGTATAATTGCCAAAAGGCAGGGTAAATTCGCCACGGCCCAGGAATTGTTTGTGCTGCCAGCCGTTGTAGTCGTCATAAACGGCCATGCGGGGAAACCACTGGGCGAGCGTATAAAGGTAGTTGCCATCTTCAGGGAAGAATTCGTAGCCCCCGCGGGAATCCGCTGACAACACAGGGTTCTGTCGGTCGTTGATATTGTACCACCAACCAATCTGCAGGGTCAGTTTACCCGTTTTAGCCGGAAGGGGAGTGGGCAGGTCCACCCGCATCATGGTTTTGTTGATGGTAAACGGCAGGTTTTTTCCTGTAGCGTCCCGCACATAATCAATTTTGAAGCCGCCGTCGAAGGAGGTATCGGTCATCATATTGAGCTGGGTGACGGTAGTGCGCTCAGATAATTTATTGGTAGTCGTTTTATAGGTGTCGGACGCTGGATGCACAACGTTTTGATCCAGTTGAACCCATATATAGGAGAGGGGATGGGGGGATTGGTTAAAATAGGTGATTGTTTCTTTGCCATAGAGGCGTTGTTTTTCGTCGTCAATTTCGACTTTGATGTCGTAATCTGCCCTTTGCTGCCAGTAGTGTTCACCAGGTGCGCCGGAGGCGGTTCGGTAGGTGTTTGGTGTGGGCAGTTCCACCCCGAGCTGTCTGAACTTGCTCTGGTCGGTATTGGATTGAGCGGTTGCAGTACCCGTCCCTGTAAGCAGAAGGAGCAGGGCCAAGCCTGAATAGATTATACGCATTTCGTGGTAGGTTAAAATTTGTTTATAGATATAATCATGTGCCAGTTTCGTATTTATTGACCAGGGGTATCATATCTGCCGCCTGCGGCGGCGAAACATTCTTTGGATGGAGACATGTTTTTTCTGATTTTGCTTCGAAAAATCAGAAAAAACATGTCTCCATCCAAATATAATTTGGCGCGAAGCGCCACAAAAAAGACTTATTGCACAACCCCTTTGAAAGGCGTTGTGTAAAAAGTCTTTTGCCGCCTGCGGCGGCATAATATTTTTTTGAGAGACACGGGGTTGTGTAAAAAGGTTTTTTACGGCGCTTCGCGCCAAATAATAATTTGAAAC
>JBMOJO010000300.1:0-4267 GCA_049315745.1 Saprospiraceae bacterium | reverse complement strand
GAAAATGACGTGTCGCTCAGAAGAATATTCTGCCGCCGTAGGCGGCAAAAGACTTATTACACAACCCCGGCCGGAAAACTTTCCGGTTTCAGCTGTGCTTGCCTGCTCATTTTTTCACCGCTTCCGGGGCCAAACCCCGGAAAAAACCGAGAATCGCCGAGATTATGGAATATCAAAACCTTGTGATCGTCCAGGACGGCCAGTGCCTGGTCGTAACCATCAACCGGGAAAGAGCATTGAATGCCTTAAACCAACAGACGATGGAAGAGCTGCGTTATTTTTTTGGGGAGGATCTCCCTGCCCGGCAGGGCGTCCGGGGGGTAATTCTCACCGGCGCGGGCGAAAGGGCATTTGTAGCCGGTGCGGATATCAAGGAATTTCAGGAAGTAAAGGCCGGCGAGGGCGCTGAACTGGCCAGGCGCGGCCATGATATTTTTTTCCTGATCGAGCGTTCCGCAGTGCCGGTAGTAGCTGCGGTGAACGGTTTTGCCCTGGGCGGCGGGTGTGAGCTGGCGATGGCCTGTCATTTACGGATTGCAGGCGAGGGCGCAAAATTTGGGCAGCCCGAAGTCAATCTGGGGATTATCCCCGGATATGGAGGCACGCAACGCCTTGTTCAATACATCGGTAAAACGAAGGCAATGGAGCTCCTCCTCACTGCCGATATGATTGGCGCCGGGGAAGCGCTGAGCCTTGGCCTGGTCAACGCGGTCGTTCCTGCGGGGGAAGAGGTGGCTGCTGCCAGGGCGCTGATTGAAAAAATCGCGGCGAAAGGACCTGTTGCCGTAGCTAAGATCATCGCTTCGGTCAACGCCTTTTTTGACAAGTCCAGGGATGGCTTTGAAGAAGAGGTGGAGGCATTTGGCGTTACTACACGCACTAAAGATTTTATAGAGGGCGCAGCTGCCTTTGTGGAAAAAAGGAAGCCCGTGTTTACGGGCTCCTGATCCACAAATCAGTGGATTTCGTTAATTTGTTTTTTGAGTTCCCGGATTTGCCTTTTCAGCTTGTCGGCTGCCCCTGCGACAGCCTTCTCAAAAGTTTCCGCGGATTCGTCCGCATAAAGGGTTGCACCGGGCACATTCACTTCAATCTCTACCTTTCGGGCATCTTTGTGGTTAAAGCGGTTGACATCGTCTTTCAGGAAGACCCTTGCGCTTTGGATCCGGTCAAAAAAAATGGTCAGTTTGTTGACTTTTTCCTCGATCAATTGCTGTAGTGGTTCGCTTACGGAAAAGGGAGCTTGAACGTCAATTCTCATGTTCGGGCTGTTTTGAAGTGAAGTAAACATTCGGTATGTCCTGTAATTACAACAGCAATATAAGGATTTTTTTCTAAGGATGCCCTGACCCTGGTCAAGTGTTTATGCTGATTTTAGTCATTGGGGCAGGTCGCTTTATTTGTAAGGCACCTGGCGTGGCCGACAGCCTTGTTCCGACGGTATGCTCATGGCTCAAAAATGGAGGTTTTTGGCCAAAAGGCGACTTTTCTGGTCGCTTGGCCCGATTGTGCACACTCAAAAAGCCTTTACGTGGACGAAAAACAGCACATTTTTCCCATTGCCATAACCCGTCGGAACAAGGCTAATTATTGATTTCCATGATGATATCGGGATATTCCGAGGGTGTATAGAATGGTGGTGGGGGGACTTCCTTCACTGCTGTTACTGCATTTGCCGGGGCTTCATAGCTCAGGGGCATGAGGACGGAGCTGCGTATGGCGAGGTCTGCGGAACCCATCTGGAACGATCCGCGTTCGGTAGAAAGCCAGCCCTGGAGGACGCCCTCGTACATTTTTTCGGCGCGGCGGCGTGCGGAAGTCATTGGGGCGGTGGCATTCTCGGTATAGGTTTCGCGTATGGAAAGATAGGCATTGATGAGGGCGATTTCTTCCTGGTCGGTCCAGTACAAGGGGTTATCGGAGAGCCCGGTATTGATCAGGGCCTGTTCGACGCATCTGCCCACCCAAGAGGGCCTGTTGACGTGGTTATCGAGCAGGAGGGCTACGCCGTATGAAGAAGTAATCAGTTTATTGAGCGTAAAGCCCATGGCTGCTGAGCTGTCCTTCCAGTAGAAATTTTTAAGCCGGCTAAGGGCATGTTCGATTTGTACGGCCTGAACATCCGGTTCTTGCGCGGCCCGCCAGAAGCGGTAGGCGTAAGTTGGCTCCCGGAACATATCTTTTTGCAGGGGCATGCCCATGGGTACGCCCCGGTGGGTAAGGTAGCCATAGGTTGTATTGGTATCTTCGCTGACGTCGAGGCCGTATGCGCTAAAATAGGTCTTGAATGTTCCGGGGTAAAACGATTTGATTTTTTTGAGCAGGGCAGGCAATTCCCCCATCCTGTTGTCCTGGCCGAGGGTCCATTGAAAGATGCCTATGCTGAGGAAACCTTTGTCGTAGGTGTTGATACTGTCGAAGCTGCCTTCGTTGAGGGAGACCGCCTTCATTACTGCGATGGCACTGGGGCTGAGTTCCAGGCTGGAAAGCTGCCCGGCATAGTCATTGATGAAGCGGGTGATCGAGTGCGACCCTCCGGTTGAGAGGCCGATCGGTGAATGTTTTTTAAAGCGCACCTGCAGGGTACCATCGCTTACCGCCACGAAATCGGGGGCGATAACGATATCCAGCGCGGCGATGATATTTTCGGGAGCCGGCTCTGCAGCGCCGGGATCCGGGGGTGCTTGGTTGAGTTGCAGGTCCGGCCCATAGCACGGTTGCAGTTCTGCGATCAGGGACCGGGCGATTGGGAGCGTAAGTTGGTAAGTTGGGGGTTGTCCTATCTGGCGGGCATATACGCTAATGCCAAAGCGGACGTCTTCCTCGAAGATATCGAGGTTTTCCAGGATAATATTGAGCTGCCGGGTTCCGGAATGATCGGGGTCTTCAAGATTGAAGGCGGCTTCGAGGTTATTATCGGCTAGTGCCCGCTGCATCAGGAGCATCCCATCGAGGGCATCGTGGCGTTGCAGCATGAGGTGGAGCAGTAAAGGGGTTACCCCCATACCATCGCTCTGCGCCCGGTTGCGTGCTGCAAATGCCCGGATCGCCAGGATTGTTTCGTCCCCGTAAAAAGCGCGGTCGGCATTGCGCGCGAGTGGCAGCCCTTCACCGAAGCCCAAGGCATCGAGTAACTCGTGCAGCGCTGCAACATATTGGTTGTTGCTTCGCCGTTGGAGAAAAGTATCGGCGTCATTTGTGCGCAGTAAATCCAGGAGCGCTTCTTTGTTTGAGGCCAGTAGCGGCATGTTCGTAGCGTTTCATGCTTGTTTGACAATAGACCTGTTGAGACGGGATCATTGCGGACATGAACAGGCTACAGCCTGCCTACACGGCGCTTTATTATGGCGCAGGACGGTATGAATCCCGAAAAAGCCTTCGTATGGGCAAAGATAGCGTATTTTTTCCAATCACGCTGTACCCATCGCAACAAGTCTATTGCCCGGCAAAACGCTGCGGTTTCAGCGTACGGAATCCACTACAGCTTTGAATGTATCCGGGTGGTTGAGCGCGAGGTCGGCGAGTACTTTTCTGTTGAGGTCTATTCCCTGCTGGTCGAGTGCATGGATCAGGCGGGAGTAGGTAGTACCGTGGGCGCGGGCGCCGGCGTTGATACGTGCGATCCAAAGGCGCCGGAAGGCGCGTTTTTTGGAGCGGCGGTCGCGATACGCGTAGCCCATGGCTTTATCCAGGGCATTTTTAGCTACGGTGAGTACGTTTTTACGTGCACCGAAGAAGCCGCGGGTGGCTTTGAGCATTTTCTTCCGTCGTTGCCTGGATGCAACGGCGTTTACTGAACGTGGCATAGTGATAGTTTTGTGCAATACCGGGACCTTTGTGGTACTTTGGGCCGGTATTCTCGTTAAACAATAGCGATTATCCTACGGCGAGCATGCGCTTTACGCGATGTTCTTCTGCCGCACAGACCAAGCCTGCATCGCGGTTTTTCAACTTCGCCTTCTTGCTTTTGTTGCGCATGAGGTGCGAAGAGTTTGCATGGAAACGCTTGACTTTTCCGGATCCGGTCAGGCGGAAGCGTTTTTTTGCGCTGGAATGCGTTTTCATCTTTGGCATAAGCGTAATTTTTCGGAACGCAAATATATTAATTTGTTTCTGAAACGGCAAAAAAATTATATTCCTTTACCTGGATACCGACGGCTTTGCCGCGAAGGGTTCGATTTGGCGCGAAGCGCCGAGGTTGTGTAAAAAGCATTTTGCCGCCTGCGGCGGCAGAATATTATTTTGAGAGACACATCATTTTTGAAAT
>JBMOJO010000299.1:0-4273 GCA_049315745.1 Saprospiraceae bacterium | reverse complement strand
AGTCTTTTGCCGCCTGCGGCGGCAGAATTTTCTCTTGAGAGACGCATCATTTTCGCAATTTCGCGAAGCGAAATTGCGAAAATGATGCGTCTCTCAAACTCTAATTTGGTGCGAAGCGCCGAAACAAAACTCCCGCACCCCGGGGGAAGCGCTGAAAAGCACCCGCACTGCAATTTATCTCCTTCACATACTAAACAAAAATCCCGCCGCGTTAAAGACCGAAAGAGGTTCGGTTTTCACCAACAGCCTTTTTACTACCCGGTCTTCCACCTGATACGCATTAAATCCACAGACGCCTGCACCGATTTCCATGCTACCTGCCGCCGCCCGAATGACAGACCCTTCCGAAATACGTCCTGTATAAAAGACTTATTGCGATGGAATGCTCATGGGTTAAAAATGGCTCTTTTTCGCCCACACTGCGTCTTTTTTCGGTCACGTAGCATGGCTATGCTCCCTCAAAAAGCCTTCGCGTGGACGAAAAATAGCTCATTTTTCCCACCACGATAATCCATCGCAACAAGTCTAACGCTGTTCTCCCTCCTTCCGTACCGCCTAAAAGCATCGAAGAACGTTGGTAACGTTCCTCCTGGCCGCGCTTTCAACTATTTTACCTACCAACTTATCTTTTCATGAACAAAATCATGCTGGATCCCTCCCGCAATTACAAACGCCAAACCTGGATCACCGCAGGGTATATGGCTGTTTTCATCCTGACCTACCTGGTAATGGTCCTGTTTGCCGTTGCATTGGCTGCACTCTGCCTGTTTGGGGCCATATCCCTGATCGTATCCCATCCGCGTTACCTCGTTATCCTATTCGGGATCGGTATCGGCGCTTTGGGCTTAATCGTCCTGTCTTTTTTGCTAAAGTTCCTTTTTAAGGCGCACAGGGTGGATCGGTCTGGGTTGTACGAAATCAAAAAAGCAGACGAGCCGCAATTATTCGCCCTGCTCGAAAGCCTCGTGCGGGAAATCGGCACCCGTATGCCCCGGCGGGTGTATCTGTCGTCCGAGGTAAATGCCTCGGTTTTTTACGATTCCGGTTTCTGGAACCTCTTCCTGCCGGTCCGAAAAAACCTGAATATCGGCATCGGACTGGTCAATGCGCTCACAAAAGAGGAGTTCCGCTGTGTGCTCGCACATGAATTCGGGCATTTTTCGCAAAAAACGTTGCGGCTCTATCTATACGCATACCGCTTCGAACGCATTACCCACAACCTGTTGTACAATAATGAATCCTATGAAGAGAACGTCCGCGACTTTGCAAACATCAGCCAGGTTTTCAACTTATTTTCCACCATAGCGCTCGGCATAGTCAAGTTTATGCAGGAAACTTTGAAAGTGCAGTTCCTGGCAATGAAAAAAGCCGCGATGGGACTTTCCCGGGAAATGGAATTCGACGCGGATGCAATAGCGGTACAGGTGGCCGGGGTGGAGGCTTCCCAAAGTGCACTGCTGCGCTTAGATTTTGCCAATTTTGCCTATCAGTCGGTATCTGGGTTTTACCAGCAACTGGCAGCGAAGCAGCAGAAGGGCAAGAACTTGTTTTCAGACTACTTGTTTGCGATGCGCTTGATGGAAACCGAACTGGGCCTAAAGGACACCAGAGTGCCTCGGGCGAAAGGGACGCGGTCTCAACAAAGGCTTTATGTTGAAGATCTCTGGTCTTCCCATCCGACAACAGAAGAACGGATCGAGCAAATGGAAAAAAGAGGGAATAAGGCGTCTTCAACGGAAAATACCCCCGCAAGCACCGTTTTTGTAAACCTGCTCCGCTATGAGGAAAAAATCACCGACAAGCTGTTCTGGAATAATGCCTCGGCCCCGCTGACCGCGGAAGAATCACAGGCGGCTTACCGGGAGTACTTCTATAGCCTTCGCCATCCGGAGATTTACAAGAATTATTATTACTACAGGAACCCCGAACCGTTTGATTTGAACGCCCCCTTTGAGCCAACCGGCGATTGGACGCTGGAAGGGCTTTTCTCAGACCGGCAAGTCCAGATCGCCGGCCAGGCGTCAATTGTACATCAAGAGATTGGACGACTGGAAGCCATCAGCAACGGAGTAGAAGAAATCAAAACTTTTTATTTCGACGGTGCGGAATGCACCCCTAAAGACTGCAACCGCCTGATGGCCGAACTGGGCCGCGAATTGGAGGTGCTGGAAGGTTTGCTGGGATATAACGACCAGCAGATATTCCATTTTTTCAAAAAGCTCGAAGAAGCCGCAAACCGACCGCCAAGGCTGGAAGATCTCTACACCAAATTATTTGATTTCGACCAAAAAAGCCTGCGATTTGCCCATATCTGCGAAAAATTTTCCATTACTGCAGAGGATGCACCAATGGAAGAAGCAATGGCCAATTTCGAGGCCATTACAAACGCAGAAGGACAATTCAAGGCAGATATCCGCGAAATCCTCGATTTAATGGCCGATATCGCCCCCCAATGGCCCAAATTGGTCAAGGTGATGGATAAATACCTCTCCGCGGATTATACCTACCTCAATGAAAACGGGTATATCGTGGAAAACGTGCGCCTATTGGAGAATGTGCTCAGCCTCTATCCTTCCCTGCTGCTGGAATGGCGTACTTACCTGAAGCGGAAATTGATCCAATACCAGGCCGAGCTGGTTAACGACCAGTCTCCAGATCTGGAAACCCATCCGGATGCGGGGTTCATGTTTTCTATAGCTGGCGCGCGCAATGCCAATGCTCGGCGCTTCGCACTAAATTAACGGTTTAAACCGATGTGTTTTTCATGATTTTGCGAAGCAAAATCATGAAAAACACATCGGTTTGAAAATAATATGGGGCTGTGTAAAAAGTCTTTTGCCGCCTGTGGCGGCAGAATATTTTTTTGAGCGACACGTCATTTTCACAATTTCGCTTCGCGAAATCGTGAAAATGACGTGTCGCTCAAAACATAATTCGGCGCGAAGCGCCGTAAAAAACCTTTTCACACAACACCCAATCTAAAATTTCGCCGCAGCAGGCGGCAAGAGACTTTTTGCGCTCAAACATATTTTTAAAACAAAATGTGCGAAAAGTGTCTATCTTTGTATGAAATAGCAGAATATGGCCAAAAAATTAGTTCGTTTCGATTGGGCAATGAAGCGCCTGCTTCGCAACAAGGCTAATTTTGATATTTTGGAAGGTTTTCTTTCCGAGTTGCTCCACGATAATTTTAAGATTGTACAAATTCTGGAAAGTGAAGGAAATAAGGAAACCGAAAACAACAAGTTCAACCGGGTTGATATGCTTGTTGAAAATAAAATGGGCGAGTTGGTCATCGTCGAAATTCAGAACACCCGGGAGGCCGATTACTTTCAACGGATGCTTTATGGAACGGCAAAGGTCATTGTAGAGCATATTGCAGAAGGACAGCCTTATTCCAAGGTCAAAAAAGTGTACTCCGTAAATATCGTTTATTTTGACCTCGGACAAGGTGACGACTATGTGTATCATGGGACCACAACCTTCCTGGGTATTCATAGCAATCATAAACTGGAACTTTCCGAAAGGCAAAAGGAACTTTTCAAAAGGACTTCTGTATCGGACTTGTACCCCGAGTATTATGTGATCAAAACCAATCGGTTTAACGAAATTGCGAGGGATAGATTAGACGAGTGGATCTATTTTCTGAAAACAGCAGAAATAAGAGACGAATTTACGGCTAAAGGATTAAAGGCAGCGAGCCAAAAACTGGATATTCTGAAACTGGAACCTGCAGAACGAAAGGAATACGACAGGTTCCTGGAAGCGCAGCGCAGCGATGCGAGCTTTGTGGAAACGGTGAAATTTGAAATATCTTCTGCAGTAAAAAGTAAAGTCGAAGAAATTGCTGAAAGCGCATTAATCGAAGGGGTTTCTGCGGAATTTATAGTCAAAATTACCGGACTTTCTCCGGAGGAGGTACGGGCCATCGCCTCAAGACTTGGCTTGAATCCTTAAAATATCGGTGTCCAGATTTAGGGTTGTGTAAAAAGTCTTTTCATGGCGCTTCGCGCCAAATCATCTTTTGATAGACACATCATTTTTGAAATTTCGCTTCGCGAAATTTCAAAAATGATGTGTCTATCAAAATAATATTTCGCCGCCGAAAGTGGCAAAATCTTCTTTTGACAGAGGTTGTGTAAAAAAGTTGAGGTTGTGTAAAAAGGTTTTTTACGGCGCTTCGCGCCGAATGATATTTTGAGAGATGCGTCATTTTCACGATTTCGCTTCGCGAAATCGTGAAAATGACGCGTATCTCAGAAGAATATTCTGC
>JBMOJO010000052.1:0-18963 GCA_049315745.1 Saprospiraceae bacterium | reverse complement strand
TCACGATTTCGCGAAGCGAAATCGTGAAAATGACGTGTCTCTCAAAACATAATTCGGCGCGAAGCGCCGTAAAAAACCTTTTTACACAACCTCTCTTAAAAAATAATTTGGCGCGAAGCGCCGAGAAAAGACTTTGCACACAACCCCTGGAAAAGAGGCAAACTTCAGTTGGACTAACCAGATTTTTTGGTTTGGGAATACCCATTTTCCAAAAGAATTGCCAGCACGCGGTCGCGGTGATCGCCTTGAATCAGGATTTCCCCATCTTTTGCACCGCCTCCGACGCCACATTTGCTTTTGAGCAATTTGGCCAACGCTTCCATATCTTCTTCCGGACCTGAAAAACCTTTAATGAGGGTCACCACTTTTCCCCCGCGCTGTTTTCGGTCGAGGTGGATGCGGAGTTTCTGCTGAGCAGGTGGCAGCGCTTCAGGTGCGGAGTCCTGTGTTTCGAAGGAAAAGTCCGGGTTGGTCGAAAATACGATTCCTCCAAGTCCGCTGGGTTGCTTATTTTTGGCCATGGCGCAGTTTATTGAGCTTCGATTTTTTTGCCCGAGATTGCTTCTGCGATCGTTTTATCCATTGCCCGATGGGCGAGGGGCGCGGTGTAGGTATTGAGCTGTTGGATCGCGCGGTTGATCGCGTCTTTATCGGAGCCTTCTAAAGCCGATTGCAGTACCTCGGTCAATTGCCGGGTCTTTTCGGCTTCTTCCAGGCTTAGGATACCGATATGTTGTTCCAGGAATTTTGTGGCACTGAGGGCGATATGGTTTCCTTCGTTTTTAGCTTCCAAAAGGCTGCGCATGAGCATATCCTGTTGGGCATATCGGATGGATTCCAGCAGCATACGTCCCATTTCTTCTTCGGAAATACCATATTGGGGGCGCACTTCGATGGATTGCTCTACTTGAGCGCGTTCCTCGATTGCTCTTACCTGGAGGATGCCGTCTGCATCGAGCAGGAACTGGATTTCGATTTTTGGCAGTCCGGCGGGCATTGGGGGGATCCCTTTGAGCGTAAACTCCCCTAGTTTTCGGTTATTGGCCACCAGGTCGCGTTCGCCCTGAAAGACGGCGATTTTGAGGTTGCGTTGTCCGTCAACGGAGGTAGTATATCGTCGTCCGACGCGGGTAGGGACTTTGGAGTTTCGGGGGATGATCACGTCCATGAGCCCGCCCACAGTTTCAATGCCCAGGGAAAGCGGGGTAATATCCAGGAGGAGGAGGTTTTTTTGGTTGCCTGCGAGGATATCGGCCTGGATGGCCGCGCCGAGGGCAACTACTTCATCGGGGTTGAGCTGGTCGAACACTGGTTTGCCAAAAAACTGTGCCACGGATTTTCTGACGAGCGGTACGCGGGTAGATCCGCCGACCATGATGACTTCGTCAATATCGTGGAGGGCGCAGCCCGAGTCAGCGAGGGCTCTTTTACAGCATTCGATGGTTTTGTCCACCAGGGGCTGGATGAGATTTTCGAACGCTTCGCGGGTGATGCTGCAATTGATGGATTCGAGGCTACCGGAATAATGATCTGCCGTGCTCAGGGCCTTTTTTGCTTTTTCTGCTTCGAGGCGCAGGGCCTGGTTGCGTTCCCGGTCGTGGAGGGTTTCACCGGCCTGCTCGAGCCAGTAATCAATGATGGCCCTGTCCATATCATCGCCTCCCAGAAAAGTATCGCCATTGGTAGCAAGGACTTCGAAGATGCCGTCCTGGATACGCAGGACGGAGATATCGAATGTGCCGCCGCCGAGGTCATAGACTGCAACCGTTTCGGTTTTGTTGGGGTCGAGGCCGATGCCGTAGGCCAGGGAAGCCGCGGTTGGTTCGTTGACGATGCGGAGCACGTCGAGGCCGGCCAGCTTGCCGGCATCCCGGGTAGCCTGGCGCTGGGCATCATTAAAATAAGCGGGTACGGTGATCACGGCCTTGCTGACCGCTTCCCCGAGGGCTAGCTCAATACGGTTTTTGAGGGCCTTCAGTATTTCTGCGGATAGTTCAATAGGGTTATAATATTTATCGTTCACCCGGATTTTTACGAGGCTGTCGGGATCGTCGTCAATGATATGGTAGCCGAAATAGCCTTCGATCTGGTGGATATCCCGATAAGATTTTCCCATGAGGCGCTTGATGGAATAGATGGTATTTTGGGGTTCGGCGATGAGCAAAGCCCTGGCCTCGTCGCCAACGGTCACGGTTTCATTTGCGCCAAAGTGGATAATGGAGGGGACGAGCGCGTTTTGTCCATCCAGGCCTTTGACCGCTACGGCTTTTCCCGCTTGCATATAGGCTACCAGGCTGTTGGTGGTACCGAGGTCAATGCCTACGATCAGGTCGCCCTCCCTTTTAATATCCCCGGATTTGAGGTCAATAGCGAACTTTGCCATTTCTGGATGATTTGTGTTGTAAAATACCTTGTGTTAACAGTCCCGGACGTGTCTTTGTTTGTTGGCTGTTCCCTTACGCCGGGGTTGCCGGGGTTATGGCATTGATTTTTTTCGGTTTCTGCAGGGATTTTTGCTGAAATAAGTTATCTTTAAACTTATTGCTGCAGTTCGGGGTTTTGGGGCAAACAGTATCTCCCGCTAAGTCAAGCAGTACACCGTCTAATGAACACTCTACTATGGGTAAACCAGCAAAAGAAGGGATTGGCGAAGACCTTTCCCTGGCACAGGATATTATCACTCACCGCTCGTCGAGGCTTTTTATCCTTCTGGGCGGGTTC
Organism: Saprospiraceae bacterium; assembly: GCA_049315745.1. GTDB lineage: Bacteria > Bacteroidota > Bacteroidia > Chitinophagales > Saprospiraceae > JADJPL01. Next base: position 16,242 of record JBMOJO010000052.1, on the reverse strand, counting down.
TTCGTGGCGAACGCCCTGGTTGCCGAGTTCATTGGGGTCAAAATTTTTGCCCTTGAAAGCACTTTGGGGATTGCCCCCTGGAATTTTAACCTCTTCGGGCGGGAAGGGGCGTTGCAGTTTTCTGCGGGGGTATTGCTCTGGCCGGTCGTATTTGTGATGACAGATATCATCAATGAATACTACGGCAAGCGGGGGATACGCCTGCTGTCGTTTCTCGCCATCGGGTTGATCAGTTATGCTTTTTTCATGATCTTCCTGGCCATACGGCTTGCCCCGGCCGATTGGTGGCAGGTGCAAAACGTTGTGCGGGGCGTGCCGGATATGCAGGCTGCCTTTCAGGTAGTATTGGGCCAGGGCTTAATGATCATAGTCGGTTCCATTACCGCTTTCACAATCGCGCAATTTGTGGACGTATTTGCGTTTCATCTGATCAAGAAAGCGACCGGTGAGCGCATGATCTGGCTGCGTGCGACCGGCTCTACGGTAGTTTCCCAATTATTTGATAGCTTTGTGGTGCTTTATGTTGCGTTTATGTTGGGCCCCCGGATTGCCGGCACGGTAGAACCCTGGACCTGGCCTCAACTGCTCGCGGTCGGGGTGGTACAGTACGCGTATAAGTTTGGTATGGCGGTATTGCTCACCCCTGTCCTCTATGTTGTGCATTATATCATTGATGCCTATCTTGGCAAGGATTTGGCCTCGGCGCTGAAGCGGAAGGCCACAGATTGGAATTGAAAAACTGCGAAGGGATGAAAGCGCTTCACCGGGTATTTTGGGTAGCCGGATTAATTATTTCGGGCAGTTGCAAGCATACGGAGCCTCCTGCCGATCAATCGCAACTGCCCCAGTTCAGGGTAGAGGTTTTTTCCCGGGAGTTGGGCGAATGCAAAGAACGCCTGGGCTATTGCGCGCGTTTTCATGTCGAATATCCAGTATTTGAATCAAACCTGGAATCCGTAGTTTGTAAAACTGTCAATACGGCGATTATCAATGCCATCGCAAACCAGGTCACCGAAAAAGAGGTCCCAGACGCTGTCGGCCCTTCCCTGGAAAATGCCGCAAAGCACCTTTTCGAACTTTATTATGCCGACAATGACAAGTCTGCTTACTATTCCGCCTGGGAGTGGACGACGTCCAGTGAGGTGCTTTTCTTATCGCGCGAAATCCTTTCGCTGAGCATAGAAAACAACAATTACACCGGTGGCGCGCATCCCAATATGCACGCGATATTTCTGAATTTCGATTTGAGTACGGGAAAAAAAATCCGGTTGAAAGATGTGGTCAAGGATATGAAGGCCCTGGAAAAACTTGCCCGCGACGCATTTTACCGGGCAAAGGGTTTCTCCGAGGAGGAAGTCTCGGTGATGGTCGCCGACCGGCAGATCAATTTCGCTTTTCCGGAAAATTTTGGGATCACAGCGGAAGGGCTGTATTTCTTTTATAACACATACGAAGCAGGCTCATACGCAGAAGGCCCGGTGGATTTTGTGTTGTCCTGGAAAATACTCGAAGGGATTGTAAAAGACATAATGCATTGATTTTAAAAATTTTGCAAAAAAACACCGGCCCTCTCCATGCGGGAGTACGCCTGTTTTGAATTTTTATCTTACAAAATTCAAAAATGTGCGGATCATCCCCAATCTTTGCACCCCGAAACAACCAACTGCAATATGGGCCTTAAATGTGGCATCGTCGGCCTGCCTAATGTCGGCAAATCTACCCTTTTCAACGCCCTTACTTCGGCAAAGGCGCTGGCTGCCAATTATCCTTTCGCCACCAAAGAACCCAATGTGGGGGTGATCACGGTGCCTGACCCGCGCCTGGATGCGCTCGCGCGCCTGGTCAAACCTCAAAAAATCCTTCCTACTACGGTAGAAATCCTCGATATCGCCGGGCTGATCAAAGGCGCATCAAAAGGGGAGGGGCTGGGTAATCAGTTCCTCGGCAACATCCGCGAAGTAGATGCGATCATCCATGTTGTCCGCTGCTTCGAAAATGACAACGTCATCCATGTGGATGGGAGCGTTGACCCCGTCCGGGACAAGGAAATTATTGATCTTGAACTCATCCTGAAAGATCTCGACACAGCAGAGAAGCGCCTCGATAAGTACCGCAAGCAGGCAAAGAGTGGCAATAAAGAAGACTTGCGGGCCGTGGAACATGCGGAAAAAATCCTTCGCCATCTCGAAGCAGAACAACCCGCACGCGCCATCGCGCTGGATGAAGAAGGGATGCAGGTCCTCCGCGAAATGATGCTGCTAACCGGCAAACCGGTGCTCTATGTATGCAATGTGGACGAGGACTCTATCCTCTCCGGGAATACGCACACCCGGCGTTTTCAGGAGTCAGTTGCCGCAGAAAATGCAGAGGTCATTTTTGTGTCTGCGGGGATCGAGGCCGATATCGCCGAGTTGGAGACCCAGGAGGAACGATTGGCTTTCCTTCAGGAGATGGGCCTTGAAGAAGCCGGGGTCAACCGCCTCATCCGGGCAAGTTACCAATTGCTCGACTTGATTACCTATTTCACAGCAGGTGAAAAGGAAGTCCGGGCATGGACAGTTCGCAGGGGGACAAAGGCGCCGCAGGCTGCCGGGGTCATCCACTCCGATTTCGAAAAGGGTTTTATCCGTGCCGAAGTGATCAGGTACGATGATTATATCCAGTATGGTTCGGAAGCGGCAGTGAAGGAAGCGGGGAAGATGGGCGTCGAAGGGAAAGAATATGTCGTGCAGGACGGTGACGTGATGCACTTCCGTTTCAACGTCTGACACAAGCCGCGCGATCCGTAGGCCTAATATTGCCAGTCGTCCAGGAATTTTATGAAAATCTGTACGAGGTTGGCGGCATCGTCGAGCCCGCGGTGGTGGGTGCCGCTGAAATCAAAGCCTTCTGCTTCCACGGCGTGTTTCAAGCCCCGCGTTTTTTTCAGGCGTTTAAGATCGTGGTATTGTTGTTTGAGATTGATGTGATGTGCCGTCCAGTCTTCTTCGAGGCGGTGCAGGCGGCAGTCGTTGGCCAGCATGCGTTTGTCGAACCCACCCCAGGAGCACAGGAGGTATTCATCCTCCCAGACCCCGGCCCAGTCCTGGAATGCTTCGATGACTTTCGGGAAAGGTTTTGCCCGGTCCACATCGGCCTGCTGGATTGTGGTCAACTCCTGGCAGAAGCTGGAGAGAAAGGGATTGACGACAGGACGGACGAATCGGTTGAAACTGCTTTTCACCTCGCCGTAGCGATCCACTTTAAATGCCCCAATTTCGATAATTTCCTGAACCATACCAGGCGGGCTGCCTTGCCAGCAGGTGGCCTCGAGGTCAAAAATGATAAAGTTCACCGGATTTACGATTTTTCGAGTTCTTTCCGGTAGAGGGTCGGCCGGATATTTTCCCAGAATAATTTTTTTGCAAGGTCGTACCCTTCCATTCTGTTGTGGTAAAAGTACAGCAGCAGGAAATTTTCGCTGACGATTTGGCCCTGCTTATTCAAGCGCAAAGGTTTTTTGACGTGGAAAGTCCCAAGCCTGGACAACCCGTCGCGGATGAGTTCCCGTGGAGGCAGGCCAATTGCCGGGGAGAGTTTGATTTCCCCGTTGGCCGCTTTTTGCTGCAGGACCCGCTGCAGCTGGCCTACCACGGTCTCCAGGGGGTCATTATCGAAGACATAGTCATCAGGGGGGAGGCGCAGCACGCCATAGAGATCGAGGCGGGCATTTTCATTGCGAAGGATTTCGAATGCTGCGAAGGCCAGCAGGTGGCTGGAAAGGACGATATTGTCTTTGTGATAGCGTTCGACAATTTTTTGTGCGAGGATTTTGGTGTATTCCGATTCCCGTTGCAGATCTTCGTTGATGGTACCGTTGCTTTGGAAATATTCCTCGAGCCGGATGGGGTTTCCGTATTTATCGTAGCTTTTACCGTACTTGTCCACGGGGTTGCCGAGTACATCCATGGGCTGGCCAAAGGAGAAGGTAATGTCGTTGCCTTCGGCGAGGACCTGCCAGGTGAACCGCAGCAGTTTGAAGGGGTTGAAAAAGGCATCCTGGGTCTTGATAAACCGCTCCCTGCCGATATTTTTGAGGTGCTGCTCGATGAGGTACTGGGCTTCGAGCACAAAATGATAGCTCAGTACGAGGGGCACGATAAAGACCTTGTCCTTGCGGCCCGTCTGTAGGATGGCCCGCTGTGCTTCTACGGTAGTGCCCAGGAGCCCCAGTTTCAGCTTTGATTCGAGTACGCCCGATCGCGACCGGGTCCCTCCGGGGAAGAACAGGCTGTTGACGCCACGCTGAATCGAGAGCTTGGACATCGCCTTGAGGGTTTCCAGATAGATATCGTTTTTTTTGCGCCGATCTACCCGATAAGCCCCGAGGCGGTTCAAAAAGTAGGCCACATACCCGGCGTTGTAGAGGTTGAGGCCGGCCCCGTAGGAAAAGGAAGGTAGCCCGGCGACCAGATCCAGGCAGTAGCCGATCATGATGGAATCGAGGTTGCTGAAATGGGTCGGCACGATCACTACGGTGCCCTGGGTAGCCAGGGCGCGGACTTTTTCCACCTCGCCTTGTACGATGAGTTTTTCGCTGAGCCTCCTGCGCCCTCCGCGGAGGGTGAAAAAACCGCGTTGTTTGGCCTGGAGGAGGCGGTTGAAGAATACTGTGAGGAACTTTCGGGCGAAGCGGAAGGTTTTTATGCGGAAGGTCCCCACGATTTCTTCGGCATAGCGCTGCAGGATGAGGCGCAACAGTGCTTCGTTATTGTCAGCAGCTTCTTTATCGCTGCGGTCGAGGGAATTGGCGACGAGGCGTTTTTGTATCCTGGCCCAAAACTGTCGGTCGTTGGGGGGGTCCACCTTCCAGGGTTCTTCGCGCATGCGTATCCGTTCCAGATAGACGGTTTGAGCGATCAGGTCGGAGAGTTTGGCCGGCGGGTACTTCATGAGGCGTTCCAGGGTAAAGGTGTTGATTTCCCGGATAAAATTCCGTCTGTCTTCGCTGAGTTTATAGATTGGCCATTCCGAGATTTCCGGAATCACATGCGGATAAGTATTTTGCGGCGTCGTTTTTGTTTTGCTCATGCGTTTACAGCCCTTCCGGGTGGTTTCAGGGTAAAAATTCACTGCGCAGGGATCCGATATATTCGAGGATTTCTTCCCTTCCCAGGCCGGTTTGTGCCGCGGAGACGAACTGTCGGGGCAGCTCGTGCCAGTATTCCAGTAGGGCGGATTGGATTTGCCGGATATTTTCCTCCAGCTCGGCAGGTTTGGACCGGTCGGCTTTGGTATAGATCAGGGCAAAAGGAACGGCCAGCGCCCCCAGCCGGTTGATAAACTCGATATCCAGCTTCTGCGGGGGGATGTTCGCGTCGAGCAGGACAAAAGCGCACACCAGCTCTGATCGGAGGGCGAGGTAATCCTGGATCATCTTTTCCCAGTTTCTGCGCTGGGATTTAGGCACGGCGGCGTATCCGTAGCCCGGAAGGTCCACCAGGCGCCAGAGTCCGTCAACGAGGAAAAGGTTGATCGTTTGCGTCTTTCCGGGTTTTTTTGATGTGTGGGCCAGGGCGCTGCGCCGGCAGAGCATATTGATCAGCGATGACTTGCCGACGTTTGAGCGCCCAATAAACGCAAATTCGGGCACCCCATCGCCAGGGCAGACCTGGTAACTGGGAAAGCTCCCTAAGTAATCGGCTTGTTGGATTTCCATTAAGAAATATTTAGCACAAACAAAAATAACAAGAAATACCGGGAATCCGTTGAATAAAGCAACGGTTTACCTAAAAGCTTGTCCTATCCACCTGAAGAAGTGGTTTTTCCTCAATGGATTTGACCAAGCAAATAATTAAACTTTATAAACAATACCTATGAAAAAGTACCTTCTTATCGTTTTCGCCCTTTGTACAGCCTTTTCCCTGGGGGCACAGGTCCGTATCGGGCTCAAGGCAGGGTTGAGCTCCACGGATATCCAGACAGAGGAACTGGATCTTCTGGACCAGGGGGGGGCCAAGCGCCTGGAGCTCGCGTTGAGGGATGCCAGTTATGGCTTGCACTTTGGTGTTGCCATACAGGCTAATCTGGGCGCATTCGTACTGCAGCCCGAATTTAACTTCAACTCTAACACGGTGGAGTGGGCTGTGACAGATGTCCGGAACCCGGGTATCGTGGATGAGGTGTTCGAAGAGCAATTTCAGTATATGGATATTCCCGTGCTGCTGGGTTTTCGGGCGGGGCCCCTGCGTTTGCAGGCCGGGCCGGAAGGACATGTCTTCATCAACAGTAAATCCGATTTGTTCAAATTTTCTGAGTACGATCAGAATTTCAAGGACTTGAACGTAGGCTGGATTGGCGGTGCCGGCCTTGATATCTGGAAATTGTCCGTGGATTTGCGTTACCAGGGCAATTTCAACAATTTCGGGGATTATATCCGCTTTGCCGGTCGCGAGTACGCCTTTTCCCGCGCCCCTTCCCGCTGGATGGCCTCTGTGACCTGGTTCTTCACCAAACGGAATTGAACAGCATTCTTTTGCCGCCGAAGGCGGCAGAATATTCTTCTGAGGGGTTGTGTAAAAAGGTTTTTTACGGCGCTTCGCGCCGAATTTTATTTTGAGCGACACGTCATTTTCACGATTTCGCGAAGCGAAATCGTGAAAATGACGTGTCGCTCAGAAGAATATTCTGCCGCCGCAGGCGGCAAAAGACTTTTTACACAACCTCTCAAAGTATAATTTGGCCGGGCACGATGAAAAATACGGCGGCGACCAACCGTTTCCATTAATAAACACTCTTTACGCCTACATTGCTGGAGCGCATGACGGAAACAGAACTCATACAGGGATGCCTTCGCGAAGACAGGCTCGCCCAACGTGCCTTGTACGACAAGTACAGCCAGGCAATGTATAGCATGGCATACCGCATCACAGGAGATTTTGAGCTTGCCAACGATACCCTTCAGGAGGCATTCATCAAAGTATTCAGGCATCTGGGCGATTTTCGCAAGGAATCCACCCTGGGGGCCTGGATCAAGACCATCGTATTGCGTACGGCTTTGGGGAAGGTGAAGAAGCAACAACATTTTTTGCCGGAGGAAAGCATCCCTGCGGATTATGCCCTGGACTGGGGGGATTTTATCGAGGCAGATTATTTGGAGCAGGCCATCCAGGCGTTGCCACCGGGTTACCGTACGGTCTTTCTGTTGATAGAGGTAGAAGGGTATTCCCACCAGGAAGTTGCAGATTTATTGGGTATTTCGGTAGGGACATCCAAGTCCCAGTTATTTTATGCCAAGCGAAGGCTTCGGGAAATGCTGCAAAAAATGTTGTGAATATGCAGGAAAAAAACAGGTCAACCCTGCTCCGTTCAATTAGTGGGCTGCCGGCACACCGTCCCCCCGGTTCCCTCTGGTCGGGTATCGTAGCGGAAATGGATTTCCACGACCGGGAAACGGCCCTGCGCCGTTCTGTCCGAAGGCTTCCCGAGTATGCGCCGCCTCCGCAGGTCTGGGCGCGCATACAAAGCGGGCTGGTGCCACCTGCCCGCCGTCTGTTGCCTGCCCAAGCTTTGCGTTGGGCTGCGGCCGCAGCGCTCCTCGTTGCGACATCGGCAGGGATCTGGCGCTTTACAGGGGGTGGGCAAGCAGTAAAGGTTCAATATACGTATGCCGCCGAGTCAGCGCTGACGCCCTTTGTCCCGGTAGCCATCCCGGAAGATGAAGCCGCTATTGAATCGGTCGGAGATGCTTTCTCCAGGCAGCAGGCACTCTTCCAATATCCGGATGGCGCCCGCCTGGTCGGCGAACTCAAGGAACTCAATGAAGCAGGGGCAGAGCTGCGCGCCGTACTCGAAACTTACGGCTTCGACGAACAGCTCGCCCTGGAGCTCACAAAAGTAGAAATCCAGCGCAACCAGGTAATCCAAAAGATGACCCTGCGCCTTTGATCGCGCGGTTCGAGGCGCCCGGTTGATTTGCTATCGCATGAAATTTGTATTTATGAAAGCATTCCGCAAATACCGCCCCTTCCTCCTGTCCGCATGCCTGGCGGCCCAGGCCACGGTCGCGAATGCCCAAGCCCTGCAGGTGGTCCAGGTGGTAACGAAAAAAATCAGTAAAGAATTTGTGTTTAAGGAAGGCTTTGAGGTCAATATTGACGGCGATAAGGCAGAGGTCTATATCGAAACCTGGGCACAGCCGTTGATCCAGGTCCAATTGGAAATTACTTCGAGGCATCCCAGTAAGGAAATTGCACAGCGCGACCTGGAGTATATGCAATACCTCGCCCAGCGGGTGAAAAATAAAATTTATCTCCGCAACTTCATCTCCGTGCCGGAAGGTGAACCGGAAACGGCCGCCCGGCTCAGCGTTTCCTACCGTATCAAAGTGCCGGCGGAATGTCCGGTCTATCTGAAAACGAACTACGGCATCGCAGATATAGAAAACCTGAGCAACCGCCTCCGGATCAATAGCCGCTTCAGCCAAATCGGGCTCCAGAATATCCAGGGCTGGATGGATGTCAATACTTTTTTTGGGAATATTACCGGGGAAAAACTCGATGGAAATGTAGCGATTACCGCACGCCGGACGGATATCACCCTTAAAGAGCTGAGCGGGCGCTTCGATATTAATGCTCAATACGGCCTGATCAAACTTTTTGCGGCTGCGGGCCTGCTCGATCTGAACCTTCGCGCAGATCATTCGCAGGTATTCCTCTATGCCCCGGATCTGGCGCGCTATCATTATAGCCTCTCCGCCCAAAACAGCAGGCTCAGCCTGCCAAAGGGGATGAATTTCAGCATGAACGAAACAACCCCAGGCATCAAAAAGCTTACATTCCGTCCCAAATCGGAGTTCTATCCGAATATTTCCATCAGCGTCAGCTTCGGGGAGCTGTTCCTGGGGCGCTGACGGGAGAAGCGGCAGCAGATTCTCTTGTAGAGCAGCCTGTCTCATCCCTAAGCCGCCGCCTGCGACAGCGGAATTTTATATTTGACCCGTGCTTGATGCGTTGATTTTGCGAAATCAACGCATCAAGCACGGGTCAAAATTATTCTTTGGCGCGAAACGCCAAAAATCCCCTTGTGCGGCAGCTTCTTTCAGCCGTGCGTCGCTTTTCCGGCCCCTCTTGGGATACGGATATCTTCGATCAGGCTTTGTATGCCGGCGGGGGGAGGGGGAGTCAGCCGGGAAACCACCAAGGTCACGGCAACATTGACCAACATGCCGACCATTCCGATACCTTCGGGGGAGATGTTGAGCAGATAACGCGATTCCGGCCACCCCAGGAATTTAAAACCGACGATATAGGCAGAGGTGAACAGGAGGCCGGTAATCATGCCGGCGACGGCCCCTTCCTTGTTCGTCCGTTTGTCAAAAATACCAAGTACGATAGCCGGGAAAAAAGAAGAAGCGGCAAGGCCAAAGGCAAAGGCTACGATAGCGGCCACAAAATCGGGCGGGTGAATGCCGATAATCCCGGAGCAGAGGACGGCTGCCGCCGCTGCAATCCGTGCCGCGCGCAGCTCCCCCTTTTCGGAAATATCCGGACGAAAGGCCTTCTTGAGCAAATCGTGCGAAATAGCAGCGGAAATGACCAGGAGGAGCCCGGCGGCAGTGGACAACGCAGCCGCCAGGCCACCGGCAGCAACGAGGGCAATGACCCAGGCCGGCAAACCGGCGATTTCAGGATTGGCCAGTACCATGATGTCTTTGTCAATCGTCAGCTCGTTACCCTTCCAGCCCTTTTGTTTTGCTTCGTTGAGAAAGGCGGCGTCTTGGCTCAAATCGTTGTAGTACTGGATTTTTCCGTCGCCGTTTTTATCCTTGAACGCGATCAGATTGGCCGATTCCCACTTGGTCAGCCACCTGGGGGCGTCCCGATAGGGCTTTTCGGAGATTTTTTCAATCAGGTTCGTCCTGACAAAAACACCTACTGCAGGGGCGGTAGTGTATAGGATGGCGATGAACAGAAGTGCCCACCCCGCGGAAATCCGGGCATCCCGCACCTTAGGCACGGTGAAAAATCGTACAATGACGTGCGGCAGCCCGGCCGTGCCCAGCATAAGCGCTGCAGTGATACAAAAAATATCAATCATTGGCTTGGTCCCGGAGGTATATCCGCCGAAGCCCAGCTCCTGGCTCAGGCCGTCCAGCTTATCGAGCATATCGCCAAAGGCAAGCTGGGGCACCGGATTACCGGTCATTTGAAAGGAGATAAAAATGGCAGGTACCATATACGCAAAAATCAGGACGCAATACTGCGCAACCTGGGTATAGGTAATCCCTTTCATCCCGCCGAGTACGGCATAAAAAAATACAATCGCCATTCCCAGGATGACCCCAGTATTGATCGGCACCTCCAGGAACCTCGAAAATACGATGCCCACGCCCCGCATCTGCCCGGAAACATAGGTGAACGATATAAACAGGGTACAGATGACCGCTACGATACGGGCCGTCCTGGAATAATACCGATCGCCGATGAAATCCGGCACGGTGAATTTCCCAAACTTGCGCAGGTACGGTGCGAGCAAAAGCGCCAGCAGGACGTACCCCCCCGTCCAGCCCATCAGATACACCGAACCATCGTACCCGGCAAATGAAATAATCCCCGCCATGGAGATAAACGAGGCCGCCGACATCCAGTCGGCGGCAGTTGCCATACCGTTGACGACAGGGGATACGCCGCCCCCGGCAACATAGAATTCTTTTGTGGTAGAAGCGCGCGACCAGATTGCAATGCCGATATACAAGGCGAAAGAAAGGCCGACAATGAGAAACGTCCAGGTCTGAATATCCATAGGTTAGTTGTTTAGGCAGGGTGATCATAGCGGAGCAGCCGCTCTGGCTATGCCTAACCGAAGGCGCTGCGCTGATCAGACTTGTTGTGATGGGAGGCTCATGGGTTGAAAATGACTGTTTTTCCCACTACGATAACGCATCACAACAAGTCTGTTGAAAAAAGGGTTTACCGCTTCAGGAGTTTACCGGGAAAAGCCCCGGAAGGTTTCCCGCCCGAATATACGACTTTTCCATTGACCCAAACCATTTCGATACCCGAGGAAAGGGCTTTGTTGTTGCCGATGGAAGCATTGTCCTTTACCGTTTCGGGGTCGAACAAGGTAAGGTCGGCAAAAAATCCGGGCGCGATGATGCCCCGATTTTTAATTCCGGTATGTTCTGCACTCAGGGCGGTCATTTTATGGATGGCCGTCTCGAGGGCGAAGAGTTGCTTTTCGCGGACGTAACGCCCGAGGACGCGGGTAAAGGCACCATAGCCACGGGGGTGGCCTTCCGTTGAGCCATCAGAGCAAATATTGGTATGGGGCCATGCGAGGAAGTTCATGACATCCTCCTCGCTCATTGCTTTTCCCATCACCCCTTCTACACTGGCTTCGGGATGGGCAGCTTCGTAGGCATCTGCCGCTGCCAGCAACCAAAGCAGGGTCGTTGCGGGCGTCTCTCCGCGTTGTTCGGCGATAGCAGTAAGCGACCGGCCCGCGTATTCGGGCTGTGGGGCAAAGCGGACGAGGTAGGTGCCCGCCGGATCCACGAGGCTGGTCACGGCATACTCGGCACTGGCAGGGTTGGTATAGTCCCGTTTCGGGAATAGTACTTTGAGGGTGGACTGCCAGAAATCGTAGGGGTAACAATCTGCTGTGATATCAATACCCTCTGCCCTGGCCTTCTGCAACTCCTGGATTACCCACCTGGAGTATCCCCATTTGCTTTTGATAGATACTTTGATATGGGCGATCTGAACAGGGAGGTCTGCTTCCCTGCCAATCTGGATAATTTCCTCGAGGGCATCTTCGAGTTCGGTATCTTCGCTGCGGATGTGGCTGATGTAGCGCCCGCCATACTGTGCGGCGACTTTGGCCAGCTCCAGCACCTCATCGCGACTGGAATAGAACGCACTTTCGTATTCCAGCCCCGTTCCAAGCCCCAGGGAGCCCTTTTTGAGCTCCTCTGCGAGCAATCCTTTCATTTTTTCGACTTCTACTGGGGTCGCCTGCCGGAACAATCCGCCCAAGCCGCCCATTGCGATTCGGCGCAGGGTGGTGTGCCCGGTATAGGTAGCGACATTTATGGCGACGGGTTGCCGGCCGAGCCTGGCATCCAGGCTGTCCATCACAGACCCGCCACCGTCCTGCCCGGCGATGATGGTGGTAATCCCCTGGTTGAGCGCGGCAATCGCCTCCGGCTGGTCGTCCAGCGACCAGTCGTGGTGGCTGTGGGTATCAATAAATCCGGGGGCCAGGACGAGGCCGCGCCCTTCCGTGACTTCCTCGCCACGGTTTGGCAGCAGCTTACCGATCTCGAGGATACGGTCGTTGATCAACCTGACGGAGGCCTCGCGGGCAGGCATACCGGTACCATCAACAAGCAGGACGTTCCGGATGAGATGGGTAATGGGGAGCTGCAGCGGCCGGCCATAAAACCATTCCCGCCCGATTGTCAGGTGCAGGGCATTGGCATCGCTGCCCAGGAGGATCAGTGTCCTGGAGTTGTCTGCCGAACGGATAATGAGGTTGCGGAAGCCCGCCCATCCGCCTGTATGGGAGAAGGTAGCACCGCTATCTCCAATGGCCCAGCCAAACCCATAGGGATAGGCGCTGCCGTCGTTGAGCCGTACAGGGGCCAGGGCTTCCTGCATGGTGGCCTTCCGCACAAGTTTTTCGCTGTGCAACGCTTGGTCCCACCTGAGCAAGTCTTCGACGGAGGAATAAATGTTGCCGTCGCCGTCCGTCCCGTCGAAGCGCCCCAGGTCAGCGGCAATGGGGTTTCCTTCAAACCTGCGGAACCCATAAACGCGCCCTTCAGGCTGTCCTTCGAGTTTGAGGTGATATACCCGGGTGTTTTTCAGCTCCAGGGGAACAGCGATGCGCTGCTGAAAAAAAACCTCGAAGGGCTGTCCGGAAACCTGCTCGACGATAAGGGGCAGCAGGACGTAACCGGTATTGGAATATTGCCAGCGTTCGCCCGGGGTGAAATCCAGATCGGGCTTGTGCTGGATGAGGAGTTCCAGGATATCCTTATTGTCAAGGGTATCAAGTGTGCCGGTATGCCGGGTAGCCAGGTCAAAGTATTCCGGCAACCCGGAGGTGTGGGTGAGCAGATGGCGGATGGTGGGTGCGGCATAGGGAAACTCCGGCAGGTATTTGCGCACGGCGTCGTCATACCGGATTTTACCTTGTTCCTGCAGGATCATGATGGTCATGGCGACAAACTGTTTGGCGACAGAAGCCAGATTAAAGGCAGACTGCGTTTCGAGCAACTCCCCGCTTGCGCTATTGGCCACGCCGAAGGCTTTTTTATACCGTACTTTTCCCCGTTCTGCATACAGCACTGTGCCGTTAAAGAGTTGCCGCTCGTACAGGCTGTTCAAAGCAGAATCAAGAAGTTGCACCGTTTGTGCCGTGGAGCCTGCCGGTCTAAATAGCATAAAGGCCAGGAACAGGAAGATGTGTGTTTTTTTCATGGCAAAAGGCTTTAGGGCATTTTATTTCCTGCAGGTGGGCTTGCAATGCACTATCCCACCTCGATCATCCATCGCAACAAATTCGATTACACAAAGATTGGGGGTCAGAGTACCATTAGCACATAAGCCGCAGTAAAAGGCAGATGGAAGATAAACCCATCGAACCGGTCGAGGAGGCCACCATGCCCCGGCAGCAGTTGGCCACTGTCCTTGATCTGGCGGCTACGCTTGAACATGGACTCGACCAAGTCGCCCAAGGTGCCAAAAACGAAAACCAGCAAGCCTAGCGCCAGCCAGTGGCCTAAAGCAATCGTGGGGGTAAACTGCGCAATCGCCATTCCCATCAGCAGGGCAGCGATACCGCCCCCAAGGGTACCTTCCCAGGTCTTCTTCGGGGATATCCTGGGCAAAAGCGGGGTTTTTCCAAATCTCGACCCAATGATATAGGCCCACGTATCGTTGGTCCACGTCAGTAAAACAAGGCCAAGGACGATGGCTGTCCGGTAGCCCCCGCTGGCGTCAAATGCAACGAGCCCGAGCAGAACGAATGGAATGCCGATATAAATAAGTGCTGTGAACACCTGACCCGTAGCATGGAACGGGGCATTTTCTTCCCCTAACAAAGCGATCAGGAAGACAATGAAAAGGAGCAGGGGGAAAAAAGCGGCCGCGGGCAGCAAATAAGCCGTGGAAATCAACCCGAGCCGGACGGCAAGCAATGTGGCGAAAGGCAGTATCCCAAATACCGTGCCCGTCCAGCGCATGAGGTGCTTGGAATCCCCCTCTTCCTTTAGCCCTGCATGCAGGAATTCCCAAAGGCACAGTAAGGCAATCAACGAGAATAATATAGAGAAAGTATATTTCCCACCAACTACACCGCCCAGCATAACAACTACAAAAAAAACCGAGGTGATGAACCTGGTCCGAAGTGCATCAAATGCCATAGTCTTTTGTCCTGCGTGTTTTGAAATATTTTGCCAAAAAAACCATTCCCAACAGGGGAAGCAGCCCTACGGCCCAGTGGGGCTGCTGCATACGTTCGGGATCGAGCGCTTCCATCTGATCTTTAAACAAGTATTGGACGACGATCTGCACCCCGTTGAAGAAGAAGTGCGCGGTTACAGGTACCCAGAGGTTGCGGGTCCAGAAAAATAAATACCCCAGGGTAGCGCCCAAGACCATACGGGGCAAAAACCCCGCAAACTGGAAATGGATTGCGCTGAACAAGACTGCACCTACCCAGATTCCCGCGATCTCGCTGCCGAGCAACTTCGACAAGCGGGGTTGTACCAGGCCGCGGAAAACCAACTCTTCCCCAATTGCCGCAACAAAGCCGATCGTAAGTAAATTGAACAAGAGCTCGCCGATGTCGTCCATCTGAATGAATACCTTTACAACTTCATTTGCCGAACGTTCCATCTCCAGCAGCTGTTCCGGGAGCGGCAACTGGAGGTTCCACCAGTACAGGTACTGGGACAGCGGAAAACTCAGGCCGATGAATATTATCCCGACGGCAATGGCCTTCCACGCCGGGGGGCGCGACAAGGCCAGGCCGTCTTTCCAGCCTGCACCATTGAGCCATTGGGCGATGGAAACCGCCGGGAGTGCAAAAGTACATAAATGGGCAATCAGCATCGCCGCCCGCATCTGGTCCCGTTCACTCCTGCCGATTCCTGTCACCTCCATGCCCTGCAGCAGCGCCATGTCGGCCCCGATC
Source organism: Saprospiraceae bacterium (assembly GCA_049315745.1). Taxonomy (GTDB): domain Bacteria; phylum Bacteroidota; class Bacteroidia; order Chitinophagales; family Saprospiraceae; genus JADJPL01. The sequence goes on along the minus strand of JBMOJO010000052.1, from coordinate 1,062 downwards.
AGGCTTGCGAGGCTAAGCACCAGGAGATTGCCCAGCAACATGCCCAATAAACACGCCCAAAGTAAAAATATCAGCGCCAGCGCAGGGGAATTACGTGCTTTTTCCGAAATTTGCCCGCCCGGCATTTGCAGTCCTGACCCCATTTTCAATCTTTTGAATAGCCTCTGCAGCGATCATTTGCCAAATAAGGCTACAAAATAAACACACTTATCATCTATCCGGTTAAAAACCGATGTTTTTTTGCCTATGACACGTTTGAGCGTAAATATCAACAAAGTCGCCCTGATCCGGAATTCGAGGGGGGGCTGCCTGCCCGACCTCCTCAAGATCGCACGCGATTGCGAGGCTTTTGGCGCCGAGGGAATCACCGTCCATCCCCGCCCCGACCAGCGGCATATCCGCTACGACGATATCCCGCTTTTGCGGGAAACGGTGACGACGGAATTCAATATCGAAGGGAACCCCGCAGAGGAGTTTATGCGCCTCGTACTCGACAACCCACCTGCCCAGTGTACGCTCGTACCCGATAGCCCGGAGGCGCTCACTTCCGACCAGGGCTGGGATACAGTGGCGCATGCAGGTTTTCTGAAAGAGATTACCGCCCGCCTGCACGAAAAGCATATCCGGGTCTCCCTCTTTGTGGATCCCGTTGAACGCTTTGTGGAAGGCGCCAAAGCGGTCGGGGCAGATCGTATCGAGTTTTATACAGGGAAATATGCCGCCCAATTTGCTGTGGACCCTGTCCAGGCAGTGGAGCCCCACAGCCGCTGTGCCCGCCTTGCCAACGAAATGGGGCTCGGGGTTAATGCCGGCCACGACCTCAACCTGGACAACCTCCGCTTTTATGCTGCTGAAGTACCTGGACTATTGGAAGTATCTATAGGCCATGCCCTCATTTGTGATGCGCTGTATTACGGGCTGAAGAATACGGTTCAAATGTATCTTCGCCAACTGCGTTAAAGGGGGGAAGGGGTTGTGTAAAAAGGTTTTTCGCGGCGCTTCGCGCCGAATTATGTTTTGAGAGACGCGTCATTTTCGCGATTTCGCGAAGCGAAATCGCGG
>JBMOJO010000298.1:0-4324 GCA_049315745.1 Saprospiraceae bacterium | reverse complement strand
AGCCAGGCGGGAGTTGTTTGCATCCGAGAAAAAATACATCGAGGACAGGATTGTCAAGTTTACGGGCCCTGCAAGCGAAAAGTACCGGTTCATCAACGATGAGTTTGCGGTTTCTGGCGTGAGCGCTAGTAAAATTGCCAAATCGGACTATTCGGTGCGCTTTGAGTTCGCCAAGGGCGGTGCTGTATTTGCCGAAATGCTGCCCATGGGGTATAAACGCCTGCTCCACATCGTCTTTGATTTGGCATACCGCGCCTTCATCCTTACGAAAGGGGAGCGCGAGCCCCAAGGCGTTGTGATGATTGATGAAGTGGAACTGCACCTGCACCCTACCTTGCAGCAGGAGGTCATCCACCGCTTCCAAAACGCCTTCCCGGAGATCCAGTTTGTCTTCAGCACCCACTCCCCCTTGGCCATCAGCAATATCCTGGTGGACGGGGAGGCGTGTAAGCTCATCAAACTGGACGTACAGGATGGGAACTACACCATGCAGTACGTCGGCAACATCTATGGGATAGATTACGCTACGAGCCTCACGGAGGTGATGGGCGCAAAACACCGCAAGTCCGAAATTGATCGCCTGGTGGATTCCATCGTCATCCTCCTGACCAAAAACATGGAGGAAAAAGCCCATCGCTTGAAAACGGAATTATTCAACATCGTAGGGAATGATAACGATTTTATCGAGCGAGAAATCCGTAACCGTGTTCAGATGAATAAGAAATAGGCTCGCCATGGTACGTTTGGAAAAAAACAACCCGGCGGCCATCGCGTTTGTCGAAAACTTTATCCAGGGGCAGTGGCAGGAGGATAGATACATCAATATTGGGTACGATGACATCGACAAAGAGGCGTTGCGCCATTTCTGCCGCGAGGAGCAGGGCGATGTGTGCTGCTATTGTTGCAGGGATCTCTCTGGGGAACGCATCACTCTGGAACACATTGTCCCGAGATCCTGTAGTGAATTAGATTCGCTTCGTGCCTATCAGGAAGCATCACCCATACTTATGCGTACAGTGGTTTTACAAAACCAGTTCGCACGAGCAGAGATGGTGCAGGTTTTACCGCCTTTTCCCCATCATATCGCCTATCAGAACATAGTAGCCGCCTGTGCGGGAAGGGTGTCGGATTTGTCCGGAGAAATTACCTGCTGCAACCCCAACAGGGGAAACGACTTTTTGCTCCCCTTCAATGTACTGCACGTAGATAAACAGGTAGAGTATGCTCCCGATGGTACGGTATATGTCGATAACGACACTACCTGGGTAGATCCCATCAACCTGAATACCGGGATATTAAAAAAAATCCGCCGGCTTTGGTATAAGCTCGCACAGTCAGGAACCTTGGATTGGCAAGCAATTGAGGCGGCTAAGACCATTGAGGCAAGAGATGGCCTTCTCCTCGAACATACCCTGGACGAGGATGACCTGCTCAGCGACAGGTATGAAATACAAACCTTTCGCACCGACTTCTTTTGGGAAATCTTTTTAAAGTATAAATTTTTCTTTTCCTTCTTTAGGGAGCAGCGGGTGGGGTAGGCTTACGTCCCCGCTGTACTATTCATTTGCTCAATCGTTTGTTGTACGGCTGCCGCATTGGACGTCGGCTTAAAGTTAAAATAGCCGTTGAATGTAGAGCTGTCAAAATAATATTCCCTATCGTATTGGTAATTCATTTCTGCCAATTCACTCATTATGGGCACAAAAAGGCCTATACCCTTTACCAGCCAGTTTGGTAGAACCGTATATTCTTTTTTTGCACCCATGGCCGTAGCGAAAAGGTGTATCCATTCTTCGCCCGTAATTCTTTGAGGGTCAGTTGGTAAATTCCAAATCTGACCGAATGCCTCAGGCGTGTTCCCAAGTATAGCGGTTCCTTTGGCGAGGTCGGGCACATAGCCTATTGAGTGGACTACTTTGGCGTTACAGAACCATTGCGCCTTTTTGCCTTTTAGAAGATTTTCATAGACAAGATTCATAATCATGCTGTTCTGCCTTGCAGTGCCGCCAAAAAAATCAGGTGCCCTTGCTATGATCGCTTGCAAGTTATTTTTGTCCATACTTTCCAAAAGGAGTCTATCAACTTCAGCGCGAATTTCCCCTTTTTGGCTGCTTGGGCTTAGGGGTGAGTTTTCTGTAATATGTTTTATATTATCCCTGCCGATAGCATAGACGTTGTCGAAAAATACAAGTTTGGAATCGTATTCTAAACAAGCTGCGATTACATTTTGGATAAAAGGTATCCAAGTTTGTTGCCATACTTTTGTCTTGTAGGGGAACCCGATGGTTACATAGGTAACTTCCGAGCCTTCTATGGCTTTGAAAATATTTTCTTTTTGGGTCAGATCCGCTGCGAATAGGGTATCCGTAGGGTTTATTTTTTCGGGATTCCGGTTCACCAGCCTTATATCGGAGGTGTAGTCTTTCAAGGTTTTGGCAAGTTCTATGCTGATGGGTCCTCCTGCACCTAAAATGGTATGCTTCGTTTTGCTGGTCATGTCAAACTAGTTTTGTTGGCGTTTTTGTATGAAGAGGCGGAAAAAAAGGGTGGGCTGAATGGTTATCCTTGAGGGAAAAGCAAAAAGCGCATCGGCCTGAGCCAAAGGTAACCCAATGAGCATAGAAAACCAAGATTAGCCAGCAGATAAAAACGGGTCGTCTCATAGTGCATGTCGAGGTAACGCTTACCTGGAAGTTTTTTACTGCGTCCGGGCTCGAGGCAAGCGATAAATCGCTAAATTTGTACAGGTACGGGTACAGATCCACGAAATTTTTAAAGGTAAAAGATGAAGTTTGCGTATACCCTATTGATTAGCTTGTCTTTATTCGGGAGTTCCCTCCCAGCGCAAGACAAACCCAACATCCTTTTTTTGTTGGCAGACGATTTTAGCTATCCCTTTTCGAGTGCGTATGGAGATAAGATCGTCAGAACGCCCAACCTGGAGAAGTTGGCCAAAAATGGAACCAAATTCACGAATGCGTATGCTTCCTCCCCGTCCTGTACCCCCTCCCGTGCAGCGATGCTCACGGGGAAATACCCGCACAAATTAGGGGAAGGCGTCAACCTCACGGGCAAGCTCGATGTCCAGGTGCCCACCTTTGTCCAAATACTGAGGGAGCAGGGGTATTTCGTTGGTTTTGAACGCAAAGGATGGGCTCCCGGCGACTATACCAAAATGGGCTATACGGAGAACCCCGCAGGAAAGGAAATCGAATTCAAGAAGCTGTTGGACACCATCCAGCAAGACCAGCCCTTCTTTTTTTGGTTCGGCACGAACGACCCGCACCGGTTTTTTCCCTTTGGCGCCGGTAGGCGACACGGCATCCAACCGGATAAAATAAAAGTTCCTGGCTTTCTGCCCAATACGTCCGAGGTCAGAAACGACCTGGCGGATTATTTTCATTTGATCGAAAATTTTGACCGGGAAATAGGCGAACTGCTCACCCTCCTGAGCGAAAGCGGAAGGTTGGAGAACACGATCATCGTGGTGACCAGCGATAACGGGATGCCTTTCCCCCGCGCCAAGGCGAATTTGTACGACCACGGCAGCCGCGTGCCCTTGATGGTGTCCCATTTTGGCAATAGGTATGCAAAGAACGCGACCCATTCTTCTTTTGTCAACCTGATTGATTTGATGCCCAGCTTTTTGGAAATGGCAGGGGTAGGGAATTGGCCGGATGTGGACGGGAAGAGTTTGGTGCCGGTCCTCACCGGGAAGGCAAGTCTACACCGGGAAGAAGTCTATCTGGAGCGGGAACGGCACTGCCTTTGCCGACTGGATGACGGTATGTTGGCCGGCTATCCGATGAGGGCCGTTAGGGATGAAAAATTTTTATATATAAAAAATTTTCGTCCACATCGCTCCCCCGCAGGAGATGAAAGCATACCCGGGACGCCTTCCATCTTTGGCGACATAGATGGTGGGCCCTCCAAAGCACTGCTGCTGGATAACCGCGATGATCCTTCCATAAAATATTATTTTCAACTCGCGACGGACAAAAGACCTGCTGAAGAACTGTATGACGTACAAAACGATCCCTTCCAGTTGCGCAATCTCGCGGGCGATAGCCGCTACGCAGAGGCCCTGAAAAGGATGTCTGCCAAGCTTTCGGCCTGGATGGAAAAAGAAGAAGACCCCAGGCGGAACGGGCAAGGGGATGAAATTGACCGCTATATCGGCACTACAAAAGCATGGATCACCAAGTGGGGGATTGTGTTTGAAGATTGAGCGGGGATGCTACCTTGAGGTGGCCCGGTTTTCCCGGACCAAAAACGCTCTTATCGGGGGTACATATTTCAGCTGGATGACGTGAGCCAGGTGAAC
>JBMOJO010000297.1:0-4352 GCA_049315745.1 Saprospiraceae bacterium | reverse complement strand
AAACGCACACCACAACAGATATAAGACCTGCCTCGCAGGAGTTTCGGCGCTTCGCACCAAATAATCATTTGAAACCGCGCTTGGTTTATTGATTTTGCTTTGCAAAATCAATAAACCAAGCGCGGTTTCAATATAGAACTCTGCCGCAGAAGGCGGCATTGTACCTTTTACACATATCTTTACCTTTACCCCCCTTCCCACAACACCACATGCAAATATTTTGGAAAAATCGGCAAATTTAGAGTTTGTACCCCGCTAAAATCGCATATAATTTTGTGCTGTTGCATTTTTCGAAATATTATGTTGATGGGCACGAAAATTACCGATATTCATTTTAAAGATATCCGCTTTCCTACATCAAGGCAGCTCGATGGCTCCGATGCGATGAACCCCGACCCGGACTATTCAGCAGCTTATGTGATCCTGGAAACAAACCACCCGCTCGGTCTTGAAGGCCATGGGTTGACATTTACGATCGGCAGGGGCAACGAGATAGTCGTTCAGGCGCTGGAGGCTATGAGCCATTTGATACTTGACCTCGACATGGCCGAAGTGGCCGGCGATATGGCGGGTTTTTGGCGCCGCCTCACCAGCGATAGCCAGTTGCGGTGGTTAGGGCCGGAAAAAGGGGTCATCCACCTGGCAACTGCAGCGCTGGTCAATGCCGTATGGGATCTCTATGCTAAAATCGAAGGCAAACCACTTTGGGCCTTGCTGGCGGATATGTCGCCGGAAGCACTGGTCGCCTGCGTGGATTTTACTTATATCACCGATGCCATTACCCCGATAGAGGCGGTTGAGATGCTGAAGCGCCTGGAGCCCGGAAAAGCCGAACGCCGCGCGCATCTGCTAAAAAATGGCTATCCCGCCTATACGACTTCTGCCGGCTGGCTGGGGTACAGCGATGAAAAAATCCGCCGACTGAGCCGTGAAGCTCTGGCAGCTGGATTTACCCACCTCAAAATGAAAGTTGGCGCCAACCTGGCTGACGATATCCGCCGCGCCGATATCCTGAGAGACGAAATTGGCCCGGAGCATAAACTCATGATGGATGCCAATCAAAAATGGGAAGTGCCACAGGCCATCCAATGGATGCAAGCCCTCGCGCCCTTCAACCCGCACTGGATCGAAGAACCAACCAGCCCCGACGATATCCTGGGCCACCGCACCATCCGCGAAGCCCTCCGGCCTATCGGGGTGGCTACAGGCGAGCACTGCCACAACCGTGTCATGTTTAAACAGCTGCTGCAGGCAGGGGCAATAGATTTTTGTCAAATAGATAGCTGCAGGCTCGGCGGGGTGAACGAAAACCTGGCCGTCCTGCTCATGGCGGCAAAGTTCGGGGTGCCTGTATGCCCCCATGCCGGTGGCGTAGGCCTGTGCGAATACGTCCAGCACCTGTCTATGGTGGATTTTATCTCCATCAGCGGCAGCCTGCACAACCGGGTCATCGAATATGTGGATCATCTCCACGAGCATTTTCTCGAACCGGTACATATTCAAAACGGGTGCTATATGCCTCCGAAAGACCCTGGATATTCGATTGCCATGCGGCCGGAATCCCTGGAAGACTACGCCTTCCCGGATGGAAAGGTCTGGCAGGAAATGGTGCAGGAGGTACCCCTGGCGGGACTTTACAGTTCGCCAGAAAACGAAGTGTTTTAAGGCTTGCATAGGCACACCGTTATGGATTAGGTGTGTGCAAAGAATATTTTGCCGCCGCAGGCGGCAAAAGATTTTCGACACAACCCCTATTTAACAGCTAAAACATACAGAAAAAATATGGAAATCCGGATTGACGGCAAAATAGCAGTAGTCACAGGCGGCGGCAGCGGCATCGGGGCATCTATTTGCCGCGAATTTGCGCGGGCGGGCGCATACGTCTTTGTACTCGACCTCAACGCAACAGCGGCAGAGGAGATTGCCAAAGAGATCCGGCAAGCAGGTGGGCAGGCCACGGGCTTGAAAGTGGACTTGACCATCCAGGCAGAAGTAGTGGATTTATTCAACCATATTGCCCGTGAAAATGGCCGTATAGATATCCTGGTCAATAACGCCGGGATTGCACAGGTAGGCACGCTGGACCAAACTTCAGAAGCGGATTTCGACCGGATTTTCCAGGTCAATGTAAAAGGGGTTTACAATGGCATGTATGCTGCGATAAGCCACATGCAGGCCCAGGGCGCAGGCGCTATCCTCAACATGGGTTCCATCGCCTCTATGGTCGGGCTTCCGGACCGCTTTGGCTATTCCATGAGCAAAGGGGCCGTAATGGCCATGACTTATACCGTAGCTCGCGATTATCTCAAATACAACATCCGCTGTAACAGTCTTGCCCCGGCCAGGGTGCATACGCCTTTTGTGGATGGTTTTATTGCCAAAAACTATCCCGGCAGGGAAGCGGAAATGTTCGAGAAACTGTCGCGCTCCCAGCCGGTCGGCAGAATGGGCAAGCCGGAGGAAGTTGCCCAACTGGCCCTGTTTCTCTGCTCGGATGCAGCGGGATTTATCACAGGCACAAACGTGCCGATTGATGGAGGATTTATAAACCTGAATACCTGATGAAACTGATTCGATTTGGATCCCCGGGCGCTGAAAAGCCGGGCTTGATTGATGAAAATGGCGATTGGCGGGATGTCTCGGCTTTTGGTGAGGATTATGACGAAAACTTTTTTGCCCGGGATGGCCTCCTGCGGCTGCAGGGCTGGTGGGAGGCACATAAAGGTGAGTGCCCTGTACTTCCCCAAACCGTGCGCTTGGGGCCGCCGGTTTGCCGCCCCAGCAAACTGGTGTGCGTTGGGCTGAATTATGCTTTGCACGCAAAAGAGAGCGGGATGGAGATCCCAAAAGAACCGGTGCTTTTCTTTAAATCCACCACCGCAATTTGCGGTCCTTTCGACGACCTGGTCATCCCTCCGGGAAGCGAAAAAACGGATTGGGAAGTCGAACTGGCCGTGGTAATCGGCAAAGAAGCCGCTTATGTATCGGAATCCTCGGCAATGGAACACGTGGCCGGCTACGTCCTGCACAACGACTACAGCGAACGTGCCTATCAGTTGGAACGCGGGGGGCAATGGGTAAAAGGCAAAAGCTGCGACACCTTCGCACCGCTCGGCCCTTTCCTGGCTACCGCAAAGGAGATCCCGGACCCACACAACCTGCGCCTTTGGCTAAAGTTAAACGGGGCAATGATGCAAGACAGCAACACCTCCGACCTCGTCTTCGGCATCCCGTTTTTGATCCATTACATCAGTCAGTTTATGCGCCTCTTGCCCGGCGACGTCATTTCGACCGGCACCCCCTTTGGGGTCGGACTTGGACTAAAACCCCAACGCTACATTCAGGCAGGCGACGAAATTGAACTCGGCATTGACTCCCTCGGCACTTCCCGGCAGCGGGCGGTGGCCTGGAGCAGATAAAGTTAGCGTAACAACCAAATACAACCCAACCGTATGGCGCGAATAGATGCCCACCAACATTTCTGGAAATACGATCCTGTAGCGTACGACTGGATCAACGGGGAGATGCGCGTTTTGCAGCGGGACTTCCTGCCGCCCGATCTTGCCCCATTGCTCAGCGAAATGAAAATGGAGGGTTGTGTGGCCGTACAGGCACGCCAATCAGAAGAAGAAACCCATTTTCTGCTCCAACTGGCCGCTGATTTTCCTTTCGTAAAAGGTGTGGTCGGATGGCTTGACCTTCGTGCCCCCGATCTGGTAGAACGCCTCGACGCCCTGCAGCCTTTCAGCGCCCTGAAAGGTATCCGGCACATCGTCCAGGCCGAACCCGACCCGGATTTCCTGCTGCGCCCGGATTTCCTGCGCGGCATCAAAATACTTGGAAAGGTTGGATTGGCTTACGATATCCTGGTGTACGAACGGCAAATGCCCGCTGTTTTACAGTTCCTAGAGCGTTGCCCGGATCAGCCGATGGTTCTGGACCATATCGGCAAGCCCGTAATCGAGGGAGGTCCTTCTGCTGCCTGGAAAGAAGGGATCAAGGGTATTGCGGCGCACCCCCGGGTGTACTGTAAATTATCCGGTCTCGTCACGGAAGCAGATTGGGCCAACTGGTCAGAAGATACCTTTATGCCATTTCTGAATGTCGTTCTGGAAGCCTTCGGCCCCCAAAGGCTGATGGTCGGCTCCGACTGGCCGGTCTGCCTGCTGGCAGCTGACCAATACCGCAGGGTACTGGAGATTATCGAACGGTTTTCATCCGGCTGGCCTGAGCAGGAGCGCCAGGCGCTATGGGGAGATAACGCCACCGCGTTTTACAAACTTTGAAAAAATATTCTTTTTGAGGGGTTGTGTAAAAAGGTTTTTCTTGGCGCTTCGCGCCAAATTAAATTT
>JBMOJO010000296.1:0-4362 GCA_049315745.1 Saprospiraceae bacterium | reverse complement strand
TTCCAGAACCTGAGCGATGTTGCGTTGAACCCCAACACGCTTGAACTTGCCCCAGGGTGGAAAAATACCGACACCTATCAATCGCCAAACCTTACAGGAATTAACTTTACGATCGTAGAAGGCTCCGGGCCTGCCCGCCGCTTTGTGCTCGATCAAAACGGGAGGCAAATTACCCGCAACCTCGGCCAAGCTATGGCCGGCGGCAGCTATGGACGGATTAACCAGGGGGGAATGAAACTGGATTACAACCTGGGCTCAGGTTGGTCGGTCAACAACCATTTCCGGTACCAGACGATTGAAACGGGGGTTAAATATGGTTTTGCCCTGCCTACCTTCTATGCTCCGACTGCCGTACTCCGCCTCTATTTGGACGGTGACGCCGTGGACAAAGACCTGATCAATGAATTCCGGATCAATAAAAATATTGAAGCGGGCAACAGCCAGCACGTCCTGAGTGCCGGAATGTACTATTCTACCATCAACCAGAAACCTACCACCTACAGCTATTTGTACAACTCCTCCACGGATCCTAATAATATCAGGGCTTCGGGCATATTCCCGCCCGGTTCGCCGGCGCCAACAACGGGCTCTATTACCCGCCGGGGCGATTACGACGAAAATGTGACGGCAGTTTTTTTCGGGGACGAAATGAAATTCGATAACCGACTGACAATCAACCTGGGTGCGCGGATTGACTGGCTCGCCCTCGATATGGCAGAAACCAAAATTCCCTACGATAAGACCCTCACCCGGGTGGAAAAGTTCAGCGACTGGTCGGCTTCTCTTGGTGCCAACTATCTGCTCTCCGACCGATCCGCGCTATACGGCAACGTCATCCGCGCCTACCGGATGCCCGATTATTCGGCCTTCACCTCGCTGGAAAGGCGCGCAGACGGCAAATTCCTGCGCCTGCCGGATGGCCTCTCTAATAATGAAGTGGTATTCAATACTGAACTCGGGGTACGAACTGGTTTTGAAGGGTTTGGGTTTGACGTAGCGCTGTTTTATACCAATATTGACAACCGCCTGGCCTCTATTTTTGAAGACGGGCTCCTCGTTTCCAAGCCGCTTGGCCAAAACCGCATCCAGGGCGCTGAGGCCAGCATTTCCTTTACCGGTATCCGCGGGTTGTTTGTTCGCTCGGCCCTTACCTTCCAGGATGCCCGTTTTGCAGATTTCAAAATCCCTGTTGGCAGAACCGGTACGACACTCAATGTGAACCCAACCGGAAACCTTTTTGGCAACACGTTGATTAACGAAGGCAACAACAATTACTCCATTGACCTGAAGGACAAAAAAATCCCCGGCGTACCCAACCTGATCTGGAACTTTGTGGCCAATTACGAAAGCAAATATTTCGGTCTGGATTTCAGTTCCAACATCAATGCCGGACGCTATGCTGATGGAACCAATATCATCGAACTCGGCACCCTAATGATCATCAATGCAGGCGCTTATGCCCGTCTGCCGATGCGGAACGACCAGGATATCCGCCTCGGTATCCAGGCCCGCAACCTCATGAACGATGCCACCGTCCAGGGCATTGCCGGGGTTGCCGATAACGACACAGTCCTTTCGACCAAACAGCGAAATCAAAATTTCAACAACCCTGTTGTCTTTGCCCACGGCTATACTCAGCTTCCGGGCAGGGTCATGGTGACGCTGTCGTATAATTTTTAATCGAATCGTCAGGGGTCGAAAATGTTTTTTCGGCGCTTTGCGCCAAATTATCGTTTGAGAGCCACATCATTTTGGCAATTTCGCTTTGCGAAATTGCCAAAATGATGTGGCTCTTCAGAGGAAATTCTGCTGCCGCAGGCGGCGAAATACTTTTCACACAACCCCATATTGTTTTTTAAGGGGTATGCAAAAATCAAGCACGGAAGAACAAGGCTGGAAGGATAGCATTATCCTCGAAGAACAAGGTTTGAGGGATGGGCTGCAGATGCTAGCGAAAACCGTCCCTACGGAAAAAAAGCTGGAGTGGATATCCCAACTGGTGGGGGCGGGCCTGAAACGCATTCAGGTGGCCGCTTTCGTACATCCAGGGCTGGTACCCCAGATGGCCGACGCAGAAGACCTGTTCAGGCAACTCAAAGCACAGCCCGGGGTGCTGTTCAGCGCCCTTGTTCTGAACCATAAGGGTGTGGAAAGAGCCATTGCCGCTGGGGTGCGGCACCTGGCGATATCGCTTTCCGCGAGTAATGCCCATAGCCTGAAAAATACCCGTATGGATATTGAATCGGCGAAGGCCGATTTTGAGCGCAACGTGCGTCTTGCCAGGGAGAATGGCATTATCGTTCGGGGCGGAATTCAGTGTGCCTTCGGCTGCCGATATGAGGGTGCCATTCCCAGGAAACGCGTTTTTGACCTGGTGCGCCACCACCTCGACGCCGGAGTACAGGAGCTTGCCCTCGCTGATTCGACCGGCATGGCGAATCCATGGCAGGTGCGGGAAATGATGGAGGCTATCCTCGAAATTTGCGGAACGGTACCGCTGGCACTGCACCTGCACAACACTGAAAACAAGGGCCTCGCCAACCTGTACGCTGCAATGGAGGCAGGTGTCCGGCAGTTTGATGTCGCTTTTGGCGGGCTGGGAGGATGCCCGTTCATTCAAAGTGCTTCAGGGAATATTGCTACAGAAGATACGGTGCATCTGCTCCACCAGGCTGGATTTGAAACCGGAATAGATATCCTTGAGGTCGCAAAAGTCTCCCGGGCGGTGGAAGCCTGGCTGGGGTATCCCCTTCCAGGGCTGCTGTACCCGCTGGTGCTGGATCCGCCGGTTTAAAAGTGTGTATCTATTGAGCAGGGCGTGCCCTGGGAAGTAATATTTTGGTGTGCATTCGTTTTGTACGCGCGTCCGCGCGTACAAAACGAATGCACACCAAATAAAATCCTTCGCGGCGAAGCCGTGGACACCACCGGCAAATAGATACCAAAGCGTAATACGAATATGCATATACCTACAGGACAGACGATAGCGGAAAAAATATTATCGGCACATGTTGGAAGGCCCGTTTATGCCGGGGAGCTGATCGTTACCCCGGTAGAGGGGGTGATGGCTACCGACACGACCGCCCCGCTTGCCATCCAGGCCTTCCGGGAGATGGGCGGAAAGCAGGTCTGGGACCCCGAGCGCTGTACCCTGGTCATTGACCACGCCGCGCCCGCGCCAAACGAGCGGGTTGCCAATCTGCACAAATTTATGCGGAGTTTTGCCGAAGAGCAGGGGATCCGCTTGTACGAAATTGGCGAGGGTATCTGCCATCAGATTATGGTGGAAAACCGGCATGTAGCGCCCGGACAGGTATTTATCGGGGCAGATTCCCACACCCCGACCTATGGTGCGCTGAATGCCTTCGCCTGCGGAGTAGGAAGCACCGACCTTGCCGCGGTGATGCTCACCGGTAAAATCTGGCTAAAAGTACCTGCCACTATCCGCATCCGCTGCCATGGCCAGCTAGCCCCGGGCACCAGCGCAAAAGACCTCGCCCTGTTTCTCGTCGGCAAACTCACGATTTCAGGTGCGACTTACCAATCCGTTGAATTTGAAGGGGAGGCATTTCATTCGATGAGCCTTGCAAGCCGGATGAGCATCGCCAATATGCTCGCCGAAATGGGGGCAAAAACGGGTTTTATTCACCCGCAAGGGCTGAGCCTCCCCTATCCTTTTACACCTGTCACTCCGGACCCGGATGCAAGTTATGTCAGGGAATTCGAATTTGACGTCACCGGACTGCCGCCGCAGATTGCGGCCCCTGAATCGCCTGATAATACTTCCTCTATTTTTGACTATGCCGGAACCCCAGTGGATTATGCCTTTATCGGCACCTGCGGCAACGGGCGGCTCGAGGACCTGCACGCCGCCGCCGCAATCCTGAAAGGCCGAAAAATCGCTCCCGGAGTGCGGATGGTCATCGCCCCCGCATCTAAAAGTGTACTCCTGGACGCTATGCTCGATGGCACCGCCTATGCACTGGTTTCCGCCGGGGCAACCATCATCAGTCCGGGCTGTGGCCCCTGCGTGGGGAGCCATGAAGGTGTACCCGGCGATGGGGAGACGGTTATTTCTGCAGCCAACCGCAATTTCAGGGGGCGAATGGGTAACCCCAACGCAAGGATTTTTTTGGCTTCACCGGCTACCGTAGCAGCATCGGCGCTGAATGGCCGGATTGCATTACCGGAGGAGGTCATTTAATTCGCCGCCGTGGCGGCGAATAATATCTTGAGAGAGACATCATTTTGAGATTTCGCTTCGCGAAATCTCAAAAATGATGTCTCTCTCAAAGGAATATGCTGCCGCCGAAGGCGGCAAAAGACTTTTCACGGTGCTTCGCGCCAAATAACATTTTGAGA
>JBMOJO010000295.1:0-4399 GCA_049315745.1 Saprospiraceae bacterium | reverse complement strand
TACCGTCACCGTGTAAGTCCCGGGGGCAGTAACGCCGATCGAATCGCTGTTGGCCTCCGTGTTCCAGAGGTAGGACGTGCCGCCCGTGGCCCGCAGGCTGATGGCGGTGCGGGTGCAGGGTAGGACATTGCTGCCCGTGAGGTTGGCGATAGCTGCCTGTGGTGCGACCGTATCCTGGGTAATGACAATATCTGCGGTTTTGGTGCATCCATTTGCGCCCGTTACGGTCACCGTGTAAGTCCCGCCAGAGGTCACCAAAAGCGAATCGGTAGCAGCACCCGTATTCCAAAGGTAGCTCGACCCGCCGGTAGCGCGAAGCAGAATCGAAGTCCGCGTGCAGGTCAGGATGCTATCCCCCGTGAGGTTTGTGATCCCTGCTATCGGGCGAACGGTGTCCTGGGAGATGGTGATAGATGCCTGTCTTGAACAACCTGCAACCGAGGTAACCGTTACAGAATAGGTTCCAGCTTGTGTCACTTGAACAGTATCCTTTTGGCCTAACCCATGGCTCCAGTTATAGGATGCGCCTCCCGAGGCAATAAGGGTAAGGGAAGGTCGGGCACAGGTCAGCACACTATCGCCGCCCGGAAAGAATGAGGTTACGGGGACAGGCAACTCCGAAACCGTTACACTGCGACCGGCATTAACATCTGTGCATCCTCCACTACCTTTTACCGTATAAACGATGATTGCAGTACCCGCGGTCAGTCCCGTAACATTCCCTAATGAATCCACCGCAGCCACAGCAGGATTGGTCGAACTCCAGGAACCATCGGTTCCAGAGGAGGAAAATACGGTAGAACTACCCACACATATATCCGAATTTCCACTAATCAATCCCGCCAAAGGTGGATCGGTAACCGTAACCGTTCGCGTAATAAAGGCAGTACAACTGTCGGCGCCTGTAACCGAATACCTGATCTCGGCAGAACCCGCAGATAAACCGCTCACTACCCCGGTAGTCGGATGTACGGATGCAACGATGTTATTGGAAGAGCTCCAGGTACCGCCGGCCACGGAGGAGGTGAAAAAGCTAACACTGCCCACGCAGATCCCTTGGTTACCGCTCAATGTGCCCGGGGACGGCAATGCGCGCACCGTAATCGCACGCGATACCGTCGCAGCAGGGCAAACGCCTACTCCCGCAACCGTATAGGTAATCGTAGCCTGACCCGGGTTTTTACCTGTTATTCTCCCCATTGCATTGACGACTGCGATTGCCGTATCCGAGGAAGACCAGCTTCCTCCGGGCACTGTCGCAGCAAAAACTGCAGAATCTCCCGCACAAATCGCAGAGACCCCGCTTAAGGTACCCACCGGAACGACCTTATCCTCTGTAATGGCAACCTGTGCAGAGTCCCGACATCCATTTTCAGCAGTTACCCTTACCGTATAAGTGCCGGGTGCAGAAACGCTTACCGAATCGCCGGTGCCAAGGTTATTATTCCAAAGATACGATGTGCCACCGCTTGCCCGCAGCGAAATAGCCGGACGGGTACAGGTTAGGACAGTCGTATCCGCAAGGACCGTCAGGACAGCATCGGGGGCCGGAAGCACAATAATCGTTCCCGAGGCGGTGAGGCCACTACAACCCAAAAGGGGAATATTAAACAGGAAAGTCCCGGTTTGCAACGGCGTACCTGTAATTATAATTTTATTGCCTTCCCAAACCGCTTTTACCCCATCCGGAAGGCCATTTGCTCCTGGAACCCCATCACCGGAAATTCCATTTGCCCCGGTTGTAGTAAACTCTATCGGCGCAAGTGCTGCACTGAAGCAAAGGGTCTGGTTGTCTGATCCCGGACCAGAGGAAAGCACTACGCTGCAGGTGGACGCAAACGTATAGGCCTGGTATAGGTCCGGGACCAGCATTCCGGAAGTTACCGACCCACCGGCAAGAGTACCGGTAGAAGCCGCATTACCAAGGTTGACCCATTTGCTGCCATTCCATCCAGTTATGACAATCTGCGATAAAGAAGAGGCTATACCCGATAGCTGGCTGGTACTGTCAAAATACAAGGTAATCTGGGTTGGGGCGACACCATCAACATCCCAGTATTCCCGGGAGGATACCACGGCAACACCGCTATCGCGCGCGCTTGTGGTGAATGGGGCCCCGGCCGGCAGCACTGCCGTGTTGGGGTTCGAAGAAAAGTAGGCAGCCTTGACAGGCCCCTGGCAATTTCCTGTAATCTGAATTTGCCCGAGTTTTTGGCCGTCGCCGATAGGTAAGGTAAAAGGCCCGGTACCCGTGTACGCTGCATATCCGTTGATGTGTATTGAAGTGGAAGTCCCGGTGATACTTCCCCCCTGCAGGACATGCAGGAAATGGCCGGGATTGCTTCGATTAGTATTTACCCGGCCGCTATAAAAATGGAAAGGCCCCACGACCTGCCATTCGTTTTCCAGCTGAATAGTTCTGTCTAACAAAACCGAATACATGCGCAAGGGAGCGCTGCCGTTAATCGTCGTCTGGGGTACTTCATTTCCAAAAACATTTAACCCGCTCGTGCCGGAAGAAGTATTACAGGGATTTCCGTAAAAGGCTTGTTGCTGGCCGTTCGACAACTCTGAAATGCCCCCATCGTTGGTAAGCGTGACAACCCGGGTAAAGTTTACCCTGCCGGTATTGACGAAATGCCCATTCCCGGATACCGAAAATGTTGGCCATTGGAGCGTTTGCGTACCCGTGACCTTTTCAAAGCCCCCAACCACCCTGTGCTGGCCAGAGAGCGAAATTGCGGCAAGTAAGGAGCAGGCCGCCAACAAAATATTCAACCTTCCGGGATTCATAAGATGATGTTTGTGGTCTAATTATTATTTTCCAGCCAGACCAATATTTCCGGCAACCCACCTGCCCGCGTGCGGACTTTCCCTTTTCCATCCACGAAAAAGAGCGTGGGGGTTCCCGCAACGCCGTAGTTCTTAAAATTTGGCCCCTCGAAACCCTTCCCATCGCAATATTTGTCCGGCCATGGATGGTCTTTTGCCGTCTCTTCAAACAAGGCCAGGTCTTGGTCGGCTGCGATGCTGATCACCCGAAAGCCGTTTTTCTTGAGCAGGCTGTAATTGGCGATCATTTGCTGCATCGTCGTTTCACAGGGGCCGCAACCGCTTTGGTAAAATACCAGGACTGTTCCCTGCTGGGACAATTCCCCGGGTGTGAGGAGCCTTGTGCGGCTTTTCAGCGTCCCGCCTGCGACAAAACCCTCCTGAACCTGGATATCCGGCGCCTGTTCACCTGGCTGTACTGCGTTGAACTGGGCGAGCAGGCCATCGAAGCGCAGCAATTTTCCGCTGCTGCGAATGTCCGGTGCCAGCGCAGCGAGTAGGCTGTCCTTGCTGTTTTTTACAAAATAATACGCCATCCGGTCACAAAATGCCGTGTACTGCTCCCTGTCCGAAATCCGTTGTAAAATCCGTTTGGCACTGCCCAACAGCGCAGTATCACTTTTAATCCCATACAGGTGCAACTGCACCCAGCTATAAATCACCCCGCCCCAGTGATTACTGGTATAGAGTGCTTCCCAGCTCATCTTCCGGCTCAGGAAGTCATCGGCCAACCCGGTACGCGCCGCTTCGGATGGCCCCAGCATCGGTGTTATGCCCCGGGTAAAGTTTACAATTTCGCGAAACCTTGCTGCATAAAGATTTGAGGCTGAAAGGTCTTTCTGAAAAGTGGCGAAAGCCGTTTTCAAACGCTCCCGCTCGGCTTCAAACGTGGCGTACATTGAAGCCTCCGGAGGATAAGCCTTAATCGCCAAATCCATAGCCTCGAATTGGGCCAGCAACAGCTCCTGCTCGCGGAAATTTTTGTTCAGAAAAGGGTTTTCGACCGAGCCGGTAAATACAATGTTTTCTTCCGAAGGCGTGGCAGAGAGGCATTCCACCGAAAAGTGCTCTCCATTCCAGACCATGTCCAGCCCCCCACCCGAGCGCAACAGCCAGCGGACCATCCCAGCATAGCCTTTTCGGGACTCCGGCAATTCGAGCACCAGCCGACCGTCAGACGGGAGTGTGCCTGATTGCACAGTATCCGTGCTTTCGCCCCGCATCAGCAGAAAATCATATTGCTGGCCTGCGAAATAGGGAAAATGGAGAGTGATGCGCTGCGCAAGCATGATGCCTGGCGCTAAAAAGATAAAAATGCCGAGGGCAATCGCAGAAAATATAAATCTTTTTATCATATAGTGCTTAGTCTTTTTTTAACTGCTGTTTCTATGTGCTTTCCCGTTTTTCGTGCCGGTTGAATCTAATATTTCCACAGGGTTGTGTTGAGTGTAAATCCAGCGCTGCGTACAATTGCGTGTAATTTACTTCTAATCTATTAAAAATGTATCTATTGGCCAAGGTATCCGCAGCTTCGCCGCGAAGGATTTTATTTGGTGTGCGTGCATTT